>JBCCTF010000073.1:0-18316 GCA_039198765.1 Pseudomonadota bacterium
ACGAGGCCGAACGCGTAGCCGCCGATGACCAGGTGCCAATACCAAGGCATCGCGAACATCGGGTTGGTGTCGGAGCCTATCGCGTTGAGAAGCAACGTGAAACCGATCATCCCGAGAAGGCAGCCGGCAACCATGCGGTAGTTGGCGATCTTGGTCGCAAGGAGGAATGCGAGGCCGATGAAGCACGCAAGGGCGGAAGTTTCTCCGATGCAGCCTTGGATCGTACCAACGAACGCGTTCATCCAGCTGACGCCCTGCTCACTAAGAGCTTGGTAGCCATCTGATGCGGACACGGACAATGCCGTGGCGCCGGAGAAGCCATCAACCGGCGTCCAGATCGTGTCGCCCGACATATAAGCGGGGTATGCGAAGTAAAGGAACGCACGACCGGTGAGGGCGGGGTTCAGGAAGTTCTTCCCCGTCCCGCCGAAGACCTCTTTGCCGATGACGACGCCAAACATGATGCCCAGTGCCACCTGCCAGAGCGGCGTGGAGGCGGGGAGGATTAGCGTGTAGAGCATCGATGTGACGAGGAAGCCTTCGTTGACCTCGTGCTTGCGGATCGTGGCGAAGACCACCTCGCAGATGCCCCCTGCGACCAGGGTCGTGATGTAGATCGGCAGGAAGTAGAGCAGTCCGTGTGCGAAGTTTGCAAACGGGTTGGCCGGGTTGAAGCCGATGCCGACGAGATCAATCAGACCAGCGCGCCAGCCCGATGGGCCGTAGGTGGCGATCGCCGTGTTCGTTTGCAGGCCGACATTGTAGAGGCCAACGAGGATCGCAGGCACCGTCGCAATCACGACATAGGTCATGATCCGCTTCATATCGATGTGAGAGCGCGCGTGGGGCGCAACGGTCGTCACCGTTTTCGGGGTGTACAGAAAGCTTTCCACCATCTCGTAGATGGGGAAGTAGCGCTCCCACTTTCCGCCAGCGGTGAACTGCGGCTCGATACGGTCGAAAAAGGTCCGGATTCCCATCGGTTAGCCTTCTTTCTCGATCTTGTTCAGGCAATCGCGCAGGGCGACGCCGTACTCGTACTTTGCGGGGCAGACGAAACCGACGAGGCCGAGATCCTCTTCGTCGAGCTCCATCGCGCCGAGGGCTTGAGCAACGTCCGTGTCCATCACAAGCAGTGCACGGAGGAGTTGGGTCGGCAGATAATCCTGCGGCATCACCTCTTCGAACGTACCCAGCGGAACCATTGCGCGGCGACCGCCATTGAGGTTGGACGTGAGCGGGTAGGACTTCTTCGAGAGAGCGGAGCCGAGAACAGGCTGGAACGCGTATTTGTGCACCATTGGCCTGATCCAGCCGAGGGGGTTCTGCTGGTGATCTTCTTCAATCACCGTCACCTGCCGAGCGTATCGAGACAGGAAAGCCGCCGCTTCTTCGGCAGGCGCTTTACCGCTGAGAACAGAGCCAGAGATGATCCGGGTGGGAACAGAGTCCTCGTAAGTACCAGCCGTCAGCTCGCGGAGCGATGCGCCCATCACGGTGCGCACGAGGCGCGGTTCTTTGACCAACGGCCCGCCGAGGGCGACAACGCGATCAGCATTCAAGTGCCCCGTCATCATAAGATGGCCGACTGCAATGACGTCCTGATAGCCGATCGTCCAGACCACTTGGCCGGGGGCTGGCGGCTGGAGGAAGTGGATGTGCGTGCCGGGAAGGCCGGCAGGGTGAGGGCCTGAGAAGGCGGCGGGCTCAATCGACGGAACTTCAGGGTACGGAATGGTCGCGCCGTCTTCGAAGCAGAGGTAGGTTTTCCCGTCAGTCAGTTTCGCAATCGTCTCGAGGCCGCGCTCAAACGCGTCCGGCGCTTCGCCGATAATCAGCTCTGGGTTGGGAGCGAGGGGCTCCGTGTCCATCGCGTTGACGAAAATCGCGGCGGGTTTGCTGTCTTGGCTGGGTACCTTGGAGTAGGGCCGGGTCCGGAACGAAGTCCAGAGGCCAGCCGCGCCTAGGCGCTCGGCAATGCCTTCGGGCGTCGAGGGGTCACCAACACTTGCAAAATCAACGGGCTGGGCTGCGTTCGGGTCGGCTTCGATCTCCACGCTGATCAGCGCGCGACGGTAGCCGCGGTTCACGGCGGTTACTTTGCCTGAGACAGGAGCGGTGACGAAAACGCCGGGCGTGTCCTTATGGTGGAAGATCGGCGCCCCTGCGCCAACGATGTCACCCTCTTGAACCGAAAGTCGCGGCTTGAGGCCGATGTAATCGCCGCCGAGAACGGCGACTTGGCCGATTGTCGGCCCCCGACGGATCGTCTGCTCGGGTTTTCCCTCAACCGGAAGGTCGAGGCCCTTGCGAAGACGGAACTTTTTCACCTGCACAACATCCAAACTACAATTACGCGGCGGCGCTCAAGCGTGGTGGACCAGCGCCTCGTGTCGCCCCTACCTGACGAAACACACCGAAGTTTTAAACGGCAGGCCCGATAGGAACAAACACTGTTCGTCGCTCATTAGATCATTGCGCAGCGATGGCAAGACGTGCATCACAGGTTCGCCCCTGAAGGCTTGGTATGGTTCGAATTTTCCTCGTCTTTTTCGTGCTGCTCTGCACATCATGCAACCGCCCGCCCGAGGTGCTGACCCTGACAGGTGAGACGATGGGCACCACCTTCGCTGTGACCGTCGTTGAGCCTGGAAATGAGGTTACACCCGAGGCCATTGAAGCTGCGGTCTCGGAGACTCTGACGGCCTTCAACGCCGCCTATTCCAACTGGGATCCGAACTCAGAGATCTCTCGGTTCAACGTCCAGCAGACCGTCGAACCTATCGCGATTTCGGCAGGATTGGGGGAGATCCTGGCCCTAGCGGACGAGGTGCACCGTAAGACTGGCGGTCGATTCGATCTGACGGTGAGCCCGCTTGTCGATCTTTGGGGGTTCGGGACCAAGGGCCGAGTCCTCACCCCGCCTGAAGAGCAGACCATCGCCTCGACGCTGGAGGCTGTCGGCCAATCGCGGGTGCTGGAGTTATCTGTAGATCGCTCAACCCTCCGCAAAACGGTCCCGACAGCTGAAGCCAACCTAGCGGCTCTCGCCAAAGGCTCAGGCATTGATGCCGTCGCTGAGCGGCTGATGGCGCTGGGACTGACCAACCTGATGGTGGAGGTCGGCGGAGACCTGTTCGCCCTCGGCGATGGGCCCAGCGGGGCGGGCTGGCGCATCGCCGTCGAGCGACCTGACGCGGTTTCGCGCACGATTCAGGAGATCGTCACGGTGTCCGGGCAGGGAATGGCGACCTCAGGCGACTATAGGAATTACTTTGAGAAGGATGGTGTTCGCTACGCACATATCATTGACCCAACGACGGGGCGGCCTGTGACGCATCAGACGGCTTCGGTGACTGTTCTCGCTCCGACCGCGGCGGAAGCTGATGCCTGGGCCACGGCGCTTTTGGTCCTGGGTGCAGAAGAGGGCCTGACGTTGGCAGAAGAAGAGGGGCTTGCTGCCTTGTTCATTTCCCGTGAGCCCGATAGTGCGGCAAGCGATTTTCAGCGTTCTGCCACCGCCGCGTTTGAGGCGGCGCAGGGGCGCGGTGTGGAGTAGGCCATGGCCACGTTTGTTCTCGCGTTCGGATTGCTGGTCCTGATTACGATCGGGATGGCGCTTGGTGCCATGCTGATGGGCAAAACGATCAAGGGCAGCTGCGGTGGCCTGAATGCTATCTCCGACTCTGATCAGTGCCTGGTGTGCTCAAAACCCATCGACCCGGACAGCCCGCTGCGCGAGCGCCTGAAGTGCCCCCGCGCCAAGCGCATGCTCGAGGGGATGGAAGCTTAACGGCCCACAACGGGTAAGAACGCTACGCTTCCGAAGCATATCGCCACCGTCACGCCGTAGGCCCACGACTTCCAGCCAGGGCCCTCATCCTTCCAGTTCTGCCGATACCGATACCCGGCCACCACGCCGATCGTGAACAGCGCCACGGCGAGGGCTGGGGGGAGGGTCAAGCCGCTGAACATGCCGGGGTCTTTCCACTTTGAGCGATTGCGCGCTACACTTCGCCGCAATGAGAGCAAAAAGTTGCGCTGGGAGTGAATACGATGATGAGGGCACCGACGAATTACGCAGGGCCACGGCGAAAGCAACCACCTGAAGAACCGACGGTGAGCCAGTCCATGGAATCCAACATGTCCAAGGGCCCGACCACCGTGAAAGACGTCCTCGGCTTCAAAGGCTCAGAGATCTACTCCGTCCGAGGAACGGACTCGCTGCAGACAGCGGTGAACGTGCTGCGCGAGAAACGCATCGGTGCTGTCCTGGTGATGACGGACAGCGGCCAGCTCGAAGGCATCCTCTCCGAACGGGATATCGTTCGTCAGCTTGACGGCGGCGTCGCCAATGACCTCGCAGCCCCGGTGGAGAGCGTGATGACCAAGGCGGTCAAATCCTGCGCCCCGAGTGAACTTCTTCTGAAAGTCCTCGGCACGATGACCGAGGGGCGCTTCCGCCATATGCCGGTGATGGACGGTGACAAGGTTCTTGGCATCGTCACCATCGGTGATGTGGTCCACTACCGCCTCAAAGAGCTTGAGCATGAGGCGGTGCAGATGAAGCAGATGATTGTCGGCTAACGCCGCGCGGGGGTGAGGGGAGCCCTGCGGCTACCCCTCGTCGCTCGCATCCTCGACGCCGGTGATGTTGTTCTCCGGCTGGCGATCCACAAGCTTGTTGTACGGATCAACCCCTGCATAGGCAGGCTTCTCATCCACGGTGACGGTGAACGTTTGCGTGCCTGAGACGATCGTCCGGCGCTCGAACGACGCGATGTGGTCGGTGCCGTCTTTGACATCGCGGGGATGCTCCGTAAACAGACCGATATCAAGCTCCATGGACATCGGCGTCTCCGTCTCAACGCCAGCACCGTCGGCGTAGAGCTTGGTCGCGTCCACTTCGATAGTGACATCAAACTTGCCATCACTCCGCTCACTGACGGTCGCTGACGTCACGTCTACATCGAAGAGGGTGATCTTCTCGAACAGATCGGCGATCAGCTCATCGTGCTCAGGACCAGCCTCCTCGCGGAGGATCTTCAGATAGTCCGTAGACCGCGGGTAGGGGTCCGTCTTGTAGGCCCACTCGTCAATCATCCGGCGGATCGAGCGGTTGACAATCTCCTCGCCGATTTGGTCTCTTAGGAGCCACATCACACCGCTGCCCTTGCGGTAGTGGATATAGCCCTGGTTCTCCACGAGGTAGAGGGGCAGTTCCTCGATCGACTCATTGGCGCGACCGGACAGGTAGGAGTCGAGTTCATACCGCAGGAAGCGGCGCATATGCTCTTCACCGTAAACCTCCTCCATGACGAGAAGCGCACCGTACTGAGCAAATGTTTCGATCAGCATCGTCGCGCCTTGCACCGCCGCGGCAGAGACCTGGTGGCCAAACCATTGGTGGGCCAGCTCGTGGGCTGTGACATAGGTCACCGCATCGATTTCGTCGTCATCATCAAACTTGAGGACGAAGCCGATATTCTCTGAATACGGAACAGTGTTTGGGAAGCTCTGCGCGAAACTGTCGTACGGGAACTCCTGAATGCGCATCTGGCGATATTGGAACGGCGAGAAGACGTCCGTGAACTTATCAAAGCTCAGCTTCATGGCGTCGCTCATCCGCTCGACATTGTACGGATGTTTCTTGTCGTAGAAGACCTGAAGCTTCACATCATCCATGCCTTCAGGCGCATCCCAGACGTCTTCGTAGACCTCGTACCGAGCTGACTGGACCGCGTAGAAGTTCTGGATGGGCTCGTCTTGTTCGTAGACGAACGTTCTCCTGTCGCCTTCGACCGTCTCGCTCACGAGGTAGCCAGGCGCGATGGCGATTTGATCAGCATTTGTTGTAATCTCAGCGCGGAAGTCGACCCAATTGGCTTCTGACAGAAAGCCACGTGTCCAGTAGCGTTCATCATCGATTTTGGCGGCGCGCGGATCGATCGGGAGGTCCCGTTTTCTCCGCTCTGAGCGACTGGTGAGGATCTTGCCAGCGCCCCAGTTGACCTGGGGGAGCGTGCCTGAGTTGAAGAATGTGCCGTTTTTGCGAATGGGCGAACCGTTTCCGGAGTTCCGGAAGCCGACATTGTCGTAGATGATGGTCGACGTCATCAGCCGCTGTTCGCCTGGCTGAAGCGGCGTATCGAACGCGAAGACGTAGTGTTTAAACTCTTCATCTGCGATAGAGACCGACGCACCTTCGACGTCATGACTCACCAAATCAACAGCATACGGATAGTCTAAGTGGACGTTCTCGATCGGGGCATCTGTGGTGTTGGTGATGATGTAGTTCACCGTAATATCCGCACGGCGTTCATCAGGGAACAGATCAACATCGAGCTCAACAGAAGCGATTGTCGGCTGAGGCGTGTATTCGTCCTTGCGCCATTTCCGTTCAAACGCCTCGGCGCGGTCCCGGTTCATCTCCGCTGTGCGGTACTCGTTCCGGACGTTGGTGTTGTAGAAGATCCAACTGCCCGATGCTGCCGCGACCACGGCACCAGCGAGGAACAAGCCGCCTGCACCGCCAGCCAAACGCCGCGGCACTTGGCGCAAGCGGTAGAGCATCGGATCAAGGCTCCCCCGGCTCCAAAGCGCGAAGGTAAGCGCCGCCAAAATCGCCGCCCAAGCGCCCCAGTACAGGAACATCCACGCCGAAATCCCGAGATACGGTCCGTACGTGTTCATATCAGAATAGATGATCGTGATGTTCGAGCCGAACGAATAAAGCACGTGGTCGAAGCCCAGGTTGTCCAGCACCACGCTCACCACCGTATAGGCCAGGAAAACGCCGATCCCCAGCCACTTGTTGTTGGCGAGAACCTGAATGAACAGGGCGAGGGCCGTCAGCAGACTGAACGCGGCGATGAAGTCAACGAAGAGACGGACAGCGTACTGATCGAGCTCCAAGAACGTGTACCCACGGACGAGCTGTGTGCCGATCGCTGTCGAGGCCGCGACGATGGCCATCAGCACAAGGACGACCAGCACGGCCATGTACTTTGCGCCGACGAAAACCCACGACGGCGTTGGCGTCGCGTCGATGATCTCGTTGAATTTGAACCCCCGCTCGCGCCAGATCAGCTCCGACGTATAGTACACCGCGATGATCAGCGGCACGAAGGTGAATGCGGCCATGATCAGATTGACCATGCTCTTGGTCACCGGATAACTCGTGGTGCCGTAGAGGTTCTCAAGATTGAACAGCGAGCCCATTGTGTTGGCAATCGACAGCACAAGGACGATCCAGAACGCGACCGACCGAACAATGCCGAAGGCTTCGAACCGCACCCGCCGCGCGAACTGGTCGAGGGATGCTTCGCCGATCGCTGCGGGTGTTGCCTTGGGCAGGGTCACGGGCCGCAAAGCGGATGAAGCAGGCGAGGTTTCCTTCTTGTTGCTGAACCGAGCGAGCGAAAGCCCTTTCACGCCGTCGGGAAGAAGGATGTTTATGGCGAGAAGCACAAAGGCGATGCCGCCCCAAAGGAGCCGGTTCTGCAGGAGTAAGCCGGTGAGAGACGGCAAGTCGTTGTTCTTCTCAACGGACGTCCAAAACCGGGACTGTTCTGCATACGCAGCAAGACCGAACGGATCAAGCAATGCGGCGATGCTGCGTGCTTCAAGCTGGTCACCAAGGGCAACGCCGGTGACCCAGCCGATGAAGATCGCGACGAGACCAACCCAGACGGCGAGCAGTGATCGCGTCATATTCGCTATCGTGAAGAGCACAGTTCCAAGGATCAGCATGTTCAGTGCACCGAACATGAGATAAAGATAGAAAATCTGCCCTGGGTTGAAGGGTCCAAGCTGCTCCTGATCAAGCCACGGCATCGTCGATCCGATCAAGAAGGCGATCGGCACCGATGCGAAGCAAAGGAACGTTGCCACCAACCCGCCGGTGTACCGGCCAAGCAGCATAGTGCGTCTGCCGACTGGCGTTGCCTTGAAGACTTCATCTGTACGCAGAGATTGGTCCCGCGTCACACCTGTCGCCATGAAGACGACGGGCATGAAGATGCCGATCACAGCCATGATCGAGATGATTTGCATCGCAACGAAAGGCGAGTTGATGTTGGTCGCGTCGGAGCTGCCGATCTGTATCTGATCAGAGGCGACGCTGCCATAGGTGAGGAGGAAGAAAATCGCGAAGATGGCGATGAATGCCGCGCCGCGGAGCTGATAGCCCAGCTCGAATCTGAAGATGGAACCAAACATGCGTTTACGCCGCCTTGCTGGTCGGCTGCGAGGGAAGGGCGCCGCGGATCGTTGCAAAGTAGACGTCTTCGAGTGTCGGATCAGCCGCTTCAAACCCGTCGCCAGGGTCGGCATCGGCATAGACGCGGATCACCGTGGTGCCTTGGACCAGGCGAGCGCTGACGACCTGGTGGTCTTTTTGATGCTGTTCGAGGTCAGCCTTGGCGATCACCTTTCGCCAGATCTTGCCGCGCACCGTTTCGACCAGCGCGCCGGGCTCACCGCGCGCCGCGATCTTACCTTGGTTCATGATGGCCATGTTGCTGCAGAGGTCAGCGACGTCTTCGACGATGTGGGTCGAGAGAATCACCACGACGTTCTCACCAATTTCCGAGAGGAGGTTGTGGAACCGGTTCCGCTCCTCCGGATCGAGACCAGCGGTCGGCTCGTCGACGATGATCAGTTTGGGGTCACCGAGAAGCGCCTGCGCGATGCCGAATCGTTGCCGCATCCCGCCTGAATAGGTCGCGGGCGCCTTTTTTCGCACGTCCCATAGGTTGGTCTGGCGGAGCAGCTCTTCGACCATCTCTTTCCGTTCCGATGCGTTGTTGAGACCCTTAAGAACCGCGATGTGATCAAGGAGCTTAATTGCAGAAATTCTTGGATAAACACCAAAGTCCTGAGGTAAGTAGCCAAGTTGCCTGCGCACCGGATCAGGGTCGCTGAGCACATCGGTTCCGTCGAACGTCACGGAACCGCTGTCGGCACCCTGGAGCGTTGCGATCGTTCGCATCAGCGATGATTTGCCAGCACCGTTTGGGCCGAGCAGACCAAACATCCCTCTGCCGACATCCAGGTCGACGCTGTCGAGCGCTTTCACGCGGTTGGGATAGGTTTTGGTCAGTCCCCGAATGGTCAGCACAGGCAGGCTCCTCGTGATACGCCATGAACATCTGGCCATAATATCGTTTATCAATATGATGTGTTCAAGAGCCTCTCCGCGATTCTCTTCCATCGCGACCAGCGGCAAGAAAAGTCAGCGTGAATGCCATTTTAGGTAGAGACCTCGGCCTTCATGGCTCCATATTTCTCAAATGATGCGCCTGTTCCGATTGCCGGATCACCCCGTTTGCGCGTCGCTCAAGCCCCATGAGCGACAGGCGGGGGAAACCGCCTTCGCTGCCCACTTGGCAGCGTTGGGCTTCCGCATGGTCGCGGTCCTTGCCATTGCACATCTGGCGACGTTCTTGATTGCTGAGCAGGGCTTCGCCGTCTGGGCGGCTTGTTTAGCGGTCCTTGCCATAGGCGGTGCGGCCGGAGCGTCCATGATAGCCGGGCGGGCGACGGCGCAGATGGAGGATGCGGTCGCGCGGAATGTGATCGACCTCTATGCGCATTTTATTGGACGTGGATCACTCAGCCGTCTGGCCGAGACCCCTGCGGGCGAGTTGATCAGTCAGATTGATCGGCAGCCGGCGCTTTGTGCTCGCGGTGTGGTTACGGTGCCCCTTGCAAAGCAGATGGCGGTCTTCGGCCCAGCGGCGGCGTTGGTGGTGATCGCGCTTCTCCATTGGCCTTCCGCAATCATCCTGACGCTAGCGATGCCTTTGATGGTTATCGGACTCATCGTGACAGGGCGGCTCACCAAGACACGCGCAGAGAAGCACCACGAGGCGCTTGATCGCCTCGCTGGCGGGTTTGCTGAGCGCGTGCGATGCCTGCCTACGATCCTATCGTCCCATGCTGAGAAGAGAGAGTCGCTACGGCTTGGTCGCGAGCTCTCCCATCATCGCCAGGCGACCATGTCCGTTCTGCGCGTCGCGTTCCTCAATACCGCTGTGCTCGACATCGTCAGCACCATGATGGTCGCTGGTCTTGCGATCTCTCTTGCTGCTGGCACCCTCAGTGCGGCGACGCTGCCGGGCTTTGCTGGAGTGTCTCTGGGAACAACGCTCGCGATCCTCGCCCTTGTGCCGGAGCTTTTCGGTCCGCTCAGGCGTTTCGCAGAGATCTACCACACTGCGGCAGAGGCGCGGGCGGCGCTTGAGCATGTTGAGCCGTTGACCGCCGTCGAAACCACCCGTGACACCCGCTTGCCTGCGGAGCGATTTGGCCTTCGCGGGGCGGTCTCTGCCGTCAACGGTCCGTATCCGGATATGGATTTGCCGTGCGATGGATTGGTTGTCGTGGTCGGGCCATCAGGATGCGGAAAGACCACACTCCTTCGCCTGTTGGCAGGTGTTGATGCCCCGCTGCGAGGTCAGGTGTTTAAGCCCGTAGGCACCCAGGCCTGGGCAGCGACCGATGCCCATCTCCCCGGGCACCGCGTGGCTGATGCCATTGAGAAAGATGCAGCCCGCTGGCTTGACGCCGTTGGGCTTGCCCACGACCCGCGCTTTTCAGCTGGTGGTGACACGCGCCTCGGTGCTGGCGCGCAGGCCCTATCGGGAGGTCAGCGCCTTCGTCTCAGCATTGCCGCGGCAGCGGCATCATCGGCCGAGACGATCTTCGTCGACGAGCCGACAGCCAAACTCGATGAGAACTCCGCTGAGCACATACGACGCTTGCTGATCGATCTCGCGGACCGGCGACTGGTGATCGCGGCGACTCACGACCCTAAGCTTATCGCCTATGCCGACCTGCATATTGAGCTGCGCGACCTTGCCAAGGTGCAGACATGAGTGCGCTCCTCAGTGACCGCCGCTGGCTGATCGCGCTCTTCGCATCGTGCGCAGCGGCTCTCAGTGCTCTTCTGCTATTGGGGGCAGCGGGGTGGCTTCTTGCGGCAACAGCTGTCGCCGGCGCAGCTGGCTTCGGCTTGGTCGCGCCAGCGCTCCTCATCCGTGTCCTCGCCGTTTTCCGCATCGGCGGTAAGTATACAGAGCGTCTGGTTGGACATGCAGCGGCTCTGCAAGACCAAACGGCACACCGGGCTGTCTTGTTCCGGCGCATGGCTGGTGATGCCGAGACTGCGCGCAGCGGTTGGCAGCTTGCCCGGGCAGACAGGCTGCAGCACTTCCTCACCGACGTGGATGCCGTCGATTTCAGGCGTTTGCGGGTGGTCCTTCCCGCCCTTGGGCTGGCCTTCTGCTGTTTTCTCGCCCTTTTGGTGACCGTGGCAGCCGTGCCGCGATCACTGTTCCCGTTGACCGTTCTCGCCTCGGCTTTGACAGCATCATCGATGGTTCTCGCAGGACGCGCAGCGCGGCGGCGCGTGCGATCGGCAACGCTCCGAACACTGAGCGGCGAACGGATGGGTCTTGATCTTGCCTCGCTTGTGTCCCTTCAAGCACAGGGCCAGCGACATGCTGCGGCGAGCCAAGCGGCGGCTGGCTTTCGCGATGCCGAAGCGCTGGACCGGAGTGCGCAGAGCGATCTTTCGCTCGCCGATGCTCTTTTGGGTATGGCTGGACCCCTCTGTGCACTGATCGTTCTCGTTACGGGCGTTGCAGAGAACAGTCTTGGAACTGACGCCCTCCCTGTGGTGCTGACGGCATTCATCTGGCTCGCTTGCGGAGAGGTGATAGCGCCGTTCGCCAAGATGCGGTTTGCGGACCTAGAGGCGTCCCGCGCCAGCCGGGCACTGGACCGATATCACGACGAACACACACACAGAGCAGCCATTGCAGGGGGCGACCTTGTGGTGCAGGACGCACCGCTCGCCGATCCCGAAGGTCAACCACTCGGCGGGAGGGTCTCATTCACGGCATCACAAGGCAAGCCTGTCGCTATTGTTGGGCCGTCTGGATGCGGAAAGACGTCGCTCCTGAAGCGTCTCGCTGGCTGGCTAGCGTGGTCTGGCGGAGATCATCCGCTTGGGACTGAGGATCGTGCGCGGGTTTCTAGCCATCTCAGCTTGCATGACGCTGCGATCCTGGAAGGGACGCTCAGAGATAATCTGTTCACGGATGCTCCGGAGGCGGAGATGATGGCTGTGCTTGTTGAGATGGAGTTGGCTGATCGGGCAGAAGCCCTCGGTGGGCTCTTGGGGCATGTGGGGCAGAGCTCACTCTCCCTTGGCGAAGCCCGGCGCGTTGCCTTAGCGCGGGCGGCGCTCGCGACGCAGCCGGTGATTCTGCTGGATGAGCCTGGAGAGCATCTTGATGCGGACCAGGCTGAGCGTGTGCTCAAGCGGCTGCTATCACGCCTCGAAGACCGGACCGTGGTGTTCGTCACTCATGACGAGCGGCTCGCTGCACTCGGTGCCCAGGTGGTGCACCTTCACTGACCGGGTTTGAACCCGGCTGCGCCTGCGACGATGCTGTCGACCACCGCGGGATCTGCGAGGGTTGATGTGTCACCTAAAGCCTCGGGCTGGCCCTCGGCAATTTTCCTCAGAATACGGCGCATGATTTTCCCTGATCGTGTTTTCGGCAGGCCAGGGACCAGTTGAACCCGGTCTGGAGTGGCCACAGGACCAATCTCGGTGCGGACATGGGCGCGCAGCTCCTGTGCTAGGGCGTCGTTGGCCTCCACGCCTTCCTTCAGGATGACGTAGCAGTGCACGCCTTGTCCCTTGATGTCGTGGGGATAGCCCACCACGGCGGCCTCGGCTGAGGCGGGGTGGGCGACCAGGGCGCTTTCGATCTCAGCGGTGCCCATACGGTGTCCACTGACGTTCAGGACATCGTCCACCCGGCCGGTGATCCAGTAATCACCGTCCTCATCGCGCCGCGCGCCATCGCCGGTGAAATAGCGGCCGGGATAGGTGGAGAAGTAGGTTTGGATGAACCGTTCCTGGTCTCCCCAGACCCCGCGCGCTTGGCCGGGCCAGCTTTCGGTGATGATGAGGTTCCCCTCGGTTGCGCCGTCGAGCTTCTTGCCGTCGTTGTCGACCAAAGCGGGCAAGATGCCAGGCATGGGCTTTGTGGCTGCGCCCGGTTTGGTCATGGGGTCCGAGGGGAGCGGGGTGATCAGCACACCGCCTGTCTCTGTCTGCCACCATGTGTCAACGATGGGGCAGCGCTTCTCGCCGACCACCTCATGGTACCAGCGCCAGGCTTCTGGGTTGATCGGTTCACCCACCGTCCCGAGGAGTTTCAGAGATGAACGATCCGTGGACGTCACAAAGCTGTCGCCCTCACGCATGAGGGCGCGGATGGCTGTTGGCGCAGTGTAGATCTGCGCCACCTCATGCTTCTCGACCACCTGCCACATGCGCGATGCATCGGGGTAAGTGGGGACGCCCTCAAACATGAGAGATGTGACGCCGTTGGCGAGGGGTCCGTAGACGATGTAGCTGTGCCCCGTGATCCAGCCCACGTCGGCAGTGCACCAATAGACGTCATCTTCGCCCACGTTGAAGATCATCTCGTGGGTCATACTGGCGTAGGTCATATAGCCGCCAGTGGTGTGCACAACGCCTTTCGGCTTGCCAGTGGAACCTGACGTGTACAGAATGAACAGCGGGTCTTCCGCGCCCATGGGCTCTGGCGCGCATTCGGGAGAGACATCGTCCCGGCCTTCGTGCCACCAGATGTCGCGGCCATCCTCGAACGCGACCTTGTCGCCGGTCACGTGGACTATCAGCACTAGGCGCACGTCATCGCCGGCTGCGCCCGCCTTCTCGATGGCCTGATCGACATTCTCTTTCAGCGGGATGGTCTTGCCGCCACGGCGCCCGCCTTCGGCGGTGATCACTGCTGTCGCGCCGCAATCTTCAATCCGACTCGCGAGGGCTTCAGGCGAAAACCCTCCGAACACGACAGAATGGATCGCGCCGATGCGTGCGCAGGCAAGCATGGCATAGGCTGCCTCAGGCACCATCGGCATGTAGAGGATGACGCGGTCGCCTTTACCGATGCCGCGGGCTTTCAGAACGTTGGCCATCCGGCAGACTTCGCCATGCACCTCGCGATAGGACAGCCGTACACTGACGGAAGGGTCATCGCCTTCCCACAGGATCGCGGTCTTCTCACCGCGGTTGGTAAGATGCCGGTCAAGGCATTGAACAGACGCGTTGAGAACGCCGTCCTCGTACCATTTGATGCGAAAGTCCTCCGCATGCCATGAGACATCCGACGCTTTCGTCGGCGGGGTGATCCAATCAAGCCGCTGCGCCTGCTCCAGCCAAAAGGCGTCGCGGTCGGTGGGGGCGGGGCGCGGGGCGTCGGTCATCCTGGTCTCCTCATCTACGGCGTGCACCCACCAGCCTACGCCGGAGAGACAGGGGCGCAACTGCCGCGCGCATACGTCTTGGTGACCTTTGTCCGAAACGTTCTTATCTGTGCCTTCTGCAGCGTGTGGAGTGACGTGATGGCTGACCAAAGCCGCAGCAACGATAGCCTTGCCGTACCGACGCGGCGCCTGGGGCGCTTGGCACGTTTTGGCGGGCTGGGCACGTCCATTGCGGGTAACGTGCTGATGGAAGGCGCGAAGACCCTCGCGCGGGGTGAGCGGCCTTCGCTCGACCAACTCCTCTTTACCGAGGGCAATGCTGAAAAGATAACGGAGCAGCTGTCCAAGCTGCGCGGCGCTGCCATGAAAATGGGCCAGCTGATGTCCATGGGCGGCGACGACATGCTGCCGCCGGAACTTGCGGACATTTTGGCGAAGCTGCGGGAGCAGGCACACCATATGCCGCCGCCCCAGCTGCGCAATGTCCTCAACGAGGCTTGGGGTAGCGACTGGCGCTCTCGATTGGCGCGGTTTGATCCGCAGCCGATCGCAGCGGCATCGATCGGACAGGTGCACCGTGCACAGACGAAAGATGGCCAGGACCTTGCGATCAAAGTGCAATATCCCGGCGTGCGTGAGAGCATCGACAGTGATATCGATAACGTCATGACACTGATCAAAATGTCAGGCCAGCTTCCCAAAGGCCTCGACATGGCGCCCGTGCTTGAAGAAGCGAAGGCGCAGCTTCACGAGGAAGCGGATTACCTGCGTGAAGGCTCCTACATGGAACGGTTCCGCAAAATTCTCGCTGGCGATGACCGCTACGTTGTGCCGAAGCTCCATGAGGAGTTCACAACTCCAGATGTGCTCGCCATGTCGTTTGAGCGCGGGCAGCCGATTGATGAGTTGGCCAACGCAGATCTTAAGACTCGCAACCACGTGATCACCAACCTGTTCGACCTCGTGATCCGCGAATTGTTCGTGTTCAAACTGATCCAGACCGACCCGAACTTTGCCAACTATCGCTACCGGCCTGAGAACGGTCAGGTGGTGCTTCTGGACTTCGGAGCCGCTCGCGATATCGATCCTCAGCTCTCGGACGGTTACCGCAAGCTGGTGGAGGCTGATCTGAAAGGCGAGTGGACGGAGATCGACCAAGCTGCCCGTGCGATCAATCTCTACGGCGGAGAGATGAACTCTGACCAGGAGGCGGCTCTGAAGCAGATGTTCCTCGCGGCGATCGAGCCGCTTCAGCATGATGAGCCGTTCGATTTCGCCTCAAGCGATCTGACGATCAGGATGCGCGACGCGGGCCTCGTCCTGCGGGAGACCAAGTACGCGCACAAGCCGAACCCGGTGGCGCTGTTCCTGCACCGCAAAATCGGCGGCATGTATCTGCTCGCAACGCGCCTCAAGGCGCAGGTGAACGTGCGCGCGATCCTCAGGCAGCACGGTTTCGCATAGACTTCGCTTGCAGGGCGGCACGGTTTTGGGTTCTTTCCGCCCATGCTGTCCGTCCTAGATCTTTTCCGCGTCGGTATCGGTCCCTCAAGCTCTCACACGGTGGGGCCGATGCGCATCGCGCTGCGGTTCGTGCGTGATCTTGCGCCTGCTGACCGCGCACGGATTGCCGAGGTGTTTGTGGAGCTCCAGGGTTCCCTTGCACTGACTGGGGAAGGACACGGAACGCTCACAGCAACAGCTCTCGGGCTGATGGGCCAAGACCCCGAGACCTATGATCCAGAGGCTGGCACAGAGGGTCTCGCCCGCATCGCGCTGGAGGGGAAGATCAAGCTTTACGGGGAGCACGATGTTCCGTTCACGTGGCAACGCAACATCGACCTTGCTGGGCACATCATCCCGAAGCTTCATCCCAACGGCATGAAGCTACGTGCCCTGGGCTCCGATGGTGATCCGATTGCAGAGGAACAGTACTTCTCCACCGGGGGCGGGTTCATCACGACGGAGGCGCAGCTCTCCCGTCCTGCCGAGGATGATATCATCCCCCTACGGAAGGATGTGCCCCATCCCTTCACATCGGGTGAGGAGCTTCTCGGTATCTGCGAGGCGGAAAGCGTTCCCATCTGGGAGATCATGCTGCGCAACGAGGGTGCCTATCGTCCGCGTGCGGAGACAGAAGCGCAGCTCGATACCATCGCCCAGGTGATGTTCGATTGCATCGACCGGGGCCTGAAGACCCAAGGCATGTTGCCGGGCGGCCTCAAGGTCAAACGCCGTGCGCCCGACCTTTACGCCAAGGTGCTCGGCACACCGCTGGCCAATGAGCCCGAGCGGCTGTTCGATGTTCTCAACGTCTACGCCATGGCGGTGAATGAGGAGAATGCGGCGGGCGGGAAAGTCGTCACGGCACCGACCAATGGTGCAGCGGGGATCATCCCCGCGGTCCTCCGCCAGTACTGCGACAAGGAAGAGGCGTCCGACGAAGCCCGGCGCATCTTCCTCCTCACCGCAGGTGGCGTCGGTCTCCTCTACAAACAGCGTGCCTCCATCTCTGGCGCAGAGATGGGTTGTCAGGGGGAAGTCGGTGTCGCCTGTTCTATGGCCGCGGCCGGGCTTGCTGCTGTATGGGGCGGCACGCCGATCCAGTGTGCCAACGCGGCGGAGATTGGCATGGAACACAATCTCGGCCTGACCTGCGATCCGGTTGGCGGCTTAGTCCAAATTCCATGCATTGAGCGCAACGCTCTTGGTGCTGTTAAGGCTACCAACGCTGCACGGCTTGCTCTGCACTCGGAGCATCAGAGTATCGTGACCCTCGACCAGGTTATTGAAACCATGCGGCAGACGGGCCTCGATATGTCCAACAAATACAAAGAGACAAGCCAGGGCGGCCTCGCCGTCAACGTCATCGAGTGCTGATCATGGTTAGCCGCCTGCGGCAGATTTGACCGGCCTCGGAAAAGCCTCATTTAAGCCCAATTGCTATCTAGCAGCCTCCGAGAACGACCAAATGACGGAGGGACACATGGTTGGGCGGAGAGAAGCACAGGGCATGGTGGACCGCTTCCAAAAACTGGCCTGCTTAGAGGCTGTCAAGCGCAGGCAGAACGTGACCATCGAAGACGTTCAGCGGTTCGCAGCGCTCCCAATGGCGGACGTCAGGCGTTATCTCGATGCACTGAAGCAAGACGGCAAGATCATCGAGAAAATCGGCCGGTATTCCGCACGCTAACTGATCGTGTACTGACCAGGCTCAAAGTTGCCTGGTGGTGAGATCGGGTTCATCGCTTCAAGCGTACCGCGCACGAGGCGGGCAACAATGGCGTTGCGCCGTGTTTTTGAGTCGGCAGGTATGATATGCCATGGCGCGTGCTCGGTGGAGCATCGGCGCACCATCGTCTGGTAGGCATCCATAAACTCAGGCCAGCGCTCACGATCTTCAAGGTCGCCGGGGTTGAACTTCCACTGCTTGTGCGGCTTGTCGAGACGCTCCTGCAACCGCTCGCGCTGCTCATCGTAGGAGACGTTCAGCATACACTTGAGGATCACGACGCCGTTCTCCGTCAGGTGTTTCTCAAACGCGTTGATCTGGTCGTAGCGCTGCTCGATGGCATCCTCGGGCGCAAAGCCCCGCACACGGACGACCAGGACGTCTTCATAGTGTGAGCGGTCGAAGATACCAATATGCCCAAACCGCGGGACCGCGTTATGAACCCGCCAGAGATAGTCATGGGCAAGCTCTTCCTTCGAGGGCGCTTTGAACGCTTTCACGTTCATGCCGAGGGGAGAGGTTCGCGAGAAAACCGATTTGATCGTCCCGCTCTTCCCGGCCGTGTCCATGCCTTGCAGCACGACCAAGAGCGCCCGGTCACGATTAGCGTAGAGTTTGTCCTGAAGCTCATTGATGGCCTCAGCATCGTCTTTCAGGCTCTCTCGAGCTTCTTTCTTGTCCGGAAAGAGGGAGCGGTCGCCAGAATCGCGCTTCGCCAACTCGAACGCCGCGCCTGGCGTCGCGATCAAAGCGTCTCGAACATCGTCG
>JBCCTF010000074.1:0-18295 GCA_039198765.1 Pseudomonadota bacterium
GAGAAAGTCTCCCTTGAAGTTGTTCACGGGCGGAACATCCCTGAGGTGAAGGCCGACAAAGGTCAGATCCATCTCGCCATTATGAACCTCGCCGTGAACGCGCGGGATGCGATGCCTCAGGGCGGCTCCCTCCGTATCGAAACGAAAGCTGTCGAAGGTGCCGATATTGCCGACTATGGCTATGAAGTGCTCGACGATGTTGATCACGTCTTGATCGAGGTCGCGGACACCGGCGGCGGCGTGCCGACAGAGATTGCTGACAAGATCTTTGAGCCGTTCTTCACCACGAAAGGCGAAGGGCAGGGCACGGGCCTTGGCCTATCCACCGTGTTCGGAACAATTGCGCAGATGGGCGGCCGGGTGTTCCTGTTCAACCGTCCGGGTGAAGGCGCGACGTTCCGCATCTTCCTGCCGTCGGTCACTCCGGAAGAAGCAGCGGCAGCTGCTGAGCGGCGCAACACAGCCGTCAAAGTTGAAGAGGCTTCCGACCCCACCGGCAAGGGCCGCATCCTCGTCGTCGAGGATGAAGACGGGGTGCGCAGCATTGTCGTCAGGGCGCTGGGCATGTGCGGTTACGAGATTGTGGAAGCCTGCGATGGCGATGAAGCGCTCGACATCATCGAGACCGAGACCGAAGGCTTCGACCTTGTCCTCACCGACATCATGATGCCGGAAATGGACGGTCCGACGCTGATCGAAGAGGCAGGCGAGAAGCTGAAAGGCGCCAAAGTCGTCTTCATGTCGGGCTACGCCGAAGCGGCCATGCGCGAGAAGCTGAACACCATCGAAGGTGCGAAGTATCTGCAAAAGCCCTTCACCCTGACCAGCGTCGCTGGCGTGGTCAAAGAGGCCCTCGCCTCGCGATAGCCAAAGAAACATCCGTGGGTTGTGTCTCCTCTCTGAGGTGACACACCCACCAACACTGCTTTTTCTTTCAGAAAAACTGCAGAGGGTGCGGGCTTTTTCGAGCGATTAAGCTACACTCTGCGAGGGACAGGGGACGTCTGCGTATTGGGCGGTCTCCAGTATTTTGGAGAGAGTGCGTGGACAACACAGCAGAAGAGCCGTTTGTGCCCCCCTCGGCACTGAGCGCTCTTCGCGCCAGAGCCGTGGGTGCAGGACTGTCGGTCGATCGTATGGCCGGTGATTTGGGCCTCGACCTCAATGGGTGGGAACACACGGGTCGGTTGCCGCTTGCGCATTTTCTCCGCCTTCAAACCCGCCTCACCACCCTCGTTGATGATGAAACAGGCCGAAGGTCGAAGCGTCCTCTTCTGACCGGATCAACAGAGCTCGCGCTGTCGCGTCTGCCTTCACGGGGCAGTCTCGTCCACGCCATGGATACGGTCGCGCGGTCCTACAATCTGCTGCACGGCGGGTCGTTTAATTCGGTTGAAGACCGGGTGGATGTGGTCGGCTTCTTCATCGACGACAGCACATTCCCTTATGCGGTGAGCGACGATGAAGAGATCCTCTTCACGATGGAGACGACGCTGCTTTTCGTACACGCGCTTCTCCGGCTTATCGTCCCAAGCGTTGCCGCGGGTGGATGGCGCGGTGTTGAGCTGAAGCGACCTGAATCGCCTTCCAGGGTTCCGTTCGAGACGCACGTGGAGACCCGTTACGGCCAGCGCCGCTACGCGCTTCTCTATGATCGCGGCAGTGCCCAGCGCGTGGTGACGTTCCCTGCGCCAGGGGCGATTACCCTTGAGGCTGTCACCGAAGAACAGATTCGCCTCCTCAATGGTGGCCCTGACGACCGCACCTTCGCGGGCCGTGTTCGCCTATTGATCGAGGAGGGGGCAGGAGATCAGACAGCCGTCGCCGACGCGCTCGGCATGTCCGTCGCCACGCTCCGCCGCCGGTTGGTCGACGAAGGCGCAAGCTTTCGCGGCTTGAGGACTGAAACGCTCAGAGCGAAAGCGGAAGGGCTCCTCAGGACGGATATGCCTTTGGTCCATGTCGCTGAAAGGCTTGGTTTTTCCGATGTTCGGAGCTTCTCGCGGGCATTCAAAACCTGGACCGGATTAACGCCGAACACGATGCGCAGAAGCGCTCGCGGCTGAGCGAAAATGTCCTGACTGCGTGCGCGAGGTGGTCGTTTCCGTCAGACCGATCGCGTTTTATCCTTCCCGGTAACTATACAATTCCAGGGAGGAATCCGCATGAATCGCATTCAATGGAGCCTGTTGTCGAGCGTGGCGGTCCTCGCGCTGATCCCAGCCGCATCGCCAGCCTTCGCTCAAGAGACCGCCGTCGATGATGAGATCGATGACGTCGTCACCGTCACATCGGCCCGGCGCCGGGGTGAGAATCTCCAAGACGTGCCTCTGGCCGTAACCCAGGTCAGTGGTGAGCGCCTCAACGAGCTGGGCGCGATTGACATCACCCAGGTCGCGCAGACAACGCCGAACGTTACCCTTGAGGTCAGCCGCGGCACGAACACCACGATCACTGCCTTCATCCGCGGCGTCGGTCAGCAAGACCCAGTCGCGGGTTTTGAAGCAGGCGTCGGCATCTATATTGACGACGTCTACCTGAACCGTCCGCAGGGCAACGTTCTCGACGTTTATGATGTGGAGCGGATCGAAGTCCTTCGTGGCCCGCAAGGCACGCTCTACGGTCGGAACACCATCGGTGGTGCGGTTAAGTACGTGACCAAACGCCTTGGCGACGAGCCGACCCTCCGCCTGCGCGGTAGCTATGGCTCGTTCAACCAACGCGATGTTCTCGCGTCTGCTGAACTTCCGATCACGGACAGCCTCCGCGCCGGCGCAGCGATCGC
The DNA here is from genome assembly GCA_039198765.1 of Pseudomonadota bacterium. GTDB lineage: Bacteria > Pseudomonadota > Alphaproteobacteria > Caulobacterales > Parvularculaceae > Parvularcula. The sequence goes on from JBCCTF010000074.1 coordinate 2,786, forward strand.
AAGCTTCAACCGCGACGGCTTCGGCGAAAACCTCACCACGGGGGAAGAGAATTACAACAAGGAAGTTCTGTCGGCCCGCGGATCGATCGAGTTTGACCCGAATGACCGCCTGTTTGTTCGTCTCACCACGGACTATCTCCGCGACACATCCAACACCCGCGGCGGCCACCGTGAAATCCCTGGCATTGCGTCGGGTGCCCCAGTCCTCAACGATGTGTTCGACAGCCGCGGCGGTATCCTCGGCCCCAACGAAGTCACCGCTTGGGGTGCTGCGCTGACAGCGGAATATAAGCTGACTGACAACCTCTCTGTTAAGAGCATTACGGCCTTCCGCGGCGACGACACCGAAACGCAGATCGATTTCGACGCTCTGCCTGCAGAAGATGTTGATGTTCCTGCGATCTATGAGAACGAGCAGTTCACCCAGGAAATTCAGTTCACGTACGAAGGTGATGCCGTCCAAGGCATTGGTGGCCTCTTCTATATCGATGCCAACGCCTTCAACACGTTTGACGTGGTGCTGGCATCGACAGGCGCACTGATCAGTCTGCCAGGCCTCAACGCCAACACGACCGGCGATGTGGACACTCAGAGCTGGGCACTCTTTGCCGACGCGAGCTTTGACCTTGGCGAGTTGATCGGCATGCAAGGCTTTGAGCTCTCCCTCGGTGGTCGTTACACGGAAGATGAGCGCTCAGCAGACGTTCTGCGTCGGACGTTCATCGGTGGCCGTATCCCTGAACTCGGCGGCGACAACCCGACATTGATTGCGACGACCTCGGACTTCCAAGGCGCCGAGACGTTCACGGACTTCAGCCCGCGTGCATCGCTCGCCTACAGCCCGAATTCAGAGCACAATTTCTATGTCTCCTACTCGAATGGTTTCAAAGGCGGTGGCTTCGACCCCCGCGGTCAGTCCTCAGCCGCCATCGACTTCGACAATGACGGCGACGTCGATGACGCTGATATCTTTGACTTCTTCCTGTTCGAGCCGGAAGAGGTGGACAGCTACGAACTCGGTTGGAAATCGACCCTGCTCGATGGACGTCTACGGAACAATGTGGCGGTCTTTTTCGCCGACTACACCAACGTTCAGATCCCAGGCTCTGCGGGCGGTACCGATCCAACAACTGGCGCGCCGACCTTTATCGGCGTGACCACCAACGCCGGTGCGGCAGAAATCTCAGGTCTCGAGATCGAAGGCACCGCGGTCCTGTCAGAGAACCTCTTCGGCCTCGACGACAGTTTCTCTATCGATTACTCCCTTGGCCTCATCGATGCTGAGTACACAGAGTTTATCGTTGCGGGCGCAGACGTCTCCGATCAGCGCGTTGTCCAGAACACGCCTGAGACCTCGGCGGCTCTGACCACGAACTACCGTGTCCCGGCCTTCGGCGGTGACCTCGCGTTCCTGACCGTGACGTCGTACAAAGGGGATGTGAACCAATTCGAGGTTCCGAACCCGCTGATCGACCAGGAAGCGTACACACTGTTCGACGCTAGCCTCGTCTGGACGTCCGCAGACGGACGGATCAGCGCAGCGCTGCACGGCAAAAACCTCTTCGATGAAGAGTACCGTGTCGCGGGCTACAACTTCGTTGCGCAGAACCCTGATGGCTCGATTGTCCAGCCGGTGGCATCGACACTGGGTGTTGAAGGTATCGCAACGTCGTTCTACGGCCCGCCGCGGCAGGTCTTCGGTACGATTGAGGTCCGCTTCTAAGCACCCTTGTGACGGCGCTCCATGCAGGAGCGCCGGACACCATTAAGGAAAACCGTCATGGCACGGATGAAAATCCTTGGGGGCATCGCTGTCGTCTTAGCAGCGGTGGTCGGCGGTGGCCTCTATGCGCTCGACCTATCGAGCCAGCAGAGCGCGGCCGCTCTCTCCCTGACCGAACCAGCTGACCGGTTTGTCGAGGTTGAAGGTCTCAGCGTCCGCGTACGAGAGCAGGGCCCAGCAAACGCGCCGGTTCTTCTCATGCTCCATGGTTTCACGTTCAGTCTTGAGAGCTTCGACGCACTGGCTGACCAGCTGAGCGACCGCTATCGCATTGTTAGCTACGATCTTCGCGGCCACGGACTGACCGGCGCCGACCCCGAGAAGCGTTACGCCCCTGATCAACGCGCTGAGCATATCGGCTCGGTCATGAAGGCGTTGGACATCGATCGTGCCACGATTGTCGGAAACTCTCTCGGCGGTCTCGCAGCCTGGCGCTTCGCGGCCAACAATCCGGGTGCAGTGGATAGCCTCGTGCTCATCAGCCCGGGTGCCTATCCCATCAACGGCGTCACCGACGAGCCAGCCGACGTCCCGCCAGCTCTCGAAGCCTATTTCCGGTTCCTTCCGGACGTGGGGATCGACGCTTCCATTGCGCGGATCTTCGCCGACCCCGACGCGGTCAGCGATGAACGCCGCGCGTCGATCAAGGCGATGATGCGCGCGCCCGGCAACAGCGGCGCCTTCATTGACTCGGTGAGGGTCTTCACCCTCCCTGACCCCGAGCCGGATTTGGCAAGGATTGAGGCGCCGACCCTTATCATTTGGGGCGCGGACGATGTGATCATTGCACCGACAGATGGTGTGCGGATGAAATCCGTGATGCGTGACGCCGAGCTTGTCACGCTGGACGGCGTCGGCCACGTGGCCCATGAAGAAACCCCAGAGCGTGTTGCCGAGGAGATCCATGGCTTCCTCATCCGCCCCCGTGACGAAAGCTGAAGATGACGCGCCCGGCGTGGCCTATCGCGCCTACGTCCTCTTCATCTTGGTGGTCGTCTACACCTTCAACTTCATCGACCGGCAGATTCTGTCGATCCTGGCAGTGCCGATCAAAGCGGAGCTCGGCCTGACCGACACCCAGATCGGCCTCATGAGCGGCCTTGCGTTTGCGCTGTTCTATGCGACTCTCGGCGTGCCAATCGCGATGCTGGCTGATAGGTCCAGCCGTGTACGGATCATGGCCGTCGCTTTGACCCTATGGTCCGCCATGACTGCGGTCTGCGGATTAGCCGGGAATTTCTGGCAGCTCTTCTGGGCGCGTCTTGGCGTCGGAGTTGGAGAGGCCGGCGGCGTCGCGCCAGCTTACTCGATCATCGCCGATTACTTTCCGCCCAAGGAACGTGCGCGCGCGCTCGCGGTCTACTCGTTAGGGATTCCCATTGGCAGTGCGCTCGGCATTGTTCTCGGCGGTATCCTAGCTGAGCTCCTCAATTGGCGAGCAGCCTTCTTTCTCATGGGCTTAGCTGGTGTCGCGGTGGCGCCGATCTTCTGGCTCACCGTGCGCGAACCCATGCGCGGACGCTTCGATGCCACCAAGCCGCCAGCGCCTACAGCACCGATGGCCTTCATTGGAGAGATCCTTTCCAAACTCGCCAGTAAACCGAGCTTTTGGCTCCTCTCGATCGGCGCTGCGTTCTCATCGATGATGGGCTACGGCCTCATCCTCTGGCTCCCATCGTTCCTCGTGCGGAGCTTTGGTGCGGACCTCGCGCCTTTCTTCTCGTTCTTGCCAGACTTCCTTGTCCCGGCAGATGCCACGCCTCTCCGCTACGCCAGCTATTTCTATGGCTCGATCCTCCTGGTTGGGGGGACCATCGGCATCTACGCCGGAGGCTTCTTGGCCGACAAATACGGCGAAGGGCGAAAATCCGTGTACGCCTTCGTTCCTGCGATCGCGTTTTTGCTAACAGTGCCGCTGTTGATCACCGGCCTCCTCACCCCGACGCTGGGCCTCGCGTTTATCGTCTTCATGGGGGTACAGGCGCTAAGCCTTGTGTGGCTTGGCCCGGTCATCACGGCGTTCCAGCACCTCGTCCCGCCGCACATGCGCGCAACAGCCTCTGCCGTTTTTCTGTTGATTAACAATCTGATCGGGATCGGTGTTGGCCAGACGGTGACTGGCTATATGTCCGAACTCCTCCGTGCACAGTACGGGGATGAGAGCCTGCGCTATTCGCTCCTCGTCGGGACCAGCTTTTACGTGATCGCAGCCATCTTTATGCTGATCGTCGCCCGCCGCCTCCACCGCGATTGGGAAGAGGCGTAGCGGGTTACCAAAGCGGCTTGTCGGGGCTAACGGCGCTCGCAAGCTTGCCGAGCAGGTGCTGCAGCTCCGCTCGTTCGCTTGGTGAGAGGCCAGCCATCAGCTGCTCCTCAAAGGCCAGCGCGCGCGGGGCAACCGTTCCGTACACCTCTTGGCCTGCCTCGGTCAGGAAGAGGGCGCTGACCCGCCCATCGCTCTGCGACCCCTCCCGCTGGACATAGCCCGCCTCCAAAAGCTTAGAGACCGCGCGGCTGACAGCCACTTGGTCCATCGCCGTCCGTGCACTGACATCCTTTGCCGACAAACCTGGCTCACCTGACAACACGGCAATCACCCGCCACTGCGGAACCGACAGCCCAAACTGGCTGCGATAGTCCCGCGCGATCGCCTCCGACACCGTGTTGCTGAGCACGGACAATCGGTACGGCAGGTACTGGCTCAGCTGGAGTGTCGCCCGCTCTTCCGCGGCTTCTGAAGCATGCGTTTTCATGTTGCCGAGGCTCGCAAAATATGCTTTCAGACGCAAGTACTTTCGTATGAAATCAAACAACGGAGATCGTGATGGCGGACCTTTTCGAGAACCCAGCAGGCCTAGACGGCTTTGAATTCATTGAGTTCTCAGCTCCTGAGAAGGGCGTGCTCGAGCCGGTCTTTACCGCTATCGGCTTCACTCGGGTCGCCCAGCACCGCACGAAAGACGTTCACCTTTGGCGCCAGGGCGACATCAACCTGGTCGTGAACTACGAGCCGCGTTCCGCCGCCTGGTTCTTTGCCCGCGAGCATGGACCGTCCGCATGCGGCATGGCCTTCCGCGTCCGCGATGCCCGCAAAGCCTACGACCACCTGCTAGAGCAGGGCGCCGAACCCGTCGAAGTGAAAACCGGCCCGATGGAGCTACGCCTGCCTGCAATCCGCGGCATCGGCGGCGCGATTGTCTACTTGGTTGATAGGTACGGTGACAATCTGTCGATCTACGACATTGATTTCGAGTATCTGCCCGACGTGGATCGCAATCCGGTCGGCGGAGGCTTTGAGGTGATCGATCACCTGACCCACAACGTTTATACAGGCCGGATGGCCTACTGGGCGGACTATTACGAGAAGCTCTTCAACTTCCGTGAGATCCGCTTCTTCGACATCAAAGGCGAGTACACGGGCCTCACGTCGAAAGCGCTGACTGCGCCGGACGGAAAAATCCGTATACCTCTCAACGAAGAGGGCGAAGGCGGCAAAGGTCAGATCGAAGAATTCCTGCGCCAGTTCAACGGCGAAGGCATTCAGCACATCGCGTTCTCCTGCGGTGACCTTCTCGCATGCTGGGATCGCCTAAAGGATCTCGGAGTGCCGTTTATGACCGCTCCGCCGCAGACCTACTACGAGATGCTCGAGGAACGTCTTCCGGGGCACGGCGAGCCGGTGAATGAGCTGCAAGCTCGCGGTATCCTTCTCGACGGCACGACAGAGGGCGGTTCGCCGCGTCTCCTTCTTCAGATCTTCTCTGAAACACAGGTCGGTCCGGTCTTTTTCGAGTTCATCCAGCGCAAAGGCGATGATGGTTTCGGCGAAGGCAACTTCAAAGCCCTCTTCGAGTCGATGGAGCGAGATCAGATCCGCCGGGGTGCACTGAACGTTTCGGAACCTGCCTAATGACCGCTGGTTTCAACCTCGCGGGCATCCATCACGTGGCGTATCGGTGCCGTGATGCGAAGGAAACCGTTGAGTTTTATCAACGGGTTATGGGCATGACCTTCGATGTGGCGTTTGCGGAGGATCATGTGCCCTCCACCGGCGCGTATGATCCGTACATGCACGTTTTCCTTGATAGCGGGAACGGCAACGTGCTCGCGTTCTTTGAACTGCCTGAGCAGCCAGACATGGGCCGTGATGAGAACACGCCCCAGTGGGTTCAGCACATTGCCTTCCGTGTAAAGACAATGGACGAGCTCCTCGCCGCCAAGGAACGCGTGCTTGCTGAAGGCCTTGAGGTGCTCGGCCCGACCAACCACGGCGTTTTTAAGTCGATCTATTTCTTTGATCCGAACGGACACCGTTTAGAGATCGCCTGCGATACCGGGACTCCGGAGCAAATGGCTGAGCTTCGGCGGGTTGCGCCTGAGATGCTTGAAGAATGGTCGCAAACCAAACGCGCGCCGAAGCACGCTGCGTGGCTGCACGAAGCTGCGCGCGATGAGCATGACTGATCCCAGGAAAGGGTAGGATGATGAAACTTGCGAGCCTGAAATCTGGCCGCGACGGCAAACTTGTCGTCGTCTCTCGCGATCTTTCGCGCTGTGCGTCGGCTGAGTCGATTGCGCCGACCCTGCAGGCGGCATTGGATAATTGGTCCGTATGCAGCGCGCAACTGCAAGCTCTTGCTGACGACCTTGAGGCGGGCAGGGTGGAAGGCCAGCCGTTCGAGCAGGCAGACTGCTCATCTCCGCTGCCCCGTGCCTATCAGTGGGCTGATGGTTCAGCTTACGTCAACCACGTGGAACTCGTTCGTAAGGCGCGCGGCGCCGAGATGCCTGAGAGCTTTTGGACGGACCCGTTGATGTACCAAGGCGGCTCCGACAGCTTTCTCGGACCGCGCGAGCCAATTGTGATGCCTACGGACGAAGGCTGGGGCATCGACATGGAAGGCGAAGTCGCTGTTATTGTTGATGATGTCCCGATGGGAATCAGCGCCGAAGACGCCGCCGGTTACATCCGCCTCGTGATGCTGGTGAACGATGTGAGCCTGCGCGGCCTGATCCCTGGTGAGTTGGCCAAGGGCTTTGGCTTCTTTCAATCCAAGCCTTCGAGCGCGTTCAGTCCGTGTGCAGTGACCCTCGACGAGCTGGGTGATCTGTGGGCTGACGGTAAAGTGTCTGCCCCGCTTCAGGTTGACCTCAACGAACGTCCCTTTGGCCGCGCGGACGCCGGGACGGACATGACGTTCCATTTTGGCCAACTGATCGCCCACGCGGCGAAGTCGCGTCCGCTGAGCGCTGGTACGATCATCGGCTCGGGCACGGTCTCCAACAAGCTCGATGGTGGTCCGGGCTTGCCCGTGAGCGAGGGCGGCGTGGGTTACTCCTGCATCGCGGAAGTGCGGATGATCGAGACGATTAACAACGGCGAGCCCACAACACCGTTCATGCGTTTTGGTGACCGGGTCGGCATCGAGATGATGGACGCCAATGGTCAATCCATCTTCGGGCGGATCGATCAGGTGGTCGAAAAAAGTTAGGCTCCAGCTGCATTTTGTAATTGCGAATTAGTCGCAAGAATTGTAAGCCTATGGGAGTGGAGGCGGCAACGTCACACCCCCGCGTGAGGGGAGCACTTCGAAGCGACGATTACGGATAGGTTTGCCCGACGGTCCGTGGCCATTGTCGTCGACCTGAGTGCCACGAGCGTGGGAAGAAAAGGCGCGGTGTGGTTCGAGGCTGATTTGGTGGATCGCTAAGAGCTGCGCCGCGTCTTCCATTTTCTTCAGTGCACACACTGAAAAGGCCAGCGCCACCGCGTTGGCCTTTTTTCATTTCTAATGATGGGATTGCCGTCCGGACACTGACGCCAGTCAATGCCCGAAACTCAGTCTGAGCAGCCTACCGCAGGCGTTGAGTCAGGGGAGGCAGATCGCGTGTCGTGTATTGTTCGATCGTGACCTTGGCTTCTTGGATCGCTTCATCCGTACCCATCTCACCTTCTTCGACCAAGCCTCCGTAGCCGAGGAGGGCCATATAGAGGTCCATTGGCTCGCCTTTGAGCGTCAGCGCAAAGGGCTCGTCCACTTCCTCAAACTCTTCCCAGATGACACGAACACCGGCCCAGTAGTCTTTGGTTGCCGCCCAGCTCGCCTGAATATCGGCCGGGCTGAATTTGTCCGTTCGCTTATAAGTGTTCACGGCAATTTCGCGGACGAGCGCTTGCGGTGTGCCGTCGGTGAGGACCGTTTTGGTGTTGTCCTGCTCGTGTACCCAGCCATCAGGCGTGATGGTATGGCGGTTCATCGCGTCCACCGCGTGATAATCATCGCGAGTGGTCATATCCCGGCGCGGAAGAGGGCGCCATTCGCGCGCGGCTTCCCAGCTGGCGATACCGCCCGTGTAGCCCCATTGGCCGACGGCACCGTAGCGCGGTGAGTCATCCACCTGATAGACTTCTTGCGACCAGGCACCGCGGCGCTCCTCACGGCTGACGGCACGGGTGGTCCAGGCATTGCCGCCAATGAAATTTAGAACCTTCTCAGGCTCGTACTGCCAATCCTGACGCCAGTGCTTGAGAGCAAAGCGATTATCGCCGCCGCCGACATAGAGGATATGCTGCAAGCTGATGTAATCGCCGCGATCTTCGACGACTTCCACATGCTCCCAGGCACCTGAGAGCTTGCGGTCTTTGATTTCGTAGCCTTCGGCGAGCGCAACGGTTTCGATGAAGTCGAATTTCACATCGAACGTTCCGGCCATCGCCAGGATGGCCTGGCGATCGCGTTCGAACGAGCTTTGCACAGCTTCGGATGAGCTGCCGACCGAGCTCGTTTCAGAGGGCGTCACTGCGCAAGCTGAGAGGGCTGCTGCGGCGACTAGGGCGAGTAATGACGCGTGACTTTTGAACATGAGAAACCTTTTGCTTCCACCGCCTATGGCGTTATCGCGAGGGGTTCTCAATAGCAATACAATCGCGCCTGAAATTGGGTCGCAGCTGCAGCTACGCCTGCTCGCTGTCGCTTGATCCGAAGTTCGCGAAGACCTTATCAAGGTCCGGCGCGCCCGTGGTCTCCTCTTCCTCGGCCGGCGCTGTGGTTTCTTCAGCTGGCTGCAGCGTCGCGCCTTCAGGCAAAGCGCCAGCTTCTTCGAGCCTGGTGCGCTCTTCGGCAGCTTTCTGGACGGCCATGTCGAGGTCGAACTGGGTGCAGAAGCCCAGAGTCACAGGGTCCATTGGCTCGAGGTTAGCTGAGTTCCAGTGGCTCTTATCGCGAATGGCTTGAATGGTCTGCTTGGTGGTGCCCAGCAGCTTGGAGATCACGCGATCAGGCACTTCCGGGTGGTTCCGCACGATCCAAGCAATAGCATTCGGACGCTCCTGACGGCGCGAAGTGGGGATGTACCGCTTGGTCTTCGCCTTCGCGACCGGGACAATGACCTTTTTCTTCGAGAGCTTCATGAGGTAGCCCTCATCCGCCTCCGCTTTTTCGATCTCTTCGCGTGTCAGCTGGTCATTGTTGATCGGGTTGATGCCGCGCAGGCCTGCCGCCACGTCGCCGTCGGCAATGCCTTTCACTTCCAGCGCGTGCAGGCCGCAAAAGGCCGCAATCTGGTCGAAGGTGAGGGCGGTGTTGTCCACGAGCCAAACGGCGGTGGCTTTCGGGTTCAAAGGCAGATCAGACATGGTCATCCTCCAAGAGGGCGCGCCCGGTGAGCGGCGCGCAAAAACAGCTTCTCCCCGGCGCGTCGTCCGGCGGGTGTTTTCGCTGAATGACTGGGGATTTTCCGTCCAGATATGCGGTTTGAGGGCAGAGGGCAAGGGTGCCGTTCTGAGCCGCGAGTACCGCCCTTGAAGTTCCCTGAGGGCGCGGTCAAACGCTGCGGCCATGCGGACCTCTGATTTTGATTTTGCGTTGCCTGAAGAGCTGATCGCGCTGGAGCCGCCGGCTGAGCGGACCGCGGCGCGACTGCTGCATGTGGGCGAGACGGTTTCTGATCGCGGGATCGCCGATCTGCCGAGCATCCTCCGCCCTGGCGATGTCTTGGTGGTGAACGACACGAAGGTGCTGCCCGCGGCGCTTGAGGGCACGCGGGAAGCGCGCCCGGGCGGTGAGCCTGTGGCGGTGGAAGCCAACCTGGTGGAACACCTGGAGCCAACCCAAGGCCGCGCCCATTGGCGCAGCTTTGCGCGGCCGGGCAAACGGCTGAAAGAAGGGGACGTCATCACCTTCCGTGGACTGACGGCTGAGGTCACCCGTCGTGACGGTATGGAAACCGACCTCCTGTTCCAAGTCGCTGAGGAGGACTTCGACCGCGCACTGATGGATGCAGGGATGCCGCCGTTGCCGCCCTACATCGCCCGCAAGCGCGCCGTGCGTGAGGATGACCGCGAGCGCTATCAAACGGTGTATGCGGAGAAATCAGGCTCCGTCGCCGCGCCCACCGCTGGCCTCCATTTCACCGATGCTCTGCTGGCAGACCTGGAGGCCATGGGCGTGACCCGCGTTGCGGTGACGCTTCACGTGGGGGCGGGGACCTTTCTACCGGTTACCGAGGACGACACGTCCAAGCACAAGATGCATGCCGAGTGGGGCGAGGTGACCGCCGAGGCCGCCGAGCAAATCAACACCGCCCGGGCCAATGGCGGCAGGATCATCTCCGTCGGCACCACCTCCCTCCGCCTCCTCGAAAGCGCTTGGGATGGCGACAAGCTCGCGCCCTTCGCGGCGGAGACGGAGATTTTCCTCAAGCCCGGCGATCCATTCCCGGCCTCGGACCTCCTGCTCACCAACTTTCACCTGCCCAAATCGACATTGTTCATGCTGGTCTGCGGGTATGCCGGGACAGAGCGGATGAAAGCCGCCTATGCCCATGCCGTGGAGGACCGGTACCGCTTCTTCTCCTACGGCGATGCCTGCCTTTTGGAGCGCGCAGCCCAAGGCTAGCGCCGCGCGCGGGGCTGTGGCATGGCCAGCGCCAACGAGAAAACCACTTCCTGGGACGGAACGCCGATGACCGACCTTCAGATGATCGTGCACTTCAAGACGCGGGCGCGGCAGGCGCTGCCTGGCGCTCCTGCTGGCGGCTATGCGTGGGTCTATGGCCGCTTCACCGACTGGGATGCGTTCGAGCGTGAGGCGACGCTGCACTTCCGCCGCCACTTTCGTTTCGACGTCATCGGCTTTGAAGACAAGCGGAAGGTGGGACCTGCGCCCAAAGATCCTGTGGTCGCCGGTCTCGTGCGCGATCTTGATCAGCACCCGCTGCAATACCACACGATGCAGTTCTACACCGCCGATCAAAACGCGGTACACTGAGGGATAGTTATGAAGCGTGCTTTACAAATTGCGTTGGGCCTCCTGGCGATCATCCCGGGTTTCTTCGCTTTGTCGGGACTTTTGTTCGGCGCCGCGCCTCTCGGCGGTGAAGACTTACCCGCTCCGGTCGACAACCAGCTGCGTTATCTCTCGGGTGTCTATCTGCTCGTCGCGTTCCTCGCCATACGGATCATTCCGCGGATCGAGAAAGAGGGGGCGACGCTGACCCTTATCGTCGCCGCACTGTTCATCGGTGCCTTGGGCCGCCTATACTCCACGTTGGTTGTGGGTGATCCTCTGCCTCAGCAGATCGCAGGGATGGCGTTGGAGCTTGGTTCTCCCGTCTTGATCATCTTCCAGCGGATGGTGGCGAAGCAAGCGGGTGGTCAGTGACCACGCCTTTCTCTTTCGCCCTTCACGCAACCGATGGTGATGCCCGGACCGGCGCGATCACGACTTCCCGAGGGACAATCCGTACACCTGCCTTTATGCCTGTAGGAACCGCGGGCACAGTGAAAGCTGTGCAGATGCGGGATGTCAAAGCAACGGGTGCGGACATTATTCTTGGCAACACTTACCATCTGATGCTGCGCCCGACAGCGGAGCGGGTCGCGAAGTTTGGCGGCCTCCACACATTCTCGACGTGGCAAGGGCCGATCCTCACCGACTCAGGCGGCTATCAGGTCATGTCCCTCGCAGCGCGGCGCAAGCTGACCGAGGAAGGCGTCGAGTTTCAGAGCCATATCGACGGCTCCAAGCATATGCTGACGCCTGAGCGCTCCATCGAGATCCAATGCCTTCTGGGTGCTGACATTCAGATGCAGCTCGACGAATGCCCGCCTTACCCCATCAGGCCTGAGGCCAGCCTTGAAAGCCTTGAGCTCTCCGTCCGCTGGGCCAAGCGGTCCAAGGCGGCCTTCGCCGACTTGGCCGGGCCGCACCAGGCTCTCTATGGCATCGTCCAAGGCTCCACCTTCGAAGATCAGCGCAAGCGTTCCTCCGAAGCCCTCCAGGAGATCGGCTTCCCCGGCTATTCCGTGGGCGGATTAGCCGTCGGTGAGGGTCAGGATGAGATGTTCCGTGTGCTGGACTTCACCACCCCAACCCTGCCCAAGGACAAGCCGCGCTACCTGATGGGCGTGGGCAAACCCCTCGACCTTGTCGGCGCGGTGGAGCGGGGGATCGACATGTTCGACTGTGTCCTGCCCACACGCTCAGGTCGCCACGGCCAGGCGTGGACCTGGGACGGGCCGATCAATGTGAAGAATGCACGCTTCGTCGAAGACGAAACGCCGCTTGATCCCGAGAGCGATTGCCCTGCCAGCCGCCACTACACCAAGGCCTACCTCAACCACCTGTTCAAGGCGGGCGAGTATCTCGGCCCCATGCTCCTCAGCTGGCACAACCTCGACTTCTACCAAAAGCTGATGGCCGCCATGCGCGCCGCGATCGCCGAAGGCCGCTTCGCCGCGTTCGCTGCCGAGTTCAGAGCCCGCCACGGCAACTGATCCGCTGTGTAGCGCGCTCTTGCGTTCGTCCCGCAGCTCATGCATTGTCTTATCGAAAAACAATAAGGATACGACAATGGTCAGGCTCCTGTTCATCCTCACCGCCATGGCGTTCGCACTCACAGCCCAGGCTTTTTCGGCCCAGCGGACCATCCTCGATCTGCCGTACACGGCTGATCCGGCAGCGGACGCCAACCAAAAGCTGAACCTCGTCATCCCGGAAGGTGAGGGGAGCCATCCGCTGTTCATCTGGATCGGCGGCGGGGCGTGGTCCTACGTTGACCGGAACATGGAGATGGATCTGGCCGAGAAGCTTTCGCGGTACGGGATCGCCGTCGCGTCGGTCGGCCACCGTCTCAGCAGCGCTGTCTGGCAGGATCCTGAGCTCACCGAAGGTGTTCAGCACCCCGCGCATATCAGCGATATCGCAGCAGCGGTCGCCTGGCTGATCGACAACGCCTCAAATTATGATCTGAACGCGGATCATATCGTCATTGGAGGCTTCTCCTCGGGTGCACACCTCGCCGCCCTGTTGGCGGCCGACCCGCAATATCTTGAAGCCCATGGTCTCACACTGGAGCGCCTCAGCGGCGTGGTCGCTATCGGCGGGACATACGACATCCGGGACTATCACCGCGCCTTCCGCGAAGGCAGTCGTCCTGCGCTCGCTACCGAGCACGTGGAGGCTGTCTTCGGAAGCACCGAGGAGGCGATGCAATCGGCCTCGCCAGCTCTGTTCGCGGAGACGTTTGAAACCTCGATGCTCCTGATCTCAGACGCCAACACCTACAACTACACCCGGATCTTCGAAGACGCGCTGGTCGATGCCGAGCACACAGAACTCGCCGTCGTGCACGTCAGGCACCTGGGTCACGGCCCCCTTTGGCAACATCTGTCGCATGCGGAACAAAGCTCGTACCGCGAGCAGATGGCATCCTTCATCACAGACGGACTGCCCGCTCCGCAACCTGCGCCGTAGCGCGCATCAATTGTCGAGCAGCGCGCGCTTCCACCGCGCGCAGTAGGCTGTGAAGGAGCGCACAAGACCGTCGTGATGATGCTCGTCGTCGTCAGCTTCGCGCCTGGTTTTATGGATCGTCCCCGGCGGATGCTCAGCAGGGGCGTAAAGCGTGTAGAGCTTCAGCGGCTTAGTGCCCTTACAGATGAAGTTGTGTACTGCACCGCTGGGCACAACGACGAGGCTCCCCGGGCCAACATAAAACTCCTCAGAGCCGACGATCGCTTTCCCCTTGCCTGAAACAAAGACGAGCACCTGGTCCAGCTCATGGACCTCCTCGCCAATGTCCTCGCCAGGGCGGACGCTCATCACCACCAGCTGACAATGCTCATGGGTCGACAAAACCTCGCGGAAATAGCTATTCCGCTTGGCCCGCGCGACGATATCCTTTTCAAAATGCATGCTCTTCCCACCACCGTTGAGAGGTGAGCATCACACCCGGCAATATCTGCAATCAAGTCGCATTTGCAGTTGACAATGGCTGCGAGGAGCAGCGCACCGTGGCCGCACAAACTGCGGCTCAAAAACGGTTGACGGCCCAAACCGAAAGCCCTACCGACCGGCTTTCCCGGTGGGGCCCTTAGCTCAGTTGGTTAGAGCAACTGACTTTTAATCAGTAGGTCCTCGGTTCGAATCCGAGAGGGCTCACCATCTCTCCCTTACAACGTTTGCGTGTGCGTCAATGGCGCGCTCGCGCAGATCTGCCGTCTGAGGTATGGTAAACGCGGTAAGGAGGCGTGCTTGAACAAGCCTGACGAGATCGTCTGCGATATCCTGTGGTTCGCTCAATTCGTCGGCCGCCAGCGGACGAGCCCCGAAGATGTGGCGCGGCGGCGGGGTTGGATCGATACCGATGGACTACCCACGGCCGCAGGCCTTGAGCTGGTTCGGGCGCTGCGCGATCAATCGGAAACCCGCTCTGTTTTCCGCGGCGCTGCCTGACGAAACGGGTGCACGCAGCAACAGCAGTGTGGCGACGGCCCCGCTGATCGCTTAGCCTCGCCGGATGACTTCTCTTGATGAGCAATTGGCGGCAGCGCGGCGCCTTCTGTCGGCTGGGCGTGAAGGCGAGGGGCTTTCTCTGTTCGAGGCGGCGTTTCCTCAAGTGCAGGATCATGCGCAGCGGATCGATTTGGCTGGCTTCTTGGGCCTGGCCCATGGCCGGGCAAAGCGCTGGACCGAGGCGGAGCGGTGGTTTGGCGAGGGGCTGAAGGTCTCGCCTGACAATCCTGCACTGTTGTTTGAGCTTGGCGAGGTCCATGAGGCGCAAGGGAAGTTCGAAGAGGCGCTCAGCACGATCCTCTTGGCACTGAATACCGGCTCGCAGAACGCGCGGCACTTCCTCGCGGCGGGCACGCGGTTGATGGCGGCGGGGCGCGGTGAGGAGGCGCTACAGGTCTGGTCTCTGGGCGATGATATGGACCCGATGCTGACGCGGGCCCATACGCATCCGCAGGCTGATGAAACGACCAAGGTCCGCTCCCGAAGTGCCGATCAGGCTTTGCGCCAGCACTTCCATGCCCTTTATGAGACATCCATGTCGATGGAGCCCGATCCCAGCGCGTGCGAGCGCGTCGCGCGGGCGGTTTGGTGTCAAACCCATCCAGAGGCCGTCACCTACGCGCATCCCCAACAGAAACCCCAGATCTTCTATCTTCCTGACCTCGACCCGGTTCCCGTCTTCGGTGCTGCGGATCTTCCGTGGACGGCGGAATTGGAGGCGGCCACGCCTGCAATTCTTGAGGAGTACACCCGGGCCATCGGAGCGGGAGCCTCAGGCGAGCCCTACGTTCATGAGCGAGCAATGCGAGGTGCGCAGTGGGATGCCCTGCGCGGGCAAAAGACCTGGGAAGCTCTGCATCTCTTCAAGAACGGTGAGGAAGATAAGACGCTAACAGAGCAATTCCCGAAGACCCTCGAGGCTTTGTCGAA
>JBCCTF010000075.1:0-18208 GCA_039198765.1 Pseudomonadota bacterium
GCATTCCAACACGGACATGCGCGTCGGTCCACTGATCTACCTCTGGGCCGTCGCGCCGGGGCATCGCCACCATCACCTCGCTCACAAGGTCAAGGGCGATGTCAATTTCGGCCTGTTCACTATGATCTGGGACCATTTGCTGGGCACCTTCGTCAAGGACCGTCCGCAACCACGAGATGGTGACCTCGGTGTTGCGGGACGTCCAGACTATCCGGTTGGGTACGGCGCACAGCTTGTCGAGCCGTTCCGCAGATGGGACCGCAACAAGAATATTCAGCCGGCCGAGTAGTCTAAGGCGGAGCTGAAAACCAGCAACAAGCGAGCGGCTCAAGCTCGCCCAAGCCTGTCGGCTGACTAGGGGCTTAAGCCGCCCCAAAACGGTCGTTCGGATTTCGGCGGAAGTTCGCCGATTTTTCGCATTCAGACTTCAAACGCGAATGACGGGTTCGTACGCAATTCGCTGGTTCTCAACCTCCCCCTACCTACCCTGTAGAGCGTGCCTCACACCGGCAGAACGAGGTGCGCCGATCAGTCCGATCACGAAGATGAATGCAGCTCCGGCAGCCAACCATGTAGGAAGGCTCGACGGTACGCCGAGCATCTCGGCGGTGCCGTACAGGAGGTTCAGAAGATACGGGAAGAGGCTCAGTTCTAAGTTCACGGCATCGGCGAACCGGCTGGTTCCTACCGTCGCGATGATGGTGCCTCCCGTCAGCCACGAGGCGCCTACGACGACGGCGAAGCGCGCCGCCGTCGTACGAATGCTGCCGCCCCGCAGGCCGAACCAAAGCGTCGCGTAGCCGAAGAACGTCGCGGCGATGAGTAAGGTCAGGTAGGCCGTCCGGTAGGCGTCGTCGGTCCAGAACGGCAACCAAAACCCGAGGGGACCGGTGCGCGACAGCGAGGCAGCTAAGAGGACTGCCGTTACGACCGGCGCAGCGAGGACGAGAGCTAGCCTTCGGTGGACAGCGGCTTTCGAGAGAGCTTCGGTCGCGTGCCGAAGCATGCAGCCAGCCACTACGCCGTACGCGACGAACGGGGCCAGGGCGGCTGTGGCGTAGACCGGCGCCGTCCAGGACGTGAACGCGCCTGTCGTCAGGATGACGACAACTGCCGCCAGGCCGACGAGAAGGCCAGCACCGAGCCGCCGCGCGACCGACAGGGCGAAGAAACCAAGGGCAGTCAACAAAGCGAGCCGAGCCGACCAGGCGGTGACGTCGGCACGCTTGACGATGCGGATCAGGCGATCGGCCGGCGTGAAGTTGTAGGCCGGGAACGCGGCGCCTTCGCCGAGTGCTGCGAGGTGTTCCGCTACTGCTGCCTCGTATTCGCTTGCCGCAGACAAAGCCTCAGCCCGCCGCTCCCGGCCGCCTTGGTCCACCCAAGCGTAGGCGACAAGGTAGGCGCGTTTGTAGGCTTCGAGCGTCTCGAACAGGCTGACCTGGTAGTCGAGCGAAGCGGCGAGCCCATCCGCCTGGTCCTTCTGCGCTCTGTCCATCCGACCGAGCAAGGGTACGATCCGGTCCCGTTGCTGACGGGCGTAACGCGTCGCAGCGGTGGCCTCCTTGAGGGCGCCTCGTACCCCCGCATCCGAAGCGGCCACCACGCGGTACTTGACTGAGAACGTCGATAGGTCCCCATGCACGATGTCCCAATATGACAGCGACATCGTCGGCACCTCGTGCCCCAGTCCGAAGACCTTCTTGCGCGCGAACGGACCGATGGTCAGCGCGTCCGGGACCACTTCGGCGGATTGCATCAGCCAATCCGTCAGAGCGGCCGCGAGTTCCTCGTCCGCGGTCAGGTTTGCTTCGATCCACGCGGACGCAACGGCTCGCGGATCGTCCCCCGGTGAGGCGGCGAGGCGGGCAGCGGCGTAGGAGTTCAGATCGTTGAACAGCCAGAACCCTTCGAGGGGGTAGAAGGAGCGTTGGCTGCGATACACAGGTCCGCCGCTCTGCGTCCAGATCCAGACCCCTTCGAGGTTCGGGTTCGCGGTCGCGACCGAACGTAGGGCCTGGCTGAACAGCGGGCCCATATAGGAAGGGACCGCGCCGAACGTCTCGAACTCTCGTCGCGCCTGCAACTCGACGATCCGCCGGTGATCGCCGACGAGCAGCGTAGGGTTGACTGGAAGGGTGCTCCAGAAATCGCCCTGCGTATGCTTGGTCGAGATGATGAGGTTGGGTGAAGAAACCTCGCTCAATACCGTCTCGTAGTCCGCAGGTTCTGAGTGCATATGCCCGACTTCGCCGAAGCCGACGCTCCAGGTGCGGAAGATCAGAGTGCGGTCCGCTTCCTCCGCGACCGAGAGAAACGCGCGGAGCATAGCTTGGACGGCTGCGACATCTTGAACGAGCAACTCGCTGTGGTAGTCCCACGGCCCCGCATCGTAGGGTGAGCCCGCCTCGCCTATACGTACGATCATGCCGTCGACCGATGGCAGCTCGCCGAAGAGTTCCTGCAAACCTGCGGCGTACACAGACCAGAAAGCGTCGTCTTCGACGTGCAAACCCTTCCGATCGAGGTAGGCTTCGAGTTGGGGCGTCAACGCGACCATGTCCGTACGCAGATACGCGTCCATCCCTCGTGCATCGATCGTGGCGAGGAGGACGGCGTAGGCCGCCCGCCACACCCTGTGCCGATCCGCCATCGACGGAGCGGCTTCGTAGATCCCGTTCGCTTCATCGAACGTTACCAGTTCCAGGAAGCCCGGCATCTCAACGGCGTTGATGCCGTAGCTTTCTATCCGGTCGAGATAGGTTTCGAGGTCGGTCACCACGGACGTCAACGCCGCCTGATCGACGTAAGGCGCTTCGGTGAGGAGGAATGAGCGGAACTGCCTGGGATTGTGCGAGTAGGAGGCTCGCCAAAGGTCGGGGTCGCGGGTGAACCCGACACCGCCGAGGTCAGCCATCTTGAGCGGAAGCGGATCGTAGGCCCGATCCGGAGCCGCACCCAGCCGCTGCGCAGTCTCCGAAGGGAGCTCCTTGCCCTCGATGCGGACGGAAAAGCCATCGCTGATCGATCGTGCCAGCATGAACGCCGTGCCTACGCAGATGATCATGATGAATGCGAGGATGGCGAAGCGTCGGCCTATGAGCCCTCGGTCACTTTGCATCACTGTCCCTCAACGCATTAGCGATCCGGTTCATGGCCTGCCTCATGAAACCCGTTTGAAAGGCGACTAAGAGGGGCGCAAGTACAGGTCGGCCTAGGACGCTCCGCGGAGCGAAACTGTAGGTCCAAACCGCTTCGCAGCTGTTCCGGGCCGTCTCGCTAGCGTCCCAGCGGGCCGAAGCCGAATCGACGAGCTTTCCGAACGGACCCTCGAAGCGCGAGACGGCGTAACTCAGACTATTCCCGCCCAGCGTCTCGATGGTCTCGGTCAGGCTCGTCCTGTCATCGAACGACAGCTCGCGGCTTGCCCCCACCCGGTCCCAGGATGCTTCACTTCGCGCGCCCGTCACGCCTGGGAAGAGCCCCCATCGGACGAACAGTCGTTCGGGTGGTTGCGCGAGGAGCCAAGGGACGAAGCTCGACGCGGATACTGCGAGTAAACACGACTGACGCGTTTCGAGGAGTTCGCGAGCAGAACCGGCCACCTAAGCCTCTCCGGCTTTCATCTGTCGGCTCGTCTGGCGGCTCCCATCGTGCGACCATCCAGGAGGGCCGAACATGTAGCCGAGCCGTTCCTTCAGCGACAGGCCAGGCATGAACACGTCGCGTGCGATACCGACATACTCGTGGACCGCAATACGCAGCGGGTTGAACGTCCCAATGTCCTTGACGAGCCCGTAGCGGACCGGCTCATCATCGTCTTCGGGTACGAACGTCCCGAACAGCCGATCCCATACGATCAGGGTGCCCGCGTAGTTCGCATCGAGGTAGCGGACGTTATTGCCGTGATGCACTCGGTGATGGGACGGCGTGTTGAAGATAGCCTCGATCCATGGGTGCAGCCGCCCGACCGTCTCCGTGTGAACGAAGAACTGGTAGAATAGGTTCAGCGACAATGAGAACGCGATGATCGCGGGGTGGACCCCGATCCACGCGACGGGGACGGACAAGAGGAAGGTCCCTGTCGCGAACTTGAACCAGGACTGCCGAAGCGCGGTCGAGAAGTTGTAGTGCTGCGAGCTGTGGTGGACGACGTGGCTCGCCCAGCCCCATCGCACCTCGTGCTCCAACCGGTGAACCCAGTAGTAAACGAGGTCGCCTAGTACGAAGGCGAGGACGAAAACCCACCAGCTCGTGCCGAGGTCGAACAGCCGGTACTGGTAAGCGAACGTGTAGAGGCCGCCTATGGCGGCAAGTACCGTCGATGCGAGCAAGATGCCGGACAAGATGCTCCCGGTCCCCATCAGCAGGCTCGCGACCGTGTCGCGACGCTCGTACCCGCCTGCCCGTCGGAAGCGGACGATAATGATGATCTCGAAGACGAGGAACGCGAAGTAGACCGGCGCGGCGAGGGCCGCGATGTCGGGAAGGGTGAGATCATCCATCTATGCGCCCACCCATTCATCGAAGCTTTTCGCTCGCAGCTCGCCCAGGGGGGAAGGACCGTGGATCGTGTCGCTCATTAGACGTGCTCGCAGCCAATCCATGACGCCGTCAGGTTCGTCCGTTATGAGGAGGACGGCGGGTTCCCCGAAATCCCGAAGCCTCACCGCCACGCCTCGTTTGGTGCGTTCGACCGAGCGGACTTCTTGCGGGCGGATGATCCGCGTCAGCAGACGGTGACCGTGCGCGCGCACCACCCCGACATGGCCACTCAGATCGTAGAGACGTGCATTGTCAGTCGAGATCGCACCGTCGCCGTTGGGTAAGTTGTGCTCGTACAGGGTTCGCTCTGCATCCAATTCACTCGGCTGCGCCTCTTCGCCCAATCCTAGTCGGTCCAAAAGGACCCACACGCCTCCCAGGGAAAGGGCTATAAATGCCAAGTAGACAAGCAGACTGTCCATATACTCCTCCCTTGCCGTCCCGACCCCAATTCACGCGCAGGTTTATCGACAGCTGTCGGTTATCTAGGGGCAAGCTTCGTGACGATCAAGGGGGATGGAGGTATGGAAGGCCGGTCGATGCCGGACTGAGCATGGAATTGGAGAGGCCGTATGGCGCGACCGAAGCTTACCGACGAGGAGCGCCACCGAGCCCGCCGGGTCATCGTGGAGGCTGCACAGGCCCTCTACGCAAAGGGGGGGATCGACGCGCTGAAGACCGGGGCGATCGCCGAAGCCGCTGGTGTCGGTCGGACGACGATCTACAGCTACTTTGCGACCGCTGACGAGATCGTCGCCGCAATCCTGTGGGACATCACGGACGAACTCGAAGCGATTCTGGTGCAAGTCGCCAAGGCCGAGTCTGAGCCGGACGTCCGTTTGCGAGCGGTCCTGAACGCCTATGTCACCTTCGCGCGCGAGAACTGGGAAGAGTTCCGTATCCTGTTCATGAACACAGATCCCAAGCCAGGAGAGTTGGTGATGATCGGGCCGGAACCGCAGAAACGTCCGGGTTACGTCGCGACGCGAGATGCTGTGATCGATGGGATGAAGAAGGGCATCTTCGTTGAGGGCGACCCCGACCTCGCGGCGCAAGCTGCCTGGGCGGCAACTTGGGGCGCCATCGGTGCACCGAAGGGCATCGCAGGTTTCGCCTGGTATGACGGTGAGGAACTGGAGCAGCAGGTCATAGATGTCGTGATCGACGGGTTGAGAACGATAGGTTGATCTCCTCAGCGCTAGTGCAGCCGGAATAGACGTTTTGTCGGAGTTTCGGTAGATCACACCGCGAAGTAGCTGCCAGCAAATAGGGCCAATCCCGGTCAATCGTACCGTTACACCAGCGTCCTTTTCTCGCTCCAACTCAGACACTCACGCTGCAAGGAGCACCATTCGCTTCTTGCGGAGAGTGAGCTTTCGCCAGACCAAGTCTCGGAAGGCGCATTTGCGGACATAATAGAGCATCATCTGACCGAGTAGGAAGTCCCCCAAGCTCTACCTACATGTGCTGGACAGCCGACATCATCTCGTAGTGTGGACCTTGGCCGTGTGTCTCGAAGACCTGTTGGAATACGCGGCGAAGGCGCTCACCCGCATCGGCATCCAAATGGAACTCCTCTGCGCCGAGGTGGCCGTGGGACCCGTCGTTCAGGGATCGCCGGAGCGAACCAAAGGCAAGAGCATCTGGCCCTTCTAAGTTGTCGAGGCCCGACGTCCAGTCTCTGTCGCCGATGAACCGGAAATAGTGTTCCAAGATGCGCCGCATCGCGTTGCAGAGGGTCACTGGCGCCGCAGCCGGATCGTTCACCTCGTCCCATAGCGCCCGATAGGCCGTCATGATCGGGGTGTTAGTTCCATGATCCGTCACTGACGACACCCCCGCGGGCTTGCGGAGGATCCAGTGCCTGGGCTCCGGGCGTCTCTCACTCCAATAGCTGCTGATCTCATGATGGAAGTGCGCGTTATGAGTAAGGACGATGACCTGAGCGATTCGGCTACCCTCCGCGCAAGCTTCCTCGAACAGCTGGCGAACCATCGCGGCGACCGTATGCACAGCGGCAGCATCCTGGCTCGTCATCGGGTCATCAATCACCACGACCCGTCCCGTGCCTGCCGCCGCGTTGCTATGGTCGCCGGAAAGGTGATGAT
This sequence comes from Pseudomonadota bacterium, assembly GCA_039198765.1. Taxonomy (GTDB): domain Bacteria; phylum Pseudomonadota; class Alphaproteobacteria; order Caulobacterales; family Parvularculaceae; genus Parvularcula. Next base: position 6,654 of record JBCCTF010000075.1, read on the forward strand.
AGAGATAGGTAAAGGCAAGGAATGAGCGCTCACCTTCCGAAAGCGTATCACCCGCTGACGACCCATCGGTACGATGGACCGCATAGGTACCATCTCCCGAAGTGGCACGCAGATAGAAACTGTCGTGCCCCTGACGCCGCAGCAGACCATTGATGGCTTCAGCGGTCGCCTCGATGCCAGTGATGCCCCGCCGGAGGTCAGCGATCTCAACCTCCAGGGCGGCGATGCGGGTCTCATGCTGCAGGATCGACGCACGGAGACCTTCGACCATTCTCAGCAGCGGTCTTCGGCGCTCTTCGTGACCTGTATAGTCCGAGCGCGTGTCGGTGATGAACCGGCTCCACACGGCCTCCTGCCAAGCGGAGCGTTCACGAGCAAAGTTCTCAGACAAGTTCGTTTGATGGTCGGCCTTGACGTTGGCGGCACTAATCAATGTTTGGACCTTCGCGAACGTCTCATCCTCCGACTCCAGTTCCACCTCAGACGACGGCGCCGACAGCTTGCGGTCGAATGCGTCGAGGTTACGCTGATGTAGCGACGACCAAGCGGCGAAGGCCTTGATCGCGTCCGCCTCGAGTTGGGGCGAGCCAGAGATCTCAGAAATCCACGCGGTGATCGCTTCCACTTCATCGGCGTAGGTCGCCTGCGCCTCGCGGATAGCATTGATACCGCCTTCGTAAGTGGCGTCGAATATGGAAGAAATGCAGCTGGCGAGGGCGTCCTCGACCGGCTGCTGACAGAAAGGGCAACGGCCGGATGATCGCCGCAGGAGAGGAAGGCCTTCCTTCACCCAATCAGCGCATTCAAGTTCGGAGACTAACTCGGCGATCGGCTGGTCGCTTGCTGGGACAAGGGGCCTGCGCAGGCGCTCGCGGACGGCGTCGTCGGCTGACGTTCTGGGAGCGGGAGACAGACGCTGGGCAGCAACCGGAGGGCTACCTGCGAAAGTCTGCGCCTGCGCAAGCAGATCGGCGAGAGATGGCGGTTCATCGCCTGTCCATTGTTCCGCACGCGCCCGGTATTCGGATGCGAAGCGAGCCTCCGAGCCCCAAGTGGGTCCGAAAACCAACAACCTATGTGCCTCCCATGTCGCCTTGCGCTTATTCCAAATGCTCCTGCTGAAAGTAGCATCCTCAGAGGCCAGTGCAGGCTGACCGCCGGCCCCCTCCAACCGATCGCTCGCGGCTCTCAATCGCGCGCGTGATTGGTCTCGCTCGTCTTCCTTCTGCTCCACCTCCCGGACTGCGTCCGCGTCCCCTCCAATGGTGTAGATACCCGGCATTGCGCGTGACGGATGGCAGTTGCGGTCGACGTAGTCCCGGCCGAATACGATCACCTCAGTCGGTCCGGAGGCCCAGCCTGCGGCGCAGGACGGGTAGCCGGTCAAATCGGCAAGTACACGTCCAATGGTCGACTTGCCGGAACCATTGGGTCCGAAGATGACGTTGCACGTTCCAAGATCGTCGATCCGGACCCCGGTCTCGCAAAACGATGCCTCTAATCGTATTTCTAGGAAAGTCAGCATAACAGCACCGACGCTGCCTTACGCCTCAGCCTCGTTCAATCGTTTGCTGCAATCGCGTACGCTCGCGAGCGTTAGGAAACAGCCCTCTTAGGCCAATATCCTCGCTATGTACTCGAGCCACGGGATCGGTCTAGGCAGTTCGCCTCAACAATCTGCAGGATACTCATCTGCTCCCTCACTACGAAAATGAACTGCTCCAGCGCCTGTGCACGACCTCCGACGAGGCGGAGGATCTGCTAGGTCCAGTGGCAGCAAGTATCCTGAAGACGCGCCTCGCCGACATCGCGGCGGCCGGATCGATAGAGGAGCTTTCAGAGTTTCCAGGCTTCGTGTCCTCGTCCGACGGTTCAGAAAGTCTACAAGTGAAATTAGGAGATAGCTGGGAGATGCTCTGTGGGACGATTGACGCACCGCCGACACCTCGTAGGCGCGCAGGTTGGGATGCGTCTTCCCGAATCTTGATATCGGACATTCGGAAAAAATCATGACCGACAACGAAGAGTTTTCACCCGAATGGTTCTCGAAGCCTGGCGATACAATCGTCGAGCTCATGGCGATCCGCGACCTAACCGTGGCAGATCTGGCCGATGCGACGGCATACGAGACAACCGATATCCGAGAAATACTCTCCGGTACCGGTCACGTCACAGACGAACTCGCAGAGAAGCTAGGAGATATACTGGGGGGCTCCGGAAACTTCTGGCGGCAACGTGAAGCGAACTACCGACGCTGCCTTCGTCAAGCTGCGGATCGGATTGATCCAAAGGAAGTGTCGGCATGGCTTAAGCAGTTCGAAAAGAAGCAGCTAGCCGACTTCGGGTGGGTGCCTCGGCACGAAACGAGAAAGGTGCAACTCGAGGCCTACTTGGCGTTCTTCAGCGTGGCTACTCCCCAAGAGTGGGAGAAGCGCTACTCAGCAACACTATCAGAGCATTTGTACCGCACGTCCCAAGCTTATGAGTCTGACCCGGCTGCACTATCGGCCTGGCTTAGGCGCGGCGAAGTCGAGGCGGCGTCAATGCCTGTTCAGCCTTTTTCTACTGCGGCGATACAGAAGCGTATCCCGGCCATGCGCGAACTCACTCGGAGACGAGACATAGTTTCGGCGCTGAGATCACTTCAGCGCTTGTGCGGCGAGTGTGGCATTGCGCTGGCTTACGTCCAACGCCCGAAACGATGCGTTGCCAGCGGGGCGATGAGGGTCACACCGGAAGGCAAGACCGCTATTCTACTTAGCTTTAGGCATCGGTCAGAAGATCACTTTTGGTTCTCGTTCTTCCATGAGCTGGGACACGTATTGATGCACCGAGACCATTCGACTCTGATAGATGAAGGAACCTCCGAGACCGAGGAGCTTGAAGCCGAGGCAAATGCCTTCTCCGCAAACGTTCTCGTTCCTCGCCAGCATCGCGATGAACTCGAGGCACTGCCACCAAGTCCAAAGGCGATCATACGCTTCGCCAGAAAAATTGGCATCAGTGCCGGTATCGTGGTTGGCCAAATGGAGTTTGCGAGAGCGGTAAAACCAGGTCGATTGACAAAGTTGAAGCGGCGGTATACTGACGAAGTACTCCAGCAAATCGTAGTTTGATTTATCCCCTAAAATGGACAAACTCGAATTGACTTTTTTGCCAATTGCAGAGTGCATCCTCCATGACCTGGGAACCGACACCAACGTGTTCTGACAAATCGCGAACTACCGCTTGAAGCGCCCGGGTTTTCAGCTGGCGCCCCTGCGTAGACCCCTCCAGAAGTAGTCTAGCTCCACGTGTCGGACCGGTGGCTCCAGCAAGATATGTGTGAGGTGGTTCAAGTGGATAGATGCCCAGTCGCCCTAGCAAGCAAATAAAATCGAAGGCTCCGAGCCTCCCGAATCTGTGTACGTTGAATTCTCTGTATACTGCGTCGAAGATCGTTTCGGGATCATTTCCCGCTCTTCTGATAATGTCTGCGAAGCGCTGATTCAGGGACTTACCATCTCCTACCCAGCTGACCAGAGAGGCAACCACCGACCCCGTACCAGCTTCGCTGAAAGCATGTAGAGATTCGTACTTACGGTGATTTCCAAACGCTCCGCCGATCTGGCTGCTCGATCGGTCGAGCCACTGCCTGAAGCCACAGATATCGGCCGAGACTCGGCGCCAAGTCCAAGGGCCTTGAGCGTCACCTCGATAAACGTCCGCTGTTCTTTTCCAACCATGAGTTCCATGTTTTCCAAAATGAACGGACAAAAACACGAGCCAGACTGCCTCATCCACGTCGCCTTGACGAAGTTGAAGCAAAGCAGCGCGCTCTGGATCGAATAGCTCTGAGTACGGATCTGCACGCCGAGGATGGATATTCCGGCTTCGGACAATCTCTGTGAAATGCATGCGGCGCAGACTCGCTACCAATTGCCAGCTCAGAGCTTCCAATGCCTCCGGGCTTACTATTCCTGGAAGATGGTGGTGCTGAGACGAATACAGCTGTAGAGATGATTGAAGCTGCTGATGACGTTGAATCCAACGTGGCCACATCAGGACTTTTCTTTCATTTTTGGACGGATCTTAGCGACAACTGGGCCGAAGAAATCGTTGCTAATCCTAGCGGCAACATTATCGAAGACCTCGAATCGCCTACGATGCTTCAGGTTATGAAGGTCTAATAGAGTCACAAGATCACGCCAATAGGGATCCAGCGTTTCATATACGCTCGGCATCTTTCCTTCGATCCTAAGTTGTTCCTCGCAATGGAGCACCGTTCGTACGGCGTCATCTGAGCCTGCTTTCGGCATGCTCGGCATGCTTCGGACGTCTTGAAAACGTTCAGCCACGTAGGCCCGAGCACCTTCCATGTCCTTCTCATAGAGGTGCATGCAGGTGACGAAGTGCTGGTACGAGCCAAGCTCGAGCCCCACCCGAGATGCGATGTATTCCTGCAGCATCGTGAATGCGAACACATCGTGAGGCAGACCAAGCCAAGCATCATTAGACCGCATCGTGGTTGCCATGTGCAACGCGCCTTCACGAGGTATGAACTGAAAGTTCAGCGTACACGGAGGCTGATAGTCATCGGCGTTGAAATCTTCGGCATTATAAATTTGCACCACTCCCCGCCTTGTGTCTGACTCACCCTTTTTGAGCTTAGAAATTATTTGATCGACCTGACTTATACCTCGCTGATCGAACAGTCTCGGACCGTATCCTGAAGCCAAAGCCTTCGGTGGATACTTAGGGAGGTAGTATTTCATGAAATCCGGCGAACTCTGTCCTGTCATGTACCAAAGAAACTCGGCCAGCGCCGAGATGAAAACACCTTTCGCTAACGCGAAGCTCACCCGCGCTTTTGGATCAGCTAGTTCGATAAGCACACCGCGGCGTTCAGCGTTTGGACCTTGCCCCGAACGGACCCGGTTTGTGCCTGGTGCAAGTAGGTCCGTAAGGACGCTCATCATGACGTTATCCAACGTCTTGTCTTCTATCTTCAACGCGCACATCAGGTTCCCCGACGAAAGTCCTGCATAAATGATACAACACTTTTCTGTCGGACGATAAGCTTTGCTATGCACGGTGTGAGTTCGTAGCGCGTCGCGCGCCATCAATCGCTCTGGGACAACAGTCAACACGTACGACTTGGACGACAGTTTCAGGCCAACTGTTTCTTCAGCTGTAGGTGGAAGGCGTTTCGCCGTCGGGCACATGGGCCTGCATGTCCGCTTATGGATACTTTGAGACAAAGTCATAAAAGGAAAAGTCGCCCGAATTCTGCGTGCCCTCCTGTCAGAACAGATGACGCCTACCCGTTCTGGCGAAAGACGGACGCTTCGAAGCCGTGGGGTCCCCTTCGTCGATCATTAGCTCAATCCAGCTTACCCATTCGAGTTCAAGCGCCACACCTCTCGGCTGGTCTCATCGCGGACGAGATCGATGATCGATCCGTCAAAATGATAGGCAAGGGCACGGCCTTGCATCGGCAGGCCGACCACGTCGGGCCAGAAAGCGGCGACGCACTCACCGTCAGTGTCGCGGACGCTCGGGAACACGATGCCGTCCGATCCTCCGCTTCTGAGTCGCCGGGCCAAGGCCTGCGAAACGGTGTAATTGTCAGGGCTCAGCGCATCGGCAAAGCCACTTTCGCCCCTGAGGTCGTGGAACCTGTGATTGATCAGGATGATCAGCTCCCTGAATTGGGAGAACCATCCTGGCTTCTGCTTCGAGGCGCGGTAGAACCGTGCGCGATGATGGCTCGTTTCGGCGATGGCTGTCTCGATCGACTTGGCGACGTAGAGAGCACCGAATGTTCCGTCATCGAACCGTCCGGCATAGGCAGAGCTGATATGGACGAACGGCGCCATCAGGTACGATGCCCCGGGACCACTGACCCGGCGCGCCGGAGGAACTAGGGCCAATCGTCCGATCTGCTCCATGAGCCGGGGGTTGGTCTTCGCCTCCTCTGCGGCGATGAGGTCCCAGTCCGACGGGTCAGCGATGTCTTCGAAGAGATCGACCGGCGGGTGCCGCGTCGAAATGATCCGCCGGGCGTCCTTCCACCGAACCCGGCGGACTGGTGGATCTGCTCGCCCCCCCGCGCTGCTCTCGGACATCACCAACCGCGGGCGGCGTCGAGATATTGGCGGACGGCGTAAAGGTCCATCAGGCTGCCCCGCAGCATGATGTCCAGTGGACGCTGCTCCTCGAAGTCGGTGTTGGGTGTGCTAGCCCAGCCATAGGCGCGGTCGTTCTCCGTGAACAAAATGCGCAGCGCCTTGTGGATGCCCATGAGGAGCGACAGCCGGGTCTTGAGATCGACGCCCAGACGGCCGATCTCCCCGCGTTTCCATTTGGCATATTTGCTAGGCGAGATACCGCCAAGAAGCGTGCACGCCTCGGCGTCGGTGAGCCCCCATTTGCGGAAGAGGTTCACCGATGCACGCGCCATCGCAGCACCGCCTTCGTCACCGATGGCGGTGGGATCGTCATTAAGGCGGCTCGGTGCTTCGCGGACCAGTTCCATGGCAGTCTCCTTGTGGGAAGGAGATAGCACATGGCCTGTCAAAAAACAAGGAATGGCGGTTTTCTTGCTTTTCTGCAGAGCAAGGCCGGGGCGGCGGCCGTTGATGCTGCAGCGCCGGACGTAGCCCGCTCACAATGGCTCAGCACCGGTTATGCTGCGCCTGCTTCGCCAGCGCTCCATCCGCATCGGTCATGGTCGCATCGATTTCAGGGATCAGCTCAGCCTCCGCCGGAGCGTCCTACTATGGCCGCGACAACTATTATGCGCGGGACAAGGATGACGCTGAGCCTTCAGCCTGGTTCGGTCGCGGCGCCAACGCGCTGGGCCTTAACGGCCCGATCGACACGAAAACGTTCGAGCGGATCCTCCGCGGCGAAACCCTTGACGGAAAAAGGGTCGGCCAGCGCGAGAACGAAACTGCCGAGGCCGCCGCAGCTCGCGCCCACCGCCCGGGCATTGACCTGACCTTCTCTCCGCCCAAGGACGTTTCCCTTCTCCTCTATCTCGGCGGTGACAAACGGATCCTGCAGGCGCACCGGACAGCGGTGGACCAGACCCTCAAATGGACCGAACGAAACCTCGCCGCCGCCCGCGTGCGTGAGGACGGCAAAGCCCCCGTCCCCATCAGGACCGGCAACCTGGTTGTCGCGAAGTTCGAGCACGATATCTCGCGGGAGAAGGACCCGCAGCTTCACACCCATGCCGTCATCGCCAACATGACTCAGACGAAGGATGGCCGCTGGCGGGCCCTCCACAATGACCCGATGTTCCGTCACGCCAAGCTAGCCGGCCTCGCTTACGATGCCGCGATGCGGGAGCAACTCCGGGAGCTCGGCTACAAGGTCAAATTCGAGAACGGCAGATCGGGGGCCTATTCGATTGAAGGGGTGTCCGCCGAAGCACGCTCGGAATTCTCGCGCGGCGCAGAGCGTATAAGGAGCATATCGAAAGAGCTCGACCACGACACCCCGAAGACACGGGAAGCCGTCGCTCTCAAGTCCCGCCCATCGAAGACGACGATGTCCCAGGAAGACCGCACCGATGCGTGGCAAGAGCGCGGCGCGCCGTGGACGGACCAGCTTCATCGCGTTGCGGAAGCGGCAGGGCACCGACAGCAAAGCGGCGACATCGAGAGGCCGCTCAGCCAAGAAACCCCGCGGGGTCCTCTGGCCGTTGCGCTCGCCGAGCTCCGGCACCGCTTTTTCAGGCCCAGCCGCTCGCTGAATTCGCAGGCTGACGATCCCTACCGCAGCCGCGGGTTCACCAGCGAACGAAGCGAGGCTGCACGTGCGGCGGTGAGTTTCGGTATCCGGCATTTGGAGGAACGCGAAGCCGCTTTCTCAGCGCACCATGTACGGCGCGCAGCACTGGAGCACGGCGCCGATGGGCTGACGCTCAAGGATATCGACCGTGAGCTGATGGCCTTGCGCGAACGCAAGCTGGTGCGCGTGAACGCCGCTGACCCTGACGCCGAGGCCACCACCGCGAGCAGTCTCGCGCGGGAACAGCGCACCCATGCTCTCGTCCGGGGAGCGGGACAAACCGAGCCGCTCGTCGGTTGCTCGGAATTGGAAAGCGAGCTCAACCAAACGTCCCTGACGCCCGGTCAGAAATCGGCCATCACCACGATCCTCGGCGGCACCGATCGCCTCGTGGGCGTCCAAGGCTATGCGGGGACGGGCAAGACCACCATGATGCGCCACGCGTCGGAGCTGGCCCGCGACTTGGGCAAGGCTTCGGGACCCGAGGGGACGAGCATGCTCGGTCTCGCACCCACCCACTCGGCAGTGCGCAGCCTCTCCGCAGGTGGAGGGATCGAAACCCAGACTGTCGCTCGCTTTCTGACCGACCTCAAGCAAGGCCGCGGTCCAGGCTCACTTGCGGGAAGGATCGTCCTGGTGGACGAGAGCTCGTTCCTCTCGACCAAGTCGATGAACCTGGTCCTCGAGCGTGTCTTGGCCCTCGAGCCTTCTCGCCTCGTCCTCCTCGGCGACCGGAGGCAGCACGGCGGCATCGAAGCCGGGCGGCCCTTCGATCAGGCCCGGAGGAGCGGGATGACCACGGCCGTCATGAAGGATGTCGTCCGCCTTCCCCGGGACGCTCAGCACCAAAATCAACGGCGCGCCGTCGAAGCTGCTGCTGAGGGCCACGTTGCGAGGGCAATGAAGCGGATCGAGGGCAACATCGTCGAGGCCCCCGGCGCTCTGGCGGAGGCGGCGGCGTCGGCGTGGAAAGCCTTGCCGAAAGAGAGGCAGGACGCCGCTCTCATCGTAGCGCCGGGTCACAGGTTGCGAGGCGCGATCAACGCCCAGATTCGGGACGCGATGATCGAAGACGGACAGCTCAGCTCTGAAGCCACCAGCGTCGGCGTCGCACTTCAGAAGGACATGACCCGGGCGGAAGCGGAAAGCGCAAGGAGCTACGATCCGGGCGACATGCTGACGTTTCACCGGCGGGTTGACCAGCTCAACGTCAAACCGGGGCATCAGCGGAGGGTTGTTTCTGTCGACGAGCAGCGAGGCGCGGTGACGCTCGTCAACAGCCGGGGGCGCCAGCAGACGCTTCCCCTCAGCAAACTCACCGGAAAAGAAGACGCCCTTCCCTATTCGGTGTTCCAGCGAGCAAAGCTCGACCTACGCGAAGGCGATCGTTTGATGTTTGCCCGGAGTGATCCATCGTGCGGGATCGCCGCGTTGGACCGAGCGTCCATGCTCAGCTTCGACGATAAGACCATCACTCTCCAGATCAATGGCGAGCCGCGTGTCTTTGAACGATCGGACCCGGCACTCCAGGCGCTGACCCATGCCTACGCTGTCACCTCCCACGCCTCCCAAGGACAGACCGCAAAAGACGTCATTACCGTGATCGATAGTTCGGAGCGCCAACTCACGACCCAGACCGCCTTCTATGTCGGGATCTCGCGCTCCGCAGACACCCTGTCGGTCATCGTCGATGACAAGCAGCAAACGCTTGATGCCCTCCATCGCAACACGGGTCTCAAAACATCCGCCATCGAAGCAAGTGCCAGGATGGAAGAGCTGACCGGGCTGGACCAGGAGCCAGGGCCTGCGGACCGGACCGAGGCCAGTAACGATGGTGAAGCCGCACCGAGCATGAGCACAACAGAACCACCGGCAGCCGATCGTGACGAACCCGAAGCTGGTGCGGAGATCAGTCTGTAGAGAAGCGTTCCGGTTTTGTTTTCATCGCCTGATGTGGTAGGCAAGAGTATGAGCCAAGAGCACGAGATCGTTGAGGAAGCCGAACGGCTGCAGCGGCTAGGCGCAAGCCCCGACGGCTTCGATCCCGTCCTTCGCGATCAGATCGAGACCTCGCTCCACGCCGGTTACGCATGGAATGCAAAGTACGCGAAGTATGGCATCTTATGGGTGTGGTTCTTCTGGGTTCTCAAGTGGGGCTTTGTAGCGGCATCGCTATCCGCAACGGTTGGCGGAATCGTTTTGCTGATTCAGGGGCCTGGCGAAAGCGCGAACTGGCTTCTCTGGTTAGGATCGACTTTGCCGCTGGCGGTCGGAGCTTTCTTTTTCGGGGCGTTTCATATTGCAATGAAGCGAGCCCATGAAGCCGAACTCAAACTTGCGGATCGATACAGCGTCGCTCGATGATCCAGCGGCTTAATCCTCCCCGAGAAGCAAAGCTCCAGTCTCGTAATGATCGGAGCCACTCATCCGTTGCTCTCTCGGCATCCTATTCTCATCGGCTTGCTGACTATCGCCATCTATCGGGGCGCCTCCTAGACCCGGCAGCCGTTTCGACTTCCTCCAAATGTCCGAATAGTCCTCCGGCATTTCGTCAGGCTCGCCTCGCGCGAACGCATCCCATTCGCCATCACGCCCATCCTGAACCCTCGATTGTACCGTGAACTTGCGGAGCTGTCCGGTTCTCTCTCCGTCATCGGACGAACGCTCAACCATTGTGCGATTGAAATCGGCAGAAGCGGCCGTTCCTCGAGCCGTGGCGTCGGCGCGGCGCCCGTCAAACTCAGGAGAGGACAGCTCTGCGCCAGGCGGATTGGCGCGCCTTCTCTCAGCCTCGCCCAGATTGTCGGCACCCACCGCCCGCACATCATCGAACGAGGAAGGGGTAGCGTTAGGGAGGCCCGCAGGCCCTTCATACCCATCGACCTTCGGAAGCTCCAGCAGCTGGTCGGCCTGCGTATCGATGAACTCCCGCGCCTGACGCTCCACCCACATCCGGTCATCAAGATCGCCCGAGGTCCAGCGACGGCTGGCGTCCTCCATGCCGACGGCATGGCCATCGCCCCGGTCCTGCTCCGCCATATGCTCGAGGAAGGCATTGTCCCAGTTCGCGGTGAACCCCGCTCCTTCCCGTTCGACGCGGCTTGCGAGATCCCGCGCCGCTTCTGACCGTGCCGTGTAGTGCTCCTGGTCCTGGGACGCGCTTTGGAGTTCCTGGAGGTTCGCCGCGAAGGCCTCCCGCCAGTTCGACGATTGGCTCGAGGTCTCCGAGGTGCTGTCGCGGTCGAAGGTCTGGAGGATATCGTCATAGGCCTTGGCCGACGTGTCCGTCCGCGAAGCATCCATGGCCGCTTCATAGATTTCGGCCCGGCGCGCCGACCATCCGGCCGACCCGCGGGCACCCGCTTCGGCCTTGAGCCCGCCAACAAGCGGCACGCCAAAACGCTTCGAGGCCGAAGCCTGCATATAGGCCTGGAAGGCGAACTCCTGGTCCTTGCCTTCGGTGAACCGTTCGGCAAACCGGCTGGCGTTCGACACAAGCTCGTTGAAGCTCTTGGTGCCGCGCGTATCGAGGCTGAAGCCGGTCGCATCTTCAAAAGACCGGCCATTGCTCACCTGCCAACCCACATCGCCGATCTGGTGGGCGAGCGCCGACACCGCAGTGGAGGAACGCTGAGCGGCTGCATCGCGCTCCTCAAGCGAAAGGCTTGCCTCGGACTGAAGCGCCGTGGCGAGGCCGCCTGAATAGCCCACATGGGTGCCCCCGGTGGAAATCGCACTCCGGCCATCATAGACCGAGGCGCCCGACGCGGTGCGCC
>JBCCTF010000076.1:0-18018 GCA_039198765.1 Pseudomonadota bacterium
CCCGACGCGGCGCTCACCGCGGCGATCGACGAGCCGAGCCTTCGCGCGGCACTGGAATTCATGCGCGACTACGACTCGGGCCTATCCGCCGTCCGCTACCCGCGCGACGACGTCTCCGACCGGTTCGGAGACGCGCCGCCCTTCGAGCTCGGCAAGGCGCGTTGCTTGACGCCCGGGCTCGCTTGCATCCGAATGCAAGAGTCTTTTCAGGGGATGGCAGACCGGCACGAGGACCCTCCACCGAGCCACACTTTGGCGATACGATGCGACATGTTGTCTGCCAGATCGGCCGATGTTGCTTCTTTCATGAGGGTTTGTGGCGATGTCAGAGCTTCAGGTTCCTAAACCCGTTGCATTGCGAGCAAAACGGCTAACCTGACTTTCGGTTTTTCTCTCCATGGTCTGGCGCGGAGTGAGGACCCGAGGGCATGAGAGGGATCGTTGCATCAACAGGATGGATTTGCGCCGTTGCCGCTTGGGTGATGGCTGCCTTCCTTCCCTTGCAATCGACAGGCGCTGGCGGAGCCATTGCCGTCGCCTTTCCCCCTTGGGTCACTGAAGCAAACAAGGTCGAGGCGATGGTCGCGGCAGACCTTTTCATCGTTGAGAAGAGCGGTCCACTGACGTTCGTTGGTTACACACCGACGGATTTCAATGGCCGTAAAACTCTACAAGCCCGAGGCGCGCTTTTCGTCTTGGAGCGGAGCAGTTTTTCACTCTGCACACCGACCAAGTCTGAGGACCCATCCTCCAATCTGATCAGTGAGATTTGACCATGATGAACGAAGGCATCAGCTCTCTGCGCTCCCGCGCCCAGCGACTCATCGAAATGTCGTTGATCGGCTACATTGTCGTTCTTGGCGCTTGCGCCGCCATCGTTAGTCCTGAGCGGCTGCTGACGGCCGTACTCATCCTATCAGCGAGCGGCATCGGAGCGATTGCGATTTCGCGGGCGTACACGGAACATGCCTCGTCGCGCATTGCGTTGGGGATTGCTCTCGTTTGCGGACCGGCGGTCGCCCTCTTCATTTTCGCAGGACACGCGTGGCAGCTGGACATGCACATGGGGTTCTACGCGGCCTTAGCAGTGGCTGCACTGATGTGCGATTGGCGCGCGGTGCTCGCAGCAGCAGCCGCGACGGCGGTGCACCACCTTGGCCTGAATTTCATCGTGCCGTCGCTGGTCTTTCCAGACGGAACAGATCTCGGCCGTGTCATCCTTCATGCTGTGATTGTTCTTCTTCAAACAGGCGCTCTGATGTGGCTGTGTCGCGAATTGGTCCGTTCCATGACTTTCGAAGCAGAGAAGGTCGAAGAAGCGGAAGAAGCGAAGCAACGTTCTGAACAGCTCGCAGATGAACAGCTTGCTGCCGAGCGCGCGCGTGCTGAAGCGGAGCGTCGCGAGCGTGAGGCCGCTGAGCAGCGCATGGCCGCTGAATCGAAGGCCGTAGACGAGCGCCGGCAGGCCGAAGAGATCGCGAGGCAGGAACGCGAAGCCGCAGCGGAGCGAGAGCGGAAGCTGAAGGAAGAAGCAGCTCAACGCGCCCTCGAGCAACGGGAACGTCAGCGGGTGCGCGAAGCAGAAGCTGAACGCAAGCGCCTTGAAGAAGAAAAGCGTCTCCTCGCTGAGAAAGCAGAAGCAGAAGAGCAAGCGCGGCTCGAACGCGAAGCTGCTGCTGAACGTCAGCGTGAGGAAGACGAGCGCCGTCGCGAAGAACAACTGGCCGCGGAGCAGCGCGAGCGCGAGCTGCGTGAGCAAGCGGCAGAGAAAGAACGCATCGCTGAGAAGAAGCGTCAGGAAGCTGAGGCAGCGGCCCTGAAAGCCAAGGCCGAAGATGAGCGCCGCCGGATGGAGGAGCGCGCAGAGGCTGAACGCAAAGCGCAGGAAGAGCGGGAAGCCGCTGCAGAGCGACAACGCCAGGCCGAAATGGAAGCACAGCAGCGCCTAGAAGAAGAGCGCCGCGCGATGATCCAAAAACTCGGCAGTTCCATCGGGGAAGTCGTCCGTGCAGCCCAAGTCGGTGACTTCACGAAGCAGGTGGAAGCCGACTTTGACGATGACGAGCTGAACGAGTTGGCAGCGAACCTGAACAAACTTGTCAGTACAGTGAAGGGCGGCCTCGAAGAGACCATTGTGGTTCTTAGCGCCATGCAGGACAGTGACCTGACCAAGCGGGTCGAAGGCGACTATCAAGGCGCGTTTGAAGCGCTCCGCGATGGTGTGAATTTCTCCGCAGACGGATTAGCAAGTGTGATCCTCAACCTCCAGGAGACCTCGACCCAGGTTGGCACGTCGTTGCGTGAATTGCTGACGGGCGTTGATGAGCTTTCGTCTCAGACTTCGACCCAGGCTGCGACCCTTGAAGAGACATCGGCCTCGCTTCAGTCCTTCACCACCACTGTAGCGCAGACCGCCAAACGCACCAGCGATATGCGTGAGAACGCTCGCGGTACACAGACGAAAGCCGAACAGGGCGGTCAGGTGATGGAAGAGGCCTCCGAGGCCATGGACCGCGTTGCGAAGTCGTCGAAGAAGGTGACCGAGATCACATCCGTGATCGAGTCGATTGCTTTCCAAACCAACCTCCTCGCTTTGAACGCATCGGTTGAGGCCGCGCGCGCGGGTGATGCAGGCAAAGGCTTCGCCGTCGTCGCGGCCGAGGTGCGAAACCTCGCGCAATCGACAGCCAACGCTTCGAAGGAAATCGGCACACTGATCGTCCAGTCGAACGAAGAGATCAAAGGCGGCGTCGATCTTGTCTCCCGTGCAGCAACGGACCTCAAAGCCATCGTGGAAGAGGTTGAAGGGATTGTCAGCGCGATCGCCGAAGTCTCAAGCGCGACGGAAAGTCAGAACCTGACCCTGCGCGAGATCAACGCAGCGATGTCGGATCTCGACCGGCTCACGCAGAACAACAACGGCCTTGTCGACCGTAACAACCACGCGATCCTCGGTGCACAGAGCGCTTTTGACAGGCTCGATACTGTCGTGGACAGGTTCGTTCTGGAGGATAACAAATCCACCGCGCAAGCGAAGTTCATTAGCGCGGCGTAAGATGAACCCACCGTGCGCGGCAGGGTTCGCGTGCAGTTTATGAACATTACGGCAGAGCTGCGTTCTCTCCTTGGCGAGTCTGAGCCGGCTCCCTTACGACAGGGCGTTAGCAAAGTTCGGATTGTTCATGTCCTTGAAAACCAAATTCCTCCTCGGCGCATTGCTGTTGGGAACGGCCGCCTGCGGAGAAAACCAGGACGGCGAAAGCGACCCTGCCCCCATGACGATGTATGCATGCGGCGCCCAATGGATTGATGTGGCAGCGGAGGCTGAAGGCGCTCGCGTGGTGGTCGGAGCCGACGTTTATGAGATGCTTGCCGTGCCTGCTGCTTCCGGCGCACGCTACATCAGTGGCGACGAAAGCGCGCCTGCCGCTGAGTTCTGGGAACGCGGAGACGAAGCGCAACTCACCCTCGCGGACGAAAGCTATCCAACCTGTCAACGCAGCGACGCCCTTTACTCGAGCTACCTGCCCATTGAGGCGGCCGCCGACGACGGGAGCTGGTCTGTCCTGCTGAACGCCGAGGACGGAGAGTATACATCAGCTGGCGCGACAACATCGTTTGGTTTGAGCAGTGTCGAGCGCGATCGCGAGGCCTGGATTGTTGAGACAGATGCTGGCCTCTCACTCGCCGTCCAGCGAGGGGGCTGCGATGGTGAGGGTTCAGTCGCTCTTTCCGTGACCAGCGGCGGCGAGACAAGCTCAACGTGTTCGAAGGAGGAGCCAATGGGCCTGAATGGTACGTACACATCCATGATTGGCGAGAATGAAGTCCAACTCACCTTCATCGACGAGAACAGCTTTGGTGCCTATGCTGGCTGCAACAGAATGTCTGGCGGGTACGAGAGAGACGGCGACAGCATCATTATCGGCGACATGGCGATGACGCGCATGGCTTGCATGGGTCCTGTTGTCGACGCAGAGCAAGCGCTTACAGAATTTCTGAGCGGTACACTGACGATTGAAGCTGGCCCAGACGGTGAAGCGAACGGTTTCACGCTTACGTCTGGCGATACGGCACTAACGTTCGAGCCGAAAGCCGACGACGAATAAAGCATAAGTGGCGCCTTTGAGAGGCGCCACTTTTTTATCTGCATACTGTTTTCTAAGCGCAAGCGCGCTTACAATCCGTTGGTCGCAACGCCTTCCCATGTCCCGCCAAGGGCGAGGTTGAGGTCGACGAACTGAACCAATCGACCTCGGCTGACCGCAGCGAGCAGGTTATCGGCTTCGAGCTTACGGAGTTGAATTTCCTGCACTTCCAGCAGACCGGTCTCGCCACTCTCGTAGTTCAGACGCGCCAGGCGGTAGGCCTCCGCAGCGTTGGTCGACGATGTGGTCAGAACGGTCTCCCGCTCGGCAAGGACCTTATTCTGATCGAGCCCTGTCTCCGTCTCGCCGAACGCCGAGAGCGCGGCAGCGACGTATTCGTCCAGCGCAGCCTGCTGGCGTGCATTGGCGATTTCGACATCGCGCTGGCGCCGCCCCCCGTCGATCACAGGTGCGATCAGGCTCGATGCAGCTTGCCAGGCGACGTTAGCAGGGCTCAGAAGGCTAGAAAGCTCCGTAGACGAACCACCGGCAGATCCGGTCAGTGAGAGGCTTGGCAAACGTGCAGCCTTAGCCTCGTTCACCCGGCCTAGGCTAGCGGCCAACCGGCGTTCCGCTGCAACCAAATCTGGGCGGCGTTCGAGCATCTCTGATGGGAGGCCAGCAGGCGGCAGAGCTGGCGGCGGCGGCAGCTGCTTCGCAACATCAAGCTCCGCTCCGGGATATCGGCCGAGCAGCAGCTCCAGTGCACGGAGAGCGTCACGCTTAGCACCACCTGCCGCGATGCGTGTGTCTTCAATCTGCCCCAGGTCAGTGTTGGCAAGGGCGAGGTCTTGAGCCGTAGCAAGGCCCTCATTCTTTTGAGCTGTCACGATGCGGACAACATCCTTCAGCGCCGTCTCTGAATCGATGGCAATCTGTTCACGGATATTGCCTTCGACGGCGAAGAAGTAGGCACGCGCAACCGCGGCCGCGAGACTTTGCTGCGCATACTGAAAATCGAGCGCTGCTGCAGCCGCATCTTGCGAAGCCGCATTGGCGCCTGAGCGGAGGCGACCCCACAGGTCGATTTCCCAGCTCGCTTGGACACCTAGCCCTGTCGATCCCTGAGGCTCGCTCGTCCCTGTTCCCTGACCCGATGTCTGGATCCCAGCACTCACTTGCGGCGAGAGCGCCGAGCCCGCTTTGCCTGCCAGCGCCCATGCTTCTTCGACCCGTGAGGCTGCCGCGCTCAGATCGCGGTTGTTGGCGAGCGCTTCGGTGACGAGGCCCGTCAAGACCGGATCATCGATCTTCGCGAGCCAGCCGTCTTCGATGCTTCCGATGCCCGAGGCGTCGCCGCGGAAGCTGTCCTGCTCAAGCGGGACGTCGCTCCGCGCCATCGTTTCGGCTTCCGACGTCATGTCCGAGACAGACGCGCAGCTGCAAAGCAGCAGCGCCGTCAGGGCTGACAGAGATGTAGAATTGACCAACCGAACCATCGCAAACCCCCTTTAGGCTTGTTCTGAAGACTTGATGTTGAAGATCATGGCATAAAGCACGGGCACGACAACGAGCGTCAGCAGCGTTGCGAAGCTCAGCCCGAAGACGAGCACCACGGCCATCGCACGGAAGAAGGCGTCACCAAAGAGCGGGATCACGCCCAGTACTGTGGTCAGGGCGCCCAAGATCACAGGTCGCGCCCGTGAAGCCGCAGCAGCAACAACCGCTGTGAACCGCGGGGTGCCGTCACCAATTCTCAGGTCCATCTCATCAACCAGCACGATGGCGTTCTTGATGAGGAGACCTGAAAGGGAGAGGATCCCGAGGATCGCCATGAACTCCAGCGCTGTGTCGGTCACCACCAGACCGGTGACAACACCCACGAGGGCGAGCGGGACGACGAGCCAAATCACCAGAGGCTGGCGCACCGCATTGAAAAGCAGCACCACCGTCAGAACCATCGCCAGAACGCCGAACGGCAGAACGCTGGCGAGGTTCTGGTTTGCCTCAAGACTGTCGCCGTACTCGCCCTGCCAGGAGAGAGTGACACCTTCTGGAAGCTCGATCGCCTCGATCTGAGGACGCACGCGTGCGAACACTTCGGACGGCAGGACACCAGCAACGGCGTCGGCCTGTGCTTGGATCGTCCACACACGATCAAGGCGGCGGATGATGGCGTCACCGAACTCCGCATCAAAGCCTTCGACCGCTTCCGAGAGCGGCACAGTGCCGCCAGTCGCCGCACTGGGGATCGGGATATCGCCTATGCCTTGGACGTTCAGTCTCTCGCGCTCGGGCGCACGAGAGATGATGGGAATGAGAAGGTCATCCTCACGATAAAAGCCAACGGGTCTGCCTGAATAAGTCGTACGCAGAGCATTCGACAGGCTCTCACGCGACACGCCGATACGCCGTGCACGGCTTTCCGAGTAGATCGGCTCAATCGTCAGGGTCTCTTGCCGCCAGTCTGTTTTGTCAGCGTACGTTGCAGCATCAGCAGCGAGGATCGCTCGCGCTTCGTTCGCAACCCGGCGAAGCTCTTGCGGATCGGGGCCTGAGAACTGCGCCTCAATGGCTGAGCCACCACCCGGCCCAAGCGTGAAGCGCCAGACCTTCGTCTGGCCATCGGGAAAATTCTCGTCGGCGTGGGCCTGGAGACGCGGCAACAGCGCATCGACCGACTTGTAATCGTCTACCCGCAGCAAAAGCTGTCCGTATGAAGAGTTAGGCGACTCCGGCGGGTAGATCAGCATATAGCGAAGCCCGCCCTGCCCGGTGAAGCTTGCTACATCGAGAACGCCCTCTTGCTCGGCAGCAAACTCGGCCAGCTCTTCCATCCGCTCCTCAGTCCGCTCGATGGCCGTGCCTTCGGGTAGCCAGAAGTCGAGAACGATCTGCGGCGTGGTCGAGGCGGGAAAAAACCCAGACTTCACAAAACCGAAGCCCCAGATCGACCCTGCAAACAGACCCACGGCCGCGAGCACAACAACGATCCGTGCACGTACGGCCAGCGCGAGGAAGCCTTTAAAGGTGCGCATGATCACGCCGTCTGGCTTCTCTTCCTCAGCTGCGGATTCCTTGAACAGAAGATCGGCGAGGAGCGGCACGATGGTGATCGCGAAAACCCAGGAGAACAGCAGCGAGATCAACACCACCCAGAAGAGGTGCTGGGTGTACTCAGCTGTGGAACCTGGGGCGAAACCAATTGGCGCGAAGGCCAAAATGCCAACGGCGGTACCGCCCAGAAGCGGCCAAATCGTGCGCGAAACGATCTCGCGGGCTACCTCGAGCTTCTTCCGCCCCTGTTTGACGCCCACCAGAATGCCTTCCGTCACGACGATCGCATTATCGACGAGCATACCCAGCGCAATAATCAGTGCACCAAGGGAAATTCGGTGCATCGGAATACCTGTCATCTGCATCGTCGCCACCGTCGCGGCGATCGTCAGCAGAAGGACGAAACCGATGATCACTGCCGACTTCAGCCCCATGAACAGGAGCAGAGTGACAAGCACGATGACCAAGGCCGCCAACACGTTGAGGGCGAAGTCATTCACCGACTGATCAACGACATTGCCCTGGTGGTAGAACTCATGAACCTCAATGCCCCACGGCCGCAGGGACTCCGTCTCGGCAAGCTTGGCATCAATCGCTGCGCCCATCGCCACGACGTTAGCGCCCGAGACATTCGAAACGCCGAGCGCGATCGCGTCTTGGCCGTTGAACTTGAGGATGAACGCTGGCGGTTCTTCCAAACCACGCTCGACATTGGCGATGTCGCCAAGGCGCACCACGCCAGAGGACGTGGGACCAGCGCCGGGCGAGGACACGACCAAGTCTTTGATCGCTTCCACCGAGTTGATGTTCCCCGTGGGCCTGATCACCAACCGCCGGTCATCAGCGAGGATTGTGCCTGCTGAGACAACCGCATTCTGCTGGCTCAGATCCTGAAAAACGCTTTCCACCGAGACGCCGAGGGCAGCGGCGCGCTCACGCGAGATTTCGACGAAGATTTGCTCGTTCTTTTCGCCAGTGATGGCAACCTTCGCCACGCCATCGACCGACAGAAGATCCGTACGCAGATCACGGGCGTATTGGTACAGCTCCCGCGGTTCAAAGCCTTCGCCGGTGAGGAAGTAGTACACGCCGTACACGTCGCCGAAGTCGTCGTTGACGAACGGTTCGCCCGCGCCCGGCGGCAGTTGGCGTGAAGCATCAGCGACTTTGTTCCGCAGCTTGGTCCAGATGAGCTGGAGGTCCGCCTTGCTCTTCGAGAAATCGTACTTGATCTCCACGGTGATGCGGGAACGACCAAAGCTCGACTCGGAGGTGATCTCCTCCACTTCTTGAAGCTGCTGGATCGCTGACTCCAGCCGCTCGGTCACCTCTTCAGCCACCTCAAGCGGCGTTGCGCCAGGATACTCCGTCATCACAACGGCTTGGCGAATGACGAACTCTGGGTCCTCAAAGCGCGGCATGGTTTGGTATGCCGACCAACCTGCGAACAGGCTGATGATGATCACGATGAAGCTGATGAGCCGGTTTTGGATCGCAAAGACTGCCGGGTTCATGGAGCCGGTTACCCCTCGTACGGACGGATCGTCATGCCGTCCTGCAGGAACGCAGCACCGGCGGCGACAATGGTGTCACCAACGGTAAGCCCCTCGACCACGGCCAGCCGGCCATCATCACTGGGGGCAACAACGATCGGCGTCCGGGTCAATTGATACGACTGCGGATCAACTTTGAAGACGAACGGATTGCCCGCCTCGCTCACCACAGCCTCAAGCGGGATGATGATCTGGGCCAGGGCCATGTCGCCTTCGCGCCGCTGCATGCGTAGCTGAACCGTTCCGGTCATCCCAGGCAGGATCACAAGACCCTCAGGCGGTTCAAACGAAAAACGAGCTTCAAAAGTCTGGGCCGCAGCATCAGCTTGCGTTGCGAACGAGAACAGCTCGGCCTGCATCGGGACGTCCGGGGCCGCATCAAGCACGACTTGTGAGCCAAGCGGCTCCAGCTGTTCCGACTGCACCACCAGCGTTGCAGGCACCTGCACCACCGCTTCAGCAGCGCCCGTCGTCTCAAGCGTGACGACAGCACTCATGGGCGAGACATTTTGGAAAGGCTCCGCAAAGCGGCGCGCGATCACGCCGTCGAACGGTGCCGTCAGCACACTGTCTTCCAGACGCTTGCGGGCCGTATCTAAGTTGGCCCGGGCCACGTCACGCGAAGCTCGGCGCTGGTCGACCACAGAACGGGCAATCGCGTCCTGCTGGAGGAGGCGCTCCGCGCGCTGGTATTCAGCTTCCGCATTGTCAAACTGAGCTTTCGCGGTCGCCACCTCGTTCTGGAACTGGCGCTGCTCAAGTTTACCGATGAGGTCACCAGCGCTAACTTGCATGCCCTCTTCGACAGGAAATTCCTGCAGGAGGCCGCCAACTTCGAAGGCGAGATCCGTGGAGCCCTTCGCACCAATGACCGCCGGCAAATTCACGGTACGGACGATCTGGTCCTCTTCTACCGTCAAGAGCTTTGCCGGGCGAATGCGCGGCCCTTCATCCTCCGTCGCAGGCCCCTGCGAGCAAGCAGCAATCGCCGCGAGCAAGATCAGCGAAACAAAGCGTGCGCTAACGGTGCTCTTCATAAACACTCCGTACCGTTCAAAATCGTTCAGGTTTTCTATCCCACAGCCAGCACGGCGCCTGTCGACAAGGCACAGCACCAAAACGTGAGATCGATCCCTGCTATTCCGCCTATTGCGCAGTGTGGCTGGGATGTCGACCGTAGAGACAGGAACAAACGCAGTGCTGGAAGCGCTGAGCGTCGTTGCACTGCAAAAGGTAGGTACGGATCGCGCTCAGCTGCGCTAAGCTCTTCAAGTGGTTGAGAGAGCGGAAAGATGCAACATAGCTTGAGGGGGCTCGGCTTCTTGTCTTGCGCGTTGCTGTTGGGCACGGCGGCAAGTGACGTCGCGGCACAAGTCACCGAAGAGGAGATCGCGGAGGTCTTTCGCGAGGCTGCAGACGTCGGACAGCTCGGTGCTGCCTTTCAAGCTCTCAACGTTTTCGTTGCCGCTCCCGGCGCGGCGGCGGCTCACTACACGCTCGACGGAAGTGGCGAGGAGGCGACCATTCGCAGTATCGCCGTCCACCCTAACTGGGTGAGCGACGATGGCGGCGCTTGGCGCCGTTTTACAGAGATCGATACCGGGTTTGCCTGGTCGGAGCGCGAGTTTGCCCTCCCCGGCTCGAACGGTGAACTGAACCGAGGGCAACTCCGCACCCAAACATTCAGCGCCATTGGTGGCGGCGGCGCAGAATGGCAGATGGCCCCGACGCTGACCGTTCGCATGGGCGCTCTCGCAGGTATCTCTAATGTGACGGACGATGCGGACATTGACGGGCCCGACAGCCAGCTGATCCTTGATGCAGGCCAGGACATCCTCTTCGACATCTCATCCACAGCTGGCCTTTATGGTGGCCTCCTCGCGGTCAGGCACCAAAAGGTCCATGACAACGGGGTCGTGTCCAAAGCGCGCTTGAGGCTCACCGCGCTGAGAAGCGACGTGTTCGCTGCATCTGACGACGTGCTGAAGCAAGACAGCGATCTGATCGTCTCCACCCTTGTCGGAGAACTCAACGGACCCACCCCTTGGTTCCTCTTCAACCAGCCCCTGCGTTGGAACGCCTTCGCAAGCAGCACGAGCTTTGGTCAGGACACCAACGCTGCCCTTGGGTTTGGTCACCTTATGCGCGCAGGTGGCGGATTGAGTTGGGTCGCTCCATCGGTGCTGACCGTCAAGACCATCAACTTCAAAGCGTCGCTCCTCGGCGGCGACGACGTCTCAGGCTATCAGGTAGGTTTCAGTGTCAGTTTCTAAGATCTTCCAGACCCTTGTTGCGGGGCTCAGCGGCCTTGGTTTTCTTTCAGCGCAAGCCTGCGATCATCAGGATGCGGACGGAAAGCTCGATATCGGTGTTGTGCTCAGTGGCGGCGGCGCCATGTCGGCCACACAAATCGGCGCGCTTGAGGTCATCGAGGAGCTGGGCATCCCCGTTCATTGCATCGTGGGGACATCCATGGGCGGCGTCGTCGCAGGCCTCTATGCAACCGGCTATAGCGGCAGCGAGCTGCGAGAGATCTTCCTTGATGCCGATTGGAGCAAGCTGATCCCTGGTCAGGTTCCATTCGAGGAGCGCATCCTTCGGCAAAAGGAACTCGATCGCCTCCTGTTTCCCGATTACGTCGCGGGTCGCAGTGAGACAGGTTTCAACCTTCCCGCTGGCTACAACACCCTCGAGGGGATGCGCCGCTTTCTGCGTTACCGCACACGCTCGGTCGCAGGGATTGAGGACTTCTCGCAACTGCCGACACCGTTCGCTACGGTGGGTACGGATCTTTCTCGCGGCGAAGGCATTACCCTTGATCGTGGAGACCTCGTTGCGTCCATGCTCGCGACCATGGCCGTGCCGGGCGTTTATCCAGCGCAGCAGATCGATGAGTATGTCCTGATCGACGGCGGCATGTCGAAACAGATCGCCGTGGATGTAGCCAGAGAGATGGGCGCGGATCGGATCATCGTCCTCGACGTCACCATCGTGCCCAACGAAATCAACAGCACACCGAGCATTACCGGCACCGTCCAGCAGCTGATCCAGATCATGGTGTGGTCCAACTGGCAGCGCCAGATCCAGCTTCTCGAAGAGGGAGATATTCATCTGCAACCTGAGCTCGATGGTCTGTCATCGGGGAACTTCGGCGCTCTTGAACTCGGAATGGAACGTGGTCGGACAGTTGCTCTCGCAGCGCGCGAAAGGCTGCTTGCTCTCAAGGCTGAGGCTGCACCGCCAACGCGTCGGCCCCTGCAGAGAACTGAACCGCCGGTGCTGGCTGAGATTGTGGTCGATGAATCGTCAGGCTTGCGTGCCGATTTGATTGCCACGCGATCGCAGCTCCAACCCGGCGACGTGGCGACAGAGGAAGCTCTGGACAGAGGGCTCGCCGCCGTGCGGTCGCTCGATCTGTTCGGAACCGTCGACTATGACTTGAGGCCCACCCAGGGCGGCGCCGTCCTCGCCCTCCGCACAACGCCCAGGGCCCTCGGGCGCGAGCAATTCCAGGTGGGGGCGCAGTTCTCCAACACTTTTGACGGGTTCTCCGACTACGAACTTATTCTGCGATATGCCAAAAGACCGATGAATGCTTCAGGGGGCGAGCTCTCGATCACGGGCGCACTGGGCGATGATCTGTTCGGCGAAGTGGCGTGGCACCAGCCGTTCGGAACCGGGGGCCGGTTCTTCATCGATAGCTTCGTCAATCACAGTGCTTTGTCCGTACCCGTCCAATTGGACCGGACCGCGATCAACCAAAACTGGTTGCAGACCACCCGTGTCGGCCTCTCCGCTGGGCGCGAGTTTGGGTTCTCGAGTATCGCCGAAGCGGAAATCGCGTGGGAGCGGGCGGATAGCGAACCGATCTACGCGCTGTCTCTCCTCGCAAACACCCAAATCGAGGGCGGCCTTGTCCGCGATTTGGTCATCGAACCGCTGCCAGGCGAGACCGCTCAATATGCTGTAGGCGGACTAAAACTTGCCACCGACTCGTTCAACGCAGCACAATTCCCAACGTCCGGCATCGGGCTCAGCGTCCGAGGCGACTACCACGATGCACTGGGCGGTGATACAGACATTGAAGGCTTCGCGTCGGCCAGCTTCACCATGTCCGCGGCAGGTAAAATGGGGCGTACAGGACTCTTTGCATCCATCGATGGCGGCACCGTCGGCTCCCAAGCAGATGCCGCAAACGTGTTCTATCTCGGCGGCTTCAAGCGCCTCTCGGGCGTGCGGGACCAAGCCGTCCCCGCCGATAGCTATCTGCTCGGCCGCGTGGAAGCCTACCAACGTCTCACATCGCTCCGGAACGTCACTGGCGTGGCGACGTTCATAGGCGGCACCTTGGAAATGGCGGACCTCAGTTTTGAAGACGAGTTCCTCGACTTCGAAGGAAGCATCTTCGCCGGCAGTATCTATGGCGCGGCCATGACTCCCATTGGCCCAACCTACATCGCCTACGGACGTTCCGAAGGCGGACGACAAGCGGTCTACTTCTACCTAGGACAGTCATTCTGATGAAATTTTTCAGCACACCGATCAAAGTTCTTTGCGCATCCCTTTTTCTCGGCATCGCCGGTTGTTCGAGCGATACGGTCGAGGAGCGAAGTGCTTTTCTCGAGCCCAATTATGCCATCCATCTGCCTGAAGGCGAAGGGCCCTTTCCCACTGTCCTGTTGTTCCATGGGTGCGGCGGCCTCGTCGGCGAGAATGGCCCCAAACAGATCATGGATCGCTATGCCAAGGCAGCCAATGACGTTGGGTACGCAGCCATTGTCGTCGACAGCTTCGGGCCCCGCGAGATCTCCTTCGACAGAGCTGTTCGTCGCGTTTGCTCAGGACTTCAGCTGAGGGGCGCCCGGCGGGCGGGTGATGTCATCGCTTCGCTCGCATTTGCGGAAACGCAAGACTTCGCCAAACCCGATGCCTTCGTCCTTGCGGGCTGGAGCCACGGGGGATGGTCCGTCATGGAAGCCATGATTATGGACCTCAGCGACACCTGGGCCCCGGGGCTGAGAGCACCCTCACCGAAGATCTACGACCAGGTACACGGCGTGTACCTCACCTACCCCTATTGCGGTTTCCCGTCCCGCGCACGCAAACGCGGCTGGGCCAAACCGATCCCTACACAGATTATCGAAGCGGGTCAGGACGTGGTGGCGAAAGAAGGACCATGCCATGAGGCCTTCGATCGGATGACCGAAAGCGGAGTTCCCGTGAACCTGATCACCTTCGAAGAAGCCACCCACGCCTTTGATGAAGAGGACCAAGTCGAAGGCGCCGTCTCCGTCTACAACCCAGACCTAACAGACCAAGCGCTCAAACTCTTCCAGGACTTCCTCATCAACACCGACGCTTAACGGCGAGAGCTGCTGAAGAACCAATCATCACTGATCTCGGCATCCAGAGAGGACGAAGAAGCCCGCTCCCAGGCCCACCGGCGGCTCAAAGCAGAGTGTGAAGCGAAGCCTATACTGGCAACCATGTGCGACATAGCGGTCGACAGAGCCAAGTCATCATCTCAATCGCCTCCCCAGGTAATGGCTGTCAGCATGGAGACGCCTACGGATTGATCATGCCAAAGCGCCTCAGCCGTCTGAAGTCTGCAAACCACTCTGCCCGATAGAACCAAAAAAAAGCCGCCGCAGAAAGGCGGCGGCTTCCTTGTTGAGAGAGAACTTCGCTTACAGGCGACCGCGGACACCGAAGGTCAGCCGTGGGCGCTGATCGTTCTGGAACAGGAATTGATCCGTGAACCGACCACGTTGCAATTGATCCTCGCCCGTTATGTTCAGGGCTTCCACGAAAACAGAGATCCGTTCGCTGTAATCATAGCTAGCGCTGGCATCGATTTGCAGGAACTCGTCGAAGAAGACAGGTTCGTTCTGCACACGGAGCTGGTTCTCTGAGAAAAGAAACTCGTCCCTCCAGTTCGCAGCGATCCGGACCTGGAACTTGTCCTGCTCATAAAAGCCCACGAGGTTCGCCGAGTCGGACAAGCCGATCAGGTTGACGGTCTGATCCACCGCCTGCGGATCAAATTCTGCATCGGAGTCAACGATCGTGTAGTTGGCCTGCACGCCGAAGCCTGTATCTCCAAAAAGATGCTGCAGGGCGAACTCGATGCCGTTTATATCAGCATCACCGGTGTTCACGTTCTGGGTGATGTTGAAGATCGCCACGGGGTCTGACGGCTGGCTTTCAACCGCGGTTCCCATAAAGCGAGGGCTGGGATCAGTGATGGGATCGCCGTTGGCGTTCAGGAACTCTCCCGTGGTCGTATCCGTGCCGATGTAGTTCTCAACGCTCTTGTGGAAGACCGTCACCGCTGCGTAGCTACCCTCGTCGTAGTACCACTCAGCCGCCACATCGATGTTGTCAGCAAGATAAGGCAGTAGCCCGGGATTGCCCTGGAAAGCATTGAATGGGCCAAAGGGCCGCGTATCCGCGATGTTGAGCGATGGACGCAGCGCATTCAAATCCGGCCGTGCCAGTGTCTTGCCATACGAGAAGCGAAGAACAGTTTCATCGGTAGGCTGAAGCTGAAAGTCCACGGCTGGAATGAAGTTGTCATAGCTCCCGGTCTGGCGCAGCTCCTGAACTTCATTGGTGAAGATCACCTCCTGCTCAGAGCCTGTTGTGGTGCGGAGGCCCAGGGGAAGATTCGCGCTTGATGAAGAGACAACATCCGTTTCCTCATAGCGGAGGCCGGCTGAGAGTTTGGCCACCATGCCGCCAAACTCGCCTTCGAAATTGAAATTTACGAAAGCTGCGTAGGACTCTTCGGTCGTGTTGATCACATCGAATGATGGAATCACCGTCTGTACGGGGAACAATTCATCGATCGCGACTGCGGAGTCGAAGAACTGGATCGTATCGAAGATACCGGTGCTGACGTTTGACACCTCATTGAAGAGGCCCTGGCAGCCGATGCAGTCATCCAAGCCTTGGAAAACAAAGTTCGTGCTAAGTGACGCCGTATCGACGTCGTACTCAATGAACGACGCACCAAAATCGATAGACTGGAGAAGGTCACCATCGTTTCCGGCCCAGCTACCGCGGAACTGCGCCTGCGACACCTGGTTCTCAATGGCAACCGTACGGACCAAAGAACCAAGCGGGCTCAAAGCATCAACATCGAGGTAGCTATCGACACCAGGGATAGGTGCGCCCCCACCAAACTGCTCCTCACCGCGAAATGCGCCGCTGTCATCGATGGTGATCGTCGGACGACCCGAGCCATAGGTGATGTGGAAGTCAACGCCGAGTGCGCCTTGGTAGATAGCAATCGCGTCGTTGCTTTGCCCATCCGGCTGGCTCTCCGATGTCGAAACGTGCCCGTCGACTTCCAGTGTCAGCCGCTCGGTAGCTTCCCACTCAACGTTCAAGCCAAAGGAGTTGTTCTCTGTACGGAGCTCATTGTTGTAGGCGAGAGCGTCAGCCGCACGGCCCGCGTAGGAAACGGACGACAAGGTGCCGTTTTGCGTGAGCCCAACCGGACCGGTAATAGCGCTGGTGACGCCCGCGTCTGCATACAGACCAAAAAGACCCGTTTGATAGCGCTGCTCTTCGACCGTAAATCGCGATAGAGTATAATCCGCCGTGACGGTTAGCGTCTCGACTGGCCGGAACTGCGCAACGAACTGTGCATTGATCCGTTCACGTTCGTTATCTGCAATCTCGGTGATGTGCGTCCGCGGGGCATAAACCGTGCCTTCGTTCGCATCGATCGCGCCTGCAGCAATCAGATTGTTGTGACCACCAGAGCCTGGATCCCAGCGGTCCCATCCGTCCAAATGATCTTCGAATTCTCTGAAGTTCCGCTTTGAGTACGAACCCGTGACCAACACACCGAACGTGTCGTTGAAAGTGTGAGAGAACAGGCCACCGACCTCAGGCGTAACGGCTGGCCCCTCCTCTGCTGAGAAATCATAGATGCCTGCGATACTGACCACACCGCGTGTGCCAGCAACATCGAACGGGCGGGCGGTTTGGATGTCGACAGTCGCGCCAATACCGCCCGTCGGCAGATCAGCACGCGCAGTTTTGTAGACGTTCACCCCAGAAACTGACTCGGAGGCGATCTCAGCAAAGTTGAAGGCGCGGCTTTGGGTCTGACTGTTCAGCGTCTCAAGCTCCGGCGACGAGGCAACGGGCATTTGGCGTCCGTTGAGTGTCACCAAGTTGAAACTGGGACCGAGCCCGCGAACTGAGATCTGGTTACCCTCATTGTTTCGACGGTCGATCGATACGCCTGTAATGCGCTGAAGTGATTCAGCGAGGTTAGCGTCTGGGAACTTGCCAATATCTTCAGCTGTGATGGCATCCACCACACCGGCCTCATTCCGTTTGACGTCGGCCGCATCCGTCAGTGAGCGGCGTATTCCTTCAACGATGATAACGTCACCATCATCTGTACTCGTGTCATCTTGCGCCGCAGCCACGGACACAGGCACCAAAAATGGTAGCGCTACCATTGCTGAACAGCCCAAAAGAAGTTGCTTGGTCATATTTCCTCCCGCACGCCGAGATGTCAGCGCTTTTTTCGCCAGCTATCGATCGATTGACTTTCGACCCTGCCATTTTATGGTAGCGCTAACATAATTATCAATCTTCGACGATGTCAACACAGAACGCTGCAGCATGACGAACACCGAGGCAAAGAAGCCACACCTGTCTCACCACTCGGTTCTAGCCTGGGCCGACGGACTCTCTTCATCTTGGCGTCAGGCCTTCGTTGCTTTTGCGGTGGCGCTTCTTTGGGCCTGTACTGGTGCGGGAATTCCTCAGCAGAAGGACGAACAGAGAAACCTATTCTTTATTGGCCAGGACCTGGGCGCCATTCGCGATTACGTGGAGTCGGGGTGCTGCGCGTTGGCCGATGGCGGAACGGCCTACATCGGGCTCTACAACGTCCTCTCTGAAGACAATGACTTTGGTGGCCTCGGCCTCGCCGTGGACGGTACGCCGATAGATCTCGAAGGCAGCTGGGGTTCAGGCCCTGTCAACGCCCACAAGACCGCAACCGAGTTTAATTTCGAGCATCTCGCGATTGGTTTGTTCATTGCCAACAATGATGAGCCTGGAGCCCTCGCAGCTCTCGTCCGTGGCGAGCATGATGACAAAGTCGAGCACCTCGCCAAACTGTTCGTTTCGGTGAAAGGCACGGTTTTCCTGAGGATCGGCTATGAATTCGACGGCGCCTGGAATGCTGGCTACGAGAACACCGATAACTATAAGGCGGCTTGGCGGCGGATCGTCGAGATCATTCGCGAACAAGGTGCAACGAATGTCCAGTTCGTCTGGCAAAGCAGCGC
>JBCCTF010000077.1:0-17872 GCA_039198765.1 Pseudomonadota bacterium
CCATTGAGGATGAAGCTGATGATCGAGTCTTCGCCCTCATAAATCGGGGACGGAGCACCTTCACCGCGCATCGCACGGTCCACGGCCTCGATCGCTTGCTTACCGGCATAGGCGGGCGCAAAAGCTTTCCAAGAGCTGATCTCGCCTTTGCGCGACTGGCGGGTGGTGACCGTGCAATGAAGCGCTTGCTGCACCGCCTGGAAGATCACCTCTGGCGCAAGACCCATCAGCGTACCAACGGCTGCGGAAGCCGACGGTCCAATATGCGCGATATGATCGATCTTGTGCTCATGCAGGCAAATACCTTTCACCAAGGCCACTTGGATTTCATAACCCGTCAGGATACCCCGGAGAAGATCACGACCATCCCGGTCCTTTTGCTGCGCCACGGCCAGCACGGGGGGAATGTTGTCACCAGGGTGCGAATAATCCGCCGCCAGAAATGTGTCGTGGAAATCAAGCTCACGCACCGCCGTGCCATTGGCCCATGCAGCCCATTCCGCGCCAACGGTTTGATCGGCAGGCAAACCGAAAAGTGTCGCGCCGCCGGAACGGGGATGCGCCAAGGCTTGCGCCCGCGCGGTTTTGATCGGCCCACGGTTGACCGATGCAACGGCCACCGATGCGTTGTCGATGATCCGGTTGATGACCATCTCGGTTGCTTGCTCATCGGGCTCGACAGAATCGGCTGCCACTTCGGCAATTTTCCAAGCAAGCTGATCTTCGCGGGCAAGTTTGTCTTTGGACGGATGGGCACGGACTTCGTGGTTCTGCATAGCCTCGATTTTTCTATTCTGCGAAGGTTGAAAAGTGTATCTTATCGTGCAGTTATCGCGTCATTGCACGGGATGCACGGTTATTCGTGCAAAGTTGCAAACTTTGCGAAGGATGCACTCAAAACATGGTAAAGGCGGCAATATCAGGTAGCAAAAAAGGGCGCAAAGTCTTTCTCGGTGCCCAGCTTCGACACATTCGCGCCGAAGCAGGGGTGACACAAGCCGCTTTCGCCGAAGCTTTGGGCCTTTCGCCGAGTTATTTAAGCCAGCTGGAGCATGACCAACGCCCGGTGTCCGCAGCCGTTTTGATGCGGCTGTCCACAGCTTTCAACATCAGCTTGGATAGGCTCACCGTGGACGATACCGATCGTGTGGCGACCGAGCTCCAGCATGCCCTTGCCGAGCCGCTTTACGAAGAACCGGCCTTGGAGCCTCGGGTGCTTCAACACTTGAGCCAAACTGCGCCGGAGCTGGCTCGGGCTTTCTTGAAAAGTCATCAGCTCAACCGTCGTTATGAAGAACGGCTGCAAGCCCTCGATGCGTCTTTCGATGCCGCCGCACCCGCACCCAGCCCAGCCAATGTTCTGCCCTATGATGAAGTGCGCGACTATTTTCACGATCGCGACAATTACGTGGACGCGCTCGACCGCGCTGGCGAACGGCTCTCTTCACAGGAGCGGCTTCATGGCCCTGATGTTTTCGACAACCTCAAGCGCTACATCTCCAACCGTCACGGCTACGAGGTGGTGCAGCGCCTACCTGCGCAATCCAGCAACGCCATTTACGAAATTGACCCTACACGCCGGACCGTGCACCTCAATTCAAGCCTTTCTCCGCACACCCTCACATTTCAACTGGCAGCGATCATCGGCCTTTGGGAAGAAACAGAAGCCATTGACGATCTGGTTGAGCGGGCGGGTTTTCAAACGCGCGAAGCCGAGGAAGTCTGCCGCTTGGCCTTGGCCAATTACTACGCTGGCGCCTTGATTCTTCCGTATGGTGTGTTTTCTAGCATGGCGCGCACGTTGCGCCATGATATTGAACAGCTCCAACATCATTTCTCTATCAGTTTCGAGCAAGCCTGCCACCGGCTTTCCAACCTGCAAAGGCCTGGCGCGCCGGGGGTTCCCTTTTTCTTTGTCCGTGTGGATCGTGCCGGGAACATCACCAAGCGCCACTCCGCCACTAAGCTACAATTCGCACGCTTCGGCGGCGGCTGCCCGTTATGGAATGTGCACGAGGCTTTTACTGTCCCTGGACGGATCTTCGTTCAAATCGCCGAAACACCGGATGGTCTTCGCTATCTCAGTGTTGCGCGGTCGATCGTCAAACGCGCAGGGCGGTTTGATGGTTTCGATCGTCATTACGGCGTCGCCTTGGGTTGCGAGCTTGAACATGCCAAATCGATGATCTATGCGGACGGTATGGACCTCGGCCAGCCCCGCTCGGTGGTTCCCATCGGCGTCAGTTGCCGAATTTGTGAGCGCCCCGCTTGTCCCCAGCGCGCCTTCCCGCCCATTGGACAAACCGTGGTCACCGATACGGCAAGACGCGGCGTCGTCCCCTATCGTTTGAAGACACCGTCAAACGCCGGAGAGCCCCGCCGAAGCCTAAGATCAAGAGACCAATACAATGCACAAGGACGAAAATAACCTTTTGGCCTTTTGATCTCAACGATAGTGATATCCGGAACACAAGTATGACAACCCCGTTAGGTCTGTGTTGCATAATGATCATAGGCCAGCGGCGCAATTCGCTTCCGATGGAGATTTTTATCGCTTAACCTCTTTGAGCAAAATCAATGAGGCTCCGTTGTTGTATGGCATCTTTCTCTTTTCTCACCGTTGGAGCTTTCGCCTTTTTGTCAGCCGCACTGGCTGGGGCACCGGATATTTCCACCTGGTCCCTTCAGCAGGAAACCCACCCACAAGGCACGCACTATCACAAAGGCGAGGCCTCAGTGCATCGCTACACAATCGAGGCTTTGGATGAAGCATCAGCAGGCGGAATGAAGTCCATCAGCACACGGGACAGTCGCGCACGTTTTGAGATGGCGCTGTCGGTTGCCAGCTACGGCATGGCGGAATTCACGATGACCTCATTGCGGGGTATGCCAGCGATCACCGGCAAAGCAGAGACAGCCGAGGGACCGGTCGATTTTGCCGCAACGTTCACAGGGCGAGCGGGAAGCACGGGCGAGCTCTTCACAATCTTCGCGGCCCCCTCTTCAACTTACGAAGCCATGGGCGGTCTCGATGTCCTGGCCGCCAACCCGCCGCGGGCCAAAGGCACCAAGATCGCCAACCGCGCTGCATCTGATAATCCCGCACCGCAACCAACGCCCACGACAAAATCCTCAAGCTCATCGCCGCGAATCTCCCAAAATGCAGCAAGCCTCCTGGCGGGTGTGCGCGGCGACCTTGAAAAGGTCAGTGAAGAGAACGCTGAACGCAGGCGCATTGCTGAAGCTGAAAACAAACGCCAACGCGCGCAAAAGACGAAGGCGGAGCGGGAACGAATTTACAAGGCATCGGGTGCGAGGCGCGGCGTCTACCCTCCCCTTTCCGGCGAACAAGAATACCTTGCTTGGCCCATGGAAGGCCCTTGGCAAATGCAAGTTCCTGGCGATAAGCGATCACCGCGCTACGCATCCCTTCGCCTGACATCGGATACTATTGATTTACCAACTGCGCTTTCTGCTTTAGATAAAGCTACGGACCTTAAGATCACAGGCAACCGTTCTTTTGAGCGCCTGGAAGCCTACACGTCCTTGGACGGCCGCGATGCACGCATTCTCCTGACAGAAACCAAAATCGCTAATCGTCAGGGGACGGCCTTCCTCTTCTACGGACGCGGAGCGAGTTCCGATGAAGGTATGATATTCGTTTTGGAAATGCCAGACGATATCTATAAGCAGTGGGGCGGTATTGCCGGCATGCTCCGCATGCGGGGCGTCATCGAAAGCATTGATGTCTTCCCAAAAGCCGAACGGCAACGAATCGCAAACGCATCCCTTAGTCAGCAAACCAACTTCTACGAAACTGTGCTCGACACCTTCTACCAAACCCAAACACTGCTTCTCATGCGCACCCAGGCCCAAACAACGGCAATGATGACAGAGCTCAATTACGACCTCCTCTTCGGTGACGACATCACCTCACCGATGATCGCCGATTGAAGGACGGGCGCACGAGAGCTTCGTGATGAACGTCCACACTCTGATCGATGTTGAGGAAAATGCGGAAATAGGCCTTGATCAGCATACTGGCGAACTTGAGGATAAGGGAAACCTAGCCCCATGATCGAAGCGACCTTGCGATAGGACGAAACATAGCTGGTTTCCAGCACGCTCGTCATAGTCTTGATACCATGGCATCCTAGGCATCCTCAATGAAGATCGGTACGAGCCTAAATTCGCAGGTCGGACAAACGGTACGATCAAAACAATCTTTGCCGCGATGGTGTAGGGTCTTACGAATCAAAACAAACTGTATTTTGAAACATATTCGTATTCAGGAGAGATTCGATGCTTGTTGAAATTATTGTTGCAGCCTTGGCTATTTTGATAGCTCAGCAGGCGTCGTCTGCTTTAAAACGTTCTGCGGTCGAGAAAACCGAACTGCAATTTGGTCTCTGGCGAACCCTCCTTTTCGAGGTCGCGGCGTTTCTCTATACCCTGGGATTGCTGCTCATCATCCTTGGCTCATTCACGACGATTGCATTATGGCTCGGTATTGACCCGGCCAACCTCAAATCCCGAGGCGTTAACCTTCTATGGCTTGCTGTGGGCGCAATCGCCCTGCTTTGGATTGTTGATGTCTTGAAGCGAAGAGTGCGACTGAAATATCCTGTTTTCTTACTGGATGATCTTGAGACAGCGACAAAGATTCGCAAGATCACAATTCCGGGAACTCTTTGTTTGCTGATCATTTCAGAGATTATACCTGCGTCCACTCCGTTTGCTGTGGCCGCGCTTTTCCTTCTTCACTTTTTTTCCGCTCTGCTCCTCACCGCAAAGATACCTCCCAGCTACGGCATTTTCATCGTACCAACCATTATAACGATCAGTACACCACTGAGTATTGTCCCTTTTATGGAGCTAGCGGGCGCTGGTTCTGTCGTAACTGGCACCGGCCTTGGCCTCGCGATTGTTCTGAGTGCTTTTGTCTTTGTGGCATCGACGCTTGGTTCGCTGTGTGCCGATCTCGCGCGGCCCTTCAGCACCGCGTAGATTCAACGGAGTTGCTCTCGTCCTCGGGCTGACCACCTCGCCTACTCTTGCTGCTTCCGCGCAAATCCCGATAGTGGCTTTGGCCTCTCTCGGGATCTTCAGTCAGCTTGCAAGATAGTCTGCATACGGCTATATTAAAATAATGTTGAGCTGAGCTCAGGCAAGAAGCGCTTGTCATTTTGCGCCACCAACTCCTTGTGGATGTCATCCTTGGAGCCGAATGAGGTTGTCAGCTTGCGGTCAAGTCGCAAAGCGTGGTCGCAGTTTACTGGACTGGTTCAGTCAACGGAAGCACGCATTATCAAAATGATGTCAGCTCAACATCTGGAGTGCTGGTGTCGCCAGACAGACAACGGAGCTGCTGCCAGTCTGGGACGAGCCTTGCGAAGCAATCACGCTTCCTTCTTGGCGACCCTTTAAAATCGTCTGAACACGAAAAAGCACTCTCATAGAGAGCGCAAGACCTATCCAAACTACCGCAGACGTTCTGTAAGCGGAGGAAGGTCAAGAGTGGTGTAGGTTGCAATAATCTCGCGCGCTTCTTTAAGGGCGGCTTCGGACGACATTTCACCGTCTTCGATTTGCGAGGCAAGCCCCAGGATCGGCATGTAGAGATCGCCCGGCTCGCCCTTGAGGGTCAGGGCGAACGGCTCACCTTCGTTCTGGAACGTCTTCCAGACGTCACGGACACCGGCCCAGAAAGCTTTGGTCGCTTCCCAATGGGTATCCACCTCGGCGTTGTCGACCTCGTTGGTGCGAGCGTAGGTGTTGATGGCGACCTCACGGACGAGGGCCTCTGGCTCACCCGATGACAGAACGAGTTTGGTGTTGTCCTGCTCATGGAGCCAGCCCTTCGGTGTGATCGCGTGGCGGTTCACGGCATCGACGGCGTGGTAGTCGTCGCGGGTGGTCATGTCCCGGCGCGGAAGGGGTCGCCATGCCTGGGCTGGTTGCCAGGCGGGGATGCCGTTATCGTAGGTCCAACGGCCAACAGCGCCATATCGCGGTGAGTCGTCGACTTGGTAGACCTCTTGCGACCACGCCCCGCGGCGGTCGCGGGCTGTCACATCCTCAAGCGTCCAGGCATTGCCGCCGATGAACGTCAGAACACGGTTTGGTTCGTGCTGCCAGTCCTGCCGCCAGTGCTTCAGCGGAAATTTATCCTCGCCGCCGACATAGAGAATATGCTGAAGGCTGATGAAGTCGCCGCGGTCCTCGATGACCTTCACAATTTCGTAGCCGCCAGAGACTTTACGCTCCTTCGGTTCGTAGTCGGCATCCAAGGCAGCTGTCTCGATGAAGTCGAACGTCACTTTGAACGTTCCGGCCATGGCGAGGATGGCGTCGCGGTCACGCTCAAACGGGCTGGAGGCTGGCCGGGCAACAGTCTCACCGCCAACCGACGTCGGGGCAGTCGCACAGGCTGCAAGGGCGAAGCCACCTAGGCCAATCAGAATCGCAAGTCTCACAAGCTTCAATCTCCAACGCTTCATAATGTTGCTAACGCGAACGATTTGCACTTGCAAGACTGCTGGGCTGCGTACATGGTATTGCGAAGCATTCGCACAAAGGGTGAACGATGAGCAAAATCTGGTGGGCGGGGACGGTCTCGAGCTTGGCGCTGGTGAGCGCCGCCGGGGCGCAAGAGAGCCCAGAGCAGAAAGAGAACGTGATGACTGTCTACGGAACGTCTAACCCACTCCCTGCGATTGATTATCCCGGACAGGTCTCCGTCATCGACCGCGATGAACTCGACTCTCGCCTTGTGTCGACCCTTGCTGATGGCTTGCGTGATGTACCAGGCCTTCAATTCGATGGCGGTCCCCGTCGGACGGGGCAGGTTCCCACACTTCGCGGTCTTGGACGTGAAAATGTCCTCATACTGCTCGACGGCGCACGGCAGTCTTTCCTTTCCGCCCATGACGGACGGTTCTTTTTGGAGCCTGATCTCGTCGCGCGCGCTGAAGTGGTGCGTGGTCCCGCCTCGGCGCTTTATGGTTCGGGCGCGGTCGGCGGCGTCCTGGCTTTCGAAACAGTGGATGCGGACGATTTGCTGAAAGCCGATGAGCGTTTTGGTGCGCGCGTTCGCGCTGGCTACCAGAGTGTCAATGAAGAAAGTTCCGGCAACCTCACGGTCTTCGGCCGCAACGAGACGCTCGACGGTCTTGCGAGCCTCACCATCCGTCAGTCATCGGATATCACGCTCGGCTCCGGCGCCGATCTGCCCTCCGATGACGATATCGTGTCGGGCCTTGTGAAGGGGAGCTGGCAAGCAACCGATGCACTCAGCCTTGAAGGATCATGGCAGCGCTTCGACAACAACGCCATCGAACCAAACAACGGACAGGGGACGAACGGCCTCGATGATGGCGCCGTGGATGTCGACAAAGAGATCATCTCCGACACTTATCGATTGGCCGCAGCCTTCAATCCGGAGAGCGCCCTTATCGATGCACGCATCACCGCCTACCGGTCCGAGACCAGCGTCGATGAGTTCGACGAAAGCGTTCCGCGGCTCCTGGCTCGTGAGGTGGAGACCAACGGTGTCAGTCTGCGGAACGCTTCTCGGTTCAATTTTGGCGGTTTTGATCTCACCGCGACGGTCGGCGGCGATTGGTTCGAAGACAGCCAGGTTGGCACTGATGACCAAACCGAGAACCGCAGCCGCGGCGGTGTCCCTGACGGTGAAGCCTCCTTCATCGGCGTCTTCGGCCAGCTGGAGGCTGTGTTTCAGGAGCCACTCGGCCTTCCAGGAGAGCTGATCGTCATCCCCGGTATCCGCTATGACGATTTCGAGAACAGCTCCGATACGGCGGGAACGGACAATCAAGACGATGCTCTTTCGCCGCGCCTTGCCGCAAGCTACGGCCCTCTACCATGGCTCCGGGTCTTTGGTAGCTATGCGGAGGGCTTCAGGGCACCGTCGCTCAACGAGCTGTTCCTCGATGGTGTCCATTTCTCTCTTCCGCACCCGACACTTTTCGATCCGGCGGGGACGCCTCCCAACTTTACCTTCGTCACCAACAACTTCATCCCGAACCCCGATCTCGAGCCTGAGCGTGCCGAGACGATAGAGGTGGGCATCGGCGTTGATTTTGCAGACCTGATCTCCACCGGTGACCGCCTGCAAGCCAAGCTCAGCTACTATGAGAGCGATGTCGAGGATCTCATCGATCTCGCTGTCGATGTGACCTTCGAGCCGACCTGTTTCGCACCGCTTTTCTTTCCGTGCACAGCTGGAACGACGGAGTCGGCGAACCTCGACAGCGCATCTTTGAGCGGTATCGAACTCGAAGCGCGCTACGACTCGGACACACTCTACGCTTACCTCTCCTACACACAGATTGAGGGTGAGGACGACGCAACGGGCGCTGACCTCGGCACGCTGACACCGAACAGGCTGGCACTGGATCTGGGTTACCGGGCTGAGGCGGCGGGCGTGACGGTGGGAACACGTCTTCAGCTTGCGGATGAGTTTGAGCGCCGCGGCATGGTTGATGGAAGTCTCGCCGTCGTTGAGGAACGGGACGGCTATGCCGTGGTCGATCTCTACGCCACGTGGGTTCCGCCCTTTGCTGAGGACCTGCGCTTGGATTTGGGTGTCGACAATGTGGCCGACGCAGATTTCGAGCGGGTCTTCGCCGACGTTTCCCAACCGGGGCGGAACTACAAGGCCTCGATCGCTTATCGCTTTGCCTACTGAACACATCAGCACATTAAGGAGAACCAACTTGGCTCAACACGCATTCTCGAACGTTTTTTTACCGAACCTCGGTCCTGGGACGGGCCTCGCCATTCTCGGTTTCAGAGCCTATGCCTTTGGACGCACGGAATGCTGCTGCGTTCAGAGTGGGTTCAGCGCGGCTCTTGGTGCCGATGCCCCTGAAGCTCTTGCGGATTTGTTGACGTTCACGCGGGTTCTGGGCGCAAGTGGCACACGAAAGATCGGGCTCACCGCTCCTGGCTGCGCCCGCATGACCCAAGATGAGCTATCGATCGCCTGTGCGCTGGCGGCAGCGCAGGCCTGGGACCAGGCGGCAGTCTGTGCCCATCTCTCACGGCTCCTTGGGACACCGGCGTCCGCAGTGCTCCAATCGATCATAACACAAATAGGTGATACCTTCGCTGGCCACGGCCTTGGCTTCGAAGCGCCCGCCGATGCGCGGGCCGTGCCCGCAGGAACAACGCCCGCCTTTCGGCTTGTATCATCGTCATGACGGGCAAAATTATCGCAACGCTCAACCAGGATACTTTGCAGTGCGATGATGTACGCCGCATAATGACGGTCGGCGGTGTCAATGTCGTGGTCACGACCAGGAACGCCGCCGGTGCGCGTTGCCATCCGAATGCGGGTTTCTAGGAGACTTCGTTCAGTCTGAAGGCGCACATTCTCCCGGTGCGGTCGAGCGTTCTCTGCGGCAACACCCCGTACGACAATACCCAGCGGCATACCCTCCCCGGTCAGGCATAGTCGAGCGGCATGACGGAGGTGGATTTGATCACCTCCATGGCGAAGTGCGATGTCACGTCGGAGAACGCGACAGTTTCGATCAGGCGGCGGTAGATCGCGTCGAAGCGGTCCATGTTGGGACACACCACTTTAAGCAGGTAGTCGACCTCGCCGCTCATGCGGTGGATTTCCACGATCTCAGGGATGCGCGAAACGGCCTCGGCAAATTCCTTGAGCCAGCCCTGGTTGTGGTTGCTCGTTTTGACGCTGACGAAGGCGGTCATGCCGAGATTGATGGCGTCCCGGTCGAGGATCGCAACCCGCCGCTCGATGACGCCGGTGTCCTCCAACTTTTTAAGGCGACGCCAGCAGGGTGTCTGGCTTAGCCCCACCCGCTCGGCAAGCTCTGCCGTGCTGATGTCGGCGTTCTCCTGCACAATGGTCAGAATCTTTCGGTCAATCTGATCCATGCTTTTCCCTTAACCGAAGAACGTCGTTCTCCTTTTTGCGTGAGATACCACATAAAAAGCAATCCTGTTTCGAGCTTTCTAGGATAAACTGATTACTCAAACGGAGGTTCCATGAAGCTTTTCACCCGCCACCCCGCCAGCGTCGGTGAGACGTATCTTCAGCACCTTCACAGCGCCTTCTCCTTCGCCGGAGCCATGGTCGGCGCCGGGCTCGCTTGTTTCATCCACGGCCTTCTGCCGTTCCTGTTCACCACCAACGGGCGCGATACCGTTGAGCGGCTT
This sequence comes from Pseudomonadota bacterium, assembly GCA_039198765.1. Taxonomy (GTDB): domain Bacteria; phylum Pseudomonadota; class Alphaproteobacteria; order Caulobacterales; family Parvularculaceae; genus Parvularcula. Next base: position 10,210 of record JBCCTF010000077.1, read on the forward strand.
CACCGCCGCATGGTGACCCACCGCCACCGCCAAGCGCCTCAAAACGCGGCACCCGCCCCTTCCCGCCGCGCGGCCTGACCCTGTGACGAGCGCCCAGGAGCGCGCTTTTGCGGTCCCGTTGCCGGAGCGCACCGCACCCAGTCTGCTGCCAGGCCTGGCGCTGTCCGTCACCGTTGCGCTTGCTGCAGCCTTCGCGGCGGATCGCCTGGGGGCGCCAGTCATGCTGTTCGCGCTTCTCTTCGGCATGGCGCTCAACATCCTGGCCTCGGATCCGCGCTGCGAGCCTGGAACCGCGTTCGCCAGCAAGACAGTCCTGCGAGCCGGCATCGTTCTCCTCGGCGCGCTGATTACCCTGGGTGAGATCGTGGCCTTGGGCCTGGCAGTCTTTCTGACGATCGCATCGGGCCTCGTCCTCACCCTTGCCGTTGGGCTTCTGCTGGGCCGTCTCATGGGAATGACGGCGGAGCGCGCGATCCTCTGTGCAGGGGCCGTGGCCATCTGCGGTGCTTCCGCCGCCCTCGCCATCTGCGCCGTTCTACCGCCCAGGGAGGACAAAGAGCGGGACACTCTCGCCGTGGTTGTTGGAGTCACGGGCCTTTCGACCCTGGCCATGGTGGCCTACCCCGCCTTCACCGCCGCGCTCGGCGTGAGCGACGAGGTGGCGGGCCTCTTCTTCGGCGCGTCCATCCATGACGTCGCCCAGGTGATCGGGGCGGGCCTCACCCTCTCTGAGGAAGCAGGCGCGACCGCCGCGGTCGCCAAGCTCACCCGAGTTGTTCTTTTAGCGCCGGTGGTCCTTGCCATCGGGCTCTTCTTTCGCCGTAGGGGCGAAGCGGGAGGAGAGAAAGCCCCGACCCCTGCGCCCGTGCCGCTGTTCGTCCTCGGCTTCGTTCTCGTGGTGCTCATCAACAGCGTAGGTCTTCTTCCCGCCCCCGCCGCCGAGGTTCTGACCACGGCGTCGCGCTGGGCGCTCATCGTGGCTGTGGCGGCTCTTGGCCTTCGAACGTCCCTGGCCGAGATGGTTCGCGTGGGCCCAGCTCTGGGCTTGCTGCTCACCCTTCTGACCTTGTTCCTGGCAGCTTACGCCTGGTTCGGGCTCAACCCCCTTCCCCCAACAGGAGCCTGAGCTTCTTCCCCATGTTCGACGCACTCACCTCCCCTGCCCCCGACGCGCTGCACGGTATCATGGACGCCTTCCGCGCCGACCGGCGGGACGGGAAGATCGACCTTGGCGTCGGCATGTACCGCGATGCGGCGGGCCGTTGCCCGGTGATGGAGGTCGTACGGTCCGCCGAGGCGAAACTTTACGAACGGCAGGACAGCAAAGGCTATCTGCCCCTCGCAGGGGCGCCGTCCTTCGTTGAGGGCCTTCTACGCGTCGCACTCGGCGAGGATCATCCCGCGCGTCTCGAAGGACGGGTGGCCGCCATCCAGGTGCCGGGCGGCACCGGGGCACTTTTTCTTGGCGCGTCGCTGACCCGGCGGGCGAACGAAGGCGCCAAGGCGCTTGTCGGCGCCCCCACCTGGCCCAGCCACCCCGGCGTTCTGGGGGCGGCAGGGCTCGAAGTTGCAACCTATGGCTACCTTGCCGCGGACGGACGGTCCGCATCCCGAGAACACGCCCTCGACACTGCGCGCCGGGTGGAGGCGGGGGACCTCTTCTTGATGCACGGCCCCTGCCACAATCCCACGGGCCTCGACCTCGCGCCGGAGGTCCGCGACGAAGTCTTGAGCGTCCTCGACGAACGCGGAGGCGTGCCGATGCTCGACGTCGCCTACGCCGGGCTGGGCGAGGGACTGGAGGCGGATTTCAACGTCGTCCGCCAAGCGATGCGGCGCCGCCGCGCCCTTGTGGCCCTCTCCTGCTCGAAAAGCTTCGGCCTCTACCGCGAGCGGACTGGCCTTCTGATGGTGGCCTGCGCCGACGCCGCGGAGCGTGAGACGGTGCAGCGCACATTGGAGGCGATCGGGCGCGCGACCTGGTCCATGGCTCCGGCCCACGGAGCGGAGGTGGTGGGCACGATCTTGGCGAACGCCGAGCTTGAGGCTGCCTGGCGCGCCGAGCTCGATACGATGCGCGTGCGTGTAGCCAAGGTCCGGGCGCGCCTTGCGACCGTGTCGAGCCACCCCGCCCTCGAAGGCATCAGGAACGGCCGCGGCATCTTCACGGTCCTGCCGTTGTCCACTGAGGAGGTCACCCTTTTGGCCGAACGCCACGCCGTCTACATGGCTCCCAGTGGACGGATCAACGTCGCGGGCTTCAAGACGGGCGATGAGGAACGCTTCGCTTCGGCCCTGGCGGACCTCTAACGAGCCTTCAGCCGCGGCTGTCGTCGCGCAAAGCCAAAGGAGAACCTTTCGATGAAGACCACCCTCAAGACCGCCGCTCTCTTCATTTTCGGCGCCAGCGCGGCCCTCCCTTTGGGCGGCTGCGCCACGTCGCAAGCTTCTCAACCGGTCGCGACGGAAGCCTTAGGGCATGAAACGCGCTTTGTCGTTCGCGCCAGCGCCAAAAGCTTTGCTGCCACCCTCTCGGCCCTGACCACGGCCCTGGACAAGCGAGGCCTCAAGACCTTTGCCGTCGTCGACCACGCTGCGGGCGCAGCAAGCATCGGCGTGGAGCTTGAACCCACGACCCTCGTGATCTTTGGAAACCCCAAGGCCGGCACCCCGCTGATCGCCGCCGAACCGCTGATGGGCGGCGAGCTGCCCCTGAAGGCCCTCGTCTATGAGCGGGATGGCCAAGTCTTTCTCGCCCTCACCAACGTTCAGGGCTTTGCCCGGACCTACCCGCTCGACCAACGGGCCGGAGTTCTCGCTAATATCGAAAAGGCGTTGGACGGCATCGCGGGCGAGGTCACCCGGTAGCCTCCGCCGCAAAAGCGCACACGCGCCTCCAAGCTCGCTCTGCGGCATCGGCATTCCCCTGGGGGGGCAGCCCGTAGCGTAGAAGCAGCGTTCGACCGGGTGGAAGACCCGGCAGCTCAAGCCTGTGGGAAGCCCAAGGCGGCGTCAGCCCATGGCCACATTTTCCACAGACCTCATAAGCGAAGAGGTCGCAGGGAGCGCTCTCCGCTTTCCCTTAGCAAGTCCAGGTTTTGTCTCGGACCATAACTTGTCGTCAGTCTTACTGGCCAACCCTCAACGATATCACCTTAGCTCCCCGGCGACTTGAGACGCTCCGTATGGAAAGCGCCCCAGTCGCGCATCGCGAGGAGGATCGGCTCAAGCGATCGACCGTAAGTTGTGAGGCTGTACTCCACTTTTGGAGGCACTTCAGCGTAAACTTCTCGGTGCACGATCCCATCGGCCGCGAGCTCGCGAAGCTGGTTGGTCATCATCTTCTGGGTCGCGCCGGGAACCAGACGCCTGAGTTCGCCGAACCTGAGGATGCCCTCCTCCATAAGCTTGAAGAGGATCACTGGCTTCCACCGCCCGCCGATCACGGAGAGACACGCCTCCACCGAGCAACCGAACGGCTCGTGGTGCGCTTGTCGCTTCTGACCCAGCTCGCTCATAGTATCCCCTACGATACTACTGCACAAAATAGTGCGTACTTGAGAAAAAGGACATGAAGGCAGAAGTCGCTGACGTCAAATCAGACCGAGGCCTACACCATGCTTGCAATGACCCTATCCAAGCTCGGCACCGACCAAGCTTTCGAAGCCGTCGACATTGAACTCCCGAGCCGAGGCGCCGGAGAAATCGTGATCGACATTCACGCGGCGAGCATCAACGTCGTCGACACGAAGATCCGGGGCGGGATGGACGCCATCGCTCCGGATGCGCCTATCATTCTTGGCTGCGATGTCGCGGGCGTTGTTACGCAGGTCGGTCCAGGGGCCGGTCGATTCGAAGTCGGCGATGAAGTCTATGGCTGTGCCGGTGGCGTGAAGGGAAGCGCTGGCACCTACGCCGACGCCATGATCGCAGACGAGCGCCTTCTTGCCCACAAACCTAAAACGCTCTCCTTTCTAGAGGCAGCAGCTGTCCCACTGGTTGGGATTACCGCTTGGGAGGCACTGGTCGACCGGGCGAAAGTCGAGCCCGGTGAACAGGTACTTGTCCATGGCGGTACAGGCGGAGTTGGGCATTTCGGCCTCCAGCTGGCGAAAGCTCTCGGTGCGGTCGTTCACACGACAGTTTCAACGGCTCGGAAATCCGAGATCGCAGACCGGCTGGGTGCAGATCGAATGATCAACTACAGAGAAAAGTCCGTGCACGACTATATCGAGACCCAGACCGACGGTCGGGGCTATGACGTCGTGTTCGACACGGTCGGAGGCGACAACATCGCCCCCTCACTCGAAGCGCTGGCCAATCATGGCCGAGCGGTATCGATCGTATCCCTCGAAACATCACCGGACCTTTCCGCCCTTCATCTCAAGAACGCCTCTCTGCACGTCGTTTTCATGCTGCTTCCCCTGTTGACCGGCGAAGGCAGGGAGCGCCATGGACGGATCCTTGAGCGGCTCGCCATCATGATCGATCGTGGACTGATAAAGCCGCTCCTAGACGAAGAGCGCTTCACGCTGGATGAGGTTGGCCAAGCGCATGAACGCCTCACTTCTGGGGCCGCAATCGGCAAGATTGTCGTGGAGGTACCTCGTTGAAGCCGCGCGAGAAAAGGAGATCAGCTCCTCCTGCACAATCACGGGTGTGGCCCTCCTACCATTGAGTGATCTGGGTACGACGTTCTGGAACACGGACGAATAAAGTGCCTTGCGCGGATGTGGATCACCGGTTTCGCGTCTGCAAGACGCCAACACAAAAACTGAGGGCCGCTTGAAACCCTAAAACCAAATTGCATCAGCTTCAAACGGCTCTCAAGGCACCAAGATCGTTAGTCCTTGATCGTGCGGACCAGAAGGCGACAAACGGGCAAGGAGAAGGTCGGTACGCCGCCTTCCGCTTGAGCTGCAAGTAGATCCGTAAGCTGATCAATCAAAGCGGCTCGGGCAAGCGGCGATAGGACGAACGCCGCGTAGAAGAAACCAACCGCTTCTTTGGCCAGCATGCGGGCTTCGCCTTGGAGGGTGAAGACCCTTGTTTGCGTGGTCACGCTTGCCCTCGGGAAAAAAGAACGCGCAAGCGCGGCCAGTGACCCAGGCTTGCGGATGCGAGAATCGCCGAGGTCGCGCTTTTCGATCGAGGGCACTTCGGCACGGACGTGGGCGAAGACCAGATCGTTGACCGCCTGATAGCCAGGCGCCTCTGCGGGGTCGCCGTCGACGATCGCGGCAAATGTGCCGCCGCTGGCGAGGACACGGACGATCTCTGAGAAGACAGGCTCCACCGGGTCCATGAGCGTGAGCGCCCAGTGGCAAAGAACCACGTCGAACGATGCCGCGTCGGCGAAGGCGAGGTCTTGCGCGACACCCTCGTGAAGCATGACGCTTTGGCCCTCCAAGCGCTGGCGTGCGAGATCAAGCTCCGCTGCGCTCATATCAACGCCGACGAGCGCCTGTGCGTCAGGGATGCGATCACGGAGGAGGCTCAGGAGCACGCCGCTCCCGCAGGCAAGGTCCAGGACGCGTGCGCCCTGTTGGTCTAGGGCCGCGTCGCAGAGCCAGTCATAGGAAGTCTTCTCCTCCGCGTCGGTGCAGCGGCCGGCGCAGCTCTCCGTGAAGCCGGGGTTGCGTCGGTGCACCTCGATCAGATGCTCTTTCAACGACTCCGTGCTGCCCTCGCGCTGATCAGCTTCATCTGTCCATGATGTACGGATCGCCGCGTCATGCATGCTCTTCACGGGAAAATCGAAATCAGAGCGACGGACTGCGCGAAGCGCCAGTTGCCGGTGGCGCGGCAGCTAGCGAGGTAATCCGCAAGACCACCCTTTCGCTCCATCTCGTCCAGGCTAACACTCTCATCGAAAACGCAGCGTTGCAGATACCCTTCGACCGCCCCTCGGTCCTCTGCCCCCGCGCCGTTCTCATAGGCGATGTCGTGCACATCGAACCGGACACCAAGGGCGCGCAGGGCGGTGATCACGTCCTCTGCGCTCGCGTACAGCGTCTCGTCTTGGCGGCCGTAGGCTTCAAGGAAGAGGCGCTGAAACGCGAGGTAGTGGGCATCAGCATACGCATGCGCAATAAAGCCCTCCCCACCGCACGCAGCGATAAACCGTTCCAGGGCAGCCTGCATCTCGCTAGGGGGCACGGCGTAAAGAGCGTGGGTTGCCCAGACGATGTCGAAGGCTTTGGGCGGACAGTGCAGTGCCTGCAGCGTCGTCTCGTAAGGGGTGCCCGGAGCGAAGGGCGGCTCCAGGGCTGCGCGAGCCTCTTCGATCGAGAAGGCGGATGGATCGAGCAGCGCATAGTCGATGGAGTCGAGCCCCACATCACCGAGGCGCGCGTATCGGCTCAACGCAGTCGGGAACTTCCCCGAGCCGCAGGCGACGTCGAGGATGCTGAGGGGCCGTCCAGCCGCTTTCTGCTTAGCTTTCAGCCAGGAGCCCCAATCTCGCGCCTCGGCAAGGTGGCGGTAATCAACCGAAGCGATGGCGTAAAAACGCTCCATCTCGGCACGCCCTTCCTCGCTCCAGTGCGCGCAGCTGCGATCAAAGGTGTCGTTCATGCATCATCTTTCTGTTGATCGGCCCAGTTTTGTGCCGCAGGCCAGCAGATCGGGTTGAGGGGGCTCGCAGCTAAGCCGCCAGGCTCGACGCCAGGGAGGAACTTGCGCCAGTCTCCAGACACCATCGTTGGGGCGTCCACAACCCGTGCTCCGTCGGCAAAAAAGGTGTTGGCAAGGACGCAGCGGCTGAACGCTGTCTCATTCGGGCCAGCGGTATGGAAGCTCAGATTGTGGTGGAAACTGACCTCGCCGACGTCGAACTCTCCAGCCTCGATGGAGACATTCTGCCCACGGAATGTCTCGGCAACTCGGCGATCATAGCTCGTATCGGTCTTGTTGAAGGGGATGTCAGCCACGAGGCGCCAAGCGTCCATGCCTTTGGCAAAGGCGAGCGGCCCCATGGCTTCGGGAATGGCTTGCGCTGCGATCCAGGCCGTGACCACGTTCTGCGTGGCCAGCGGGAAATGATGGTCGTCATAGTGCCACGGTGTCCGCCCGCAGCCCGGCTCTTTGGACATCAGATTGTCGTGGTAGAGCCGAACGCTCCGTACACCGAGCAGGTCAGCCGAAATTCTCGCAATCCGCGGGCTCAACACGAAAAGGCGGACGATCGGATCGTCAAGCCAGACCATCTCCGCCGAATAAAAGCGCCGGCCAACTTGAGGCGTACCATCACCTACCGGGCAGTCCAAGGTGGTGGCGAACTGTGCCTCCAAGGTGCGGACGATGGCACGTCGCAAGGTGATGACGGCCTCAGGAGAGAGGACGCGAGGCAGCTTGATGAAGCCTTCGGTATTAAAGCGAGCGATCGCATCAGCGCTCAGATCGTACGGCTGGGAGAGCTCATCGGCCAGCGCCTCTAAGCCGAGCGCGGAAAGGCTTGGGTCCGGCCGCAGCATCGTTGGGGCCTGCCTCGCCCGTTGCACACTGGTCATGGTGTTGTCCGCAAGACCGACATACCAATCCCACCACGCTTGGTTATCCGCATCCCACGCCGCGCTGACGTCAACTGCGTCCTTCTCGGTTTTTTGACTCAACGTGACGACTGGCCTCCCCTGGCGCTTAGTTTCCCTCCCCTCTAGCAAGC
>JBCCTF010000078.1:0-17749 GCA_039198765.1 Pseudomonadota bacterium
GAAGTGGGTCGCTACGCAAAGTGATCCGGAGAACAAGGGCTGCCCTGAACACTAAGTCTCGGCCAGCACGCCCTTTTCCGTGAGGAGGGGCTTGAGCTCTCCTTGCTCGAACATTTCGCGCACTATGTCGCACCCGCCGACGAATTCGCCTTTGACGTAGAGCTGCGGGATCGTCGGCCAGTCGGAGAAGCTCTTGATTCCTTGGCGAATTTCGTCGCTTTCCAGGACGTTCATGGAGCCGAAATCGACACCGACGACGCTGAGGATCTGCACAACCGCAGAGGAGAAGCCACATTGCGGAAACTGCGGTGTGCCCTTCATGAAGAGCATGACATCGTTTGCTTCGATGGCTGACTGAATTGTTGCGTGGGCCGTGTCGGTCATCACTGTACTCCGTTTCCCGTGAGGTAGAGGGGCGCCCATGCCAGTGCAAGAGACCCCAGTTCTGATCGTTGCCGGCCCCACCGCGTCGGGAAAATCCACGGCTGCCGCTATGCTTGGACGTATGCTGGGCGGCGAAGTGATCAATGCCGATAGCATGCAAGTCTATCGTGACTTGAGGGTCCTGACGGCGCGTCCGTCAGCGGAGGAACAGGTCCAGGTCCGGCACCATCTTTATGGTCACGTGGATGGGTCTGAGCGCTACTCGGTCGGTCGTTTCGTGAAAGAGACGGTCCCTTTGATCAAAGCGCTCTGGGCGAACGGAACGGTGCCGATCTTGTGTGGCGGCACAGGGCTTTATCTGCAGGCGTTGGTCGATGGGCTGTCCCATGTGCCCGATGTGCCAGAGGCATTCACCGCCAAGGGAAACGCCCTCTGGGACGAAGACCCTGCGGCGTTTCGCCATGCTGTGCTGGAGCATGATCCAGCGATGGAGCGCCTGGAGGCTGCGGACAGGCAGCGCCATGTGCGCGCGTGGGGCGTGATGCAGGCGACGGGCATTCCGCTGTCGGATTGGCAGCAGCGTCCGCGCGAGAAACTCCTACGTGCTGATTTCTATCCAAGTGTCCTGATCCCGCCGCGCGAGGAGCTTTATGCGTCGTGCGATGCTCGGCTTGAGACGATGCTGAACATGGGCGCGGAGGATGAAGTCCGTGCGCTGATGGCACGGAAGCTGCCGATGGATCTGCCCGTCATGAAGGCTCTGGGCGTCGCTGAGATCGCGGCGATGATCCGCGGAGACATGGCTCGCGACGAAGCGCTGGAGCAAGCGGCTCAAGAGACCCGACGCTTTGCGAAGCGGCAAATGACCTGGTTCAGGAACCAGACGGAGTGGCCGACATTCGCTTCAGCGGACCATCTGGTGGAGAGCCTCGCAAAAAAAGTGATGGCCACGCGGTAACGGATCGGTCGCTCCGCCCGAACAGGCGCGCGTGATTGGAGAAAAATCCTGATGCTTCTTGCTGCACTCGCTGCCCTCGCGCTCGGCGCAAATCTTGGTCCCGCCGTGGGGACGCCTATCCCTGATGCCGATCGTTTCGAAGAAGCAATGGGCCCAGAGGGCGCTACCATTGTCTTCGTTCGCTCCGTCGACTGGTGCCCTTTCTGTAAAAAACAGGTGGTGGAACTGGGCGAAGCCGCTGCGTCCTTTGAACTCGAAGGTCGCCCCCTGATCTTCGTCAGCTACGATAGCGAGAAGAAGCAGGCCGCATTCGCGAAGAAGAACGATCTCGATGAGGCGTTCGTCGCCGACGAGGGCTCGGCCATCATCAAAGCGTTCGGCATCCTGAACGAAGAGCACGAGCCAGGCAGCCGCGTTTACGGCATCCCGCACCCGGCCGTGTTCGTGGTCGACGAAAACGGCGTGGTTGAAGCCAAGCTCTACGAAGAGGACTGGGCGACGAACAGGAAAAGCTACCGGAACCGTCCCGCCGTGGAGGCGATCCTTGGCGCGGTGAAAGCCGCGGACTAACCCTGTGTCATCCCGGGCGCCAACGGCGACCCGGGACCCAAACATCGGACGGCCGTCAAGGCGATGCAAAGCATCGACCTTGAGCGCGATAAATGCGCACGAAGAAGGTTACTTCGCGACCTCCTACCACTACCCCAATTATGGGTCCCGGATCGCCTGCGGCGTCCGGGATGACAGGGTTTTGGGGGTGAGGCCAAGGAGGGCTGGGTAAAGATCGTTCCAATTGGGGTTGATGTCCTCGATGAGGCGAAGCTTCCAGACGCGCCGCCATCGCTTGATCCGCTTCTCTCGGACGATCGCTGCGCTGATATCCCCGTGGGTCTCGTACCAGACAAGTCTGTGCACGCCATAACGCTCGGTGAACCCTGTCCACTCACCCGAACGATGCTGCCAGACGCGCTTTCGAAGGTCATTGGTGACGCCGCAATAGAGGGTTCCGTGCATGCGCGAAGCGAGGAGATAGACGAAGTATGTGTTGGTCATGAAAGAGAGTTAGTTCTCTCTTTGTTCCAGGCCACCTACGATGTCAGCCCGGACGCGGAACGCGATCCGGGACCCATGATTGGGATGCGGGCAGGAGGTCGCGAAGCGACGTTCTCGGGACGGACGTTTTCACTTAAGGTCGATGCTCCGCATCGCCCTGAGACTCCGCACTGTTTGGGTCCCGGAGCGCGTTCCGCGTCCGGGATGACCGCTAGGCGACTTTCATAAAGTCGGGGACGTGGTCGCCGAAGCCTTTGACGTTGTCGGGGTGGCTCATCGCGGGGACGTCGTCGCCGCGACGGCCTCGGCCGCGGCCTCTTCCTCCGCGGTCTGAGCGTTCGCTGCGTCCTTCTGATTTCTCAGAGCGGTCCGAGCGGCCACGGCGCGGGCGCTCATCTTTTTCGTCTTTGTACGACTTAATGAACTCGCCGAGGTCGAGCTCGTCGATACCGTCCATCTTCGTGGTTCTCAAGACGGAGGCGTAGGATTTGTCGTCCGCAGGCGTCACCATCATCAGCGCGGTGCCTTTACGGCCTGCTCGGCCGGTTCGACCAATGCGGTGGACATAGTCGTCAGAGTTTACAGGAACCGCGAAGTTGAAGACGTGGCTCACCTCAGGAATATCGAGCCCACGCGCGGCAACATCTGAGGCCACGAGGAGCTTCAGCTCGCCATCACGGAACTTTTGCAACGTCTCCATACGGAACGATTGCGCCAGGTCACCGTGGATTGGGCGCGCATCATAGCCATGTTTTTGCAAGCTTTTTGCGACGATATCTACGTTGCGCTTGCGGTTGCAGAAGATAATACCGTTTTGCAGGCCTTCGGCGTCGTCGATCAGCTTGCGCAGGCATGCGCGCTTCATGCTGTCGTCATTACGGGGGAGGCGGATGATTTTCTGGGTGATCGTCTCCGCGGTCTGCGCCGGGCGTGAGACTTCGACACGCGCCGGGGCGGAGAGGAATTGATCCGTAAGCCGTGTAATTTCGGGCGGCATTGTTGCTGAGAAGAACAGCGTCTGGCGCGTGAATGGTGTCAGTTTGAAGATGCGCTCAATGTCCGGGATGAAGCCCATGTCGAGCATACGGTCGGCTTCATCGACCACCATCACTTCGAGACCGGTGAGCAGCAGCTTGCCGCGCTCAAAATGGTCGAGCAGGCGGCCCGGCGTCGCGATCAGGACATCCACCCCGCGGGTGAGCGCCATCTCCTGGTCTTTGAAGCTGACCCCGCCAATCAGGAGAGCCATCGAGAGTTTGTGGTACTTGCCGTACTTCTCAAAGCTCTCCGAAACCTGCGCCGCAAGCTCGCGTGTCGGCGCGAGGATCAGGGTGCGGGGCATCCGCGCCTTGGCCCGGCCGCGGGCGAGGCGGTGGATCATCGGGATCGTGAAAGCAGCGGTCTTGCCCGTGCCCGTCTGCGCGATGCCAAGGACGTCGCGGCCCTTGATCGCTTCGGGGATGGCTTTCGCCTGGATGGGGGTCGGGATCTCGTAGCCGGCGTCTGCGATGCCTTGCATCAGCTTCTCGTCGAGGCCGAGGTCGGCGAACTTGATGCTCACCGGAGCATCGTGAGGCACAACCGACGGATCGTCAGCGGGCGCTGCGGCCTCGGCTGGTGCCTGGGTGTCCTCTTGAGGGGTATCGGTGCTGGCGGCGTCCTCGTGGGAGGCGTCGTTTTCTGAAATCATGCGGCCGTCTTGGGTTGCAGCTTCGGTACAGGTTTGGTTTCGCAGAAGCGCCCAACCGCTGACCAACAGCATGCAAGACGCCGAACATCCGGCCGAACGACTGACTTTGTCCCGCGAACGGGCTGCATCCGACTCGCCGACGCAGCTACCGATTGTGCAGTGCAATGTAAAGGCCGCGCGGACGCTGTAGCCCTAGACTTCGCGCAACTGTTACCGGGTGAGCACAACTCTATACCGGGCTTTCCCGTCACGCAGGTGGTCCATGCCTTCGTTGCACTTATCCATCGCGAAAGTCTCCGTAATCGGTGCGATCCCGTGCCGCCCACAAAACTGCATCATCCGGGTCATGATGACCGGCGGCGCCACCGATGAGCCACCGACCTGTTTCTCGCCAGCGATGACCTCGAATGCGCCGACTTTCATCGGCGCGGAGACGAGGCCGCCCACGGTCACGAACCGGCCCTTGGCGCAGAGGGTGCTCATATACTGGCTCCAGGGCAGCTCAACCGCGGTGGTGTTCAGGACCAGGTCGAAGGTGCCCGCGAGCTTCTTCAACGTGCCGTCGTCACGGGTGTTGGCGACGTGGTGCGCGCCGAGCTCTTTGGCCTCCTGCGCTTTGCTGTCCGATGTGGTGAAGGCCGTGACCTCGCACCCCCAGGCGCGGGCGAACTGCAGCGCAAGGTGGCCCAAGCCGCCGATGCCGATGACACCGACCATGTCCATCGGGGATACATCGTACTGCACCAGAGGATTTAAAACGGTGGCCCCGCCGCAAAACAGCGGTCCTGCAGAAATCGAGTCGACGCTGTCGGGAATCGGGATGCACCATAGCTCAGACCCGCGGACTTTGTCGGCAAAGCCGCCGTGGCGGCCGACGATGGTGCCCTTCCCTTTGTTGCAAAGGTTGTGGTGGCCGGAGAGGCAGGACCGGCAACGCTGGCAGCTGTCAGAGAACCAGCCGAGGCCGACCCGGTCCCCGACTTTGAGCCGTTTGACCCCTGCGCCGATGGCGGAAACCTTCCCGACGACTTCATGCCCGGGAACGAGCGGATAGCGCGACATCCCCCATTCATTGTCGATCATCGACATGTCCGAATGGCAGATCCCGCAGCTTTCAACGTCGAGCTCCACCTCATCATGGCCAAGCTCATCCAGCTCATAGCTGAAGGCCTCAAGCCGCCCGCCCGCTTCCATCGCTGCGAAGGCGTTCACTGTCGTCATGGTCTGGTTTCCCGTGCTGTGCATTCGGGGAGTTAGGTCGTTCGGGGCCCTTCGTCAGGTCTGGTGATTACCGTTAACCCCGGCGTTCCCAGACCGTTGCACCATCTCGCTCAGTCGCTTAGCGTTTTCGCGGCAAGGAGAAGAGCCATGTGGCACCCCAGAAGTTGGCGCGCAAAGCCGGCGAAGCACATTCCTGAAGACTATCCCGCTCCCGAGGCACTCGCCGCGGTGGAGCAAGAGCTGGCGTCGTATCCGCCCCTCGTTTTTGCTGGGGAAGTGCGTACACTGAAGGAACGTCTGGCGGCGGTGAGCCGGGGTGAGGCTTTCCTCCTCCAAGGTGGGGACTGCGCCGAGAGCTTCAAAGAGTTTGGTGCCGACAACATCCGCGACACGTTCCGTGTGCTGCTGCAGATGGCGGTCGCCCTGACCTACGGCGCTGCAGTGCCTGTGGTGAAGGTCGGGCGGATTGCTGGCCAGTTTGGCAAGCCGCGCTCCTCCCCGACAGAGACGATCGATGGTGTGACGCTGCCGAGCTATCGCGGTGACAACATCAACGGGATGGAGTTCACCGAAGAGGCGCGCATCCCTGATCCGCAAAGGCTTTTGCGGGCATACGGACAATCGGCGGCGACACTGAACCTGATCCGGTCGTTTGCGAAGGGCGGCTATGCCTCACTGCGCAACGTGCACAAGTGGAACCTGGAGTTCGCCAGCGGCCCACAGAACGAGCGTTACATGAACATCGCTGATCGGATTTCCGATGCGATGGCGTTTATGGATGCATGCGGACTAACCGCGAACAATCGCCAGCTGAACGAGGTGGAGTTCTACACCAGCCACGAGGCCCTGCTCCTCGGCTATGAAGAGGCAATGACTCGGGTCGATTCCACGTCCGGCGACTACTACGACACCTCCGGCCACATGGTCTGGATCGGCGATCGCACGCGCCAGCCTGACGGTGCGCACATCGAATTCTGTCGCGGCATCAAGAACCCGATCGGCATCAAGTGCGGTCCGACCCTCGACCCTGATGAATTGATCAAGCTGATCGATATTCTGAACCCTGACGATGAGGCAGGCCGCATTGTCCTGATCAGCCGTTTCGGAAACGAGAAAATCGCCGCGCACCTTCCGCAACTGGTGCAGAAGATCACCAGCGAAGGCCGCACGGTCGTTTGGTCATCGGACCCAATGCACGGCAACACGATCAAGGCGGACAACGGCTACAAGACGCGGCCAGTTTCCTCTGTGCTCGGAGAAGTTGAGCAATTCTTCGATATTGTCCGTGCCGAAGGCGCCTATCCCGGCGGCGTGCATTTCGAGATGACCGGCCAGGACGTGACCGAGTGTCTCGGTGGCCTTCAAGCCATCTCGGAAGGTGACCTGTCCGAGCGCTACCACACCCACTGCGACCCCCGCCTCAACGCCAGCCAGGCGCTGGAGCTGGCGTTCCGCTTGGCCGAGGGTCTCAGGTCCATCCGTGAACGGAAGGCTGCTTAGGAGAGCGTAAAGTGTTGCGTCTCGGAATATTGGCGTTGCTGGCGTTTGTCGCGACAAGCGGCGGTGCGTCGGCGCAGATCAATATTCTGGGCCCGGATGCGAACTCACCGAAACCTCCGTGCACGATGACCCTGGGCGAGGATCGGACCTTCACGTTTGTCGATGAAGCGCGCGGGCAAACCGTGCGCAACCAATATGGCGGCGAGGACAACGAGCCGGAAATGGAGATCCTTGATCACTGGGTGTCCCGCGACGGTGCGTCAGGCTTTGTCCGGTTTCACTACGAACTGATCGAAGGGGTTTCCAGCCGCGTCCACTCTCTCGGGCATCACGACCTGTCTCGCGGCACTCCTCGTTGCGCGCGTATAGGATGGCGCGACTGGTTCGCGGCTGGCCCTGATGGTCCGCGTGGGGAGTATTTTCTTGAATCGCCTGAGGGCGCGGACGAACCCTTCGTGCGCTACATTGCCTGGTATCCCTATGTATCATGGTACGACCTCTACGGGAAAGTCGAGGGGGACGAGAAAAAGCTCGGCAAAGTCTATCTCGATGTCTTCACCTATGATGACGGAAGTAAGAAGGTGACGCGCGAACTCAAGCGCGTGAAAGACGTGGTCACACACAATGGCGATTGGGCCGTGTTCAGCCGCGACCGGACACGCGGCCTGCTGATTGCTGAAACCAAGCAGCGGGGCGCGAATTCCAAGAGCTACACGGCCATCATCTTTGGCACAAAATCAGGCGGTACACTGAAGGCCGAACCGCTTCAGTCGGTGACCAGCGGAAACCTGAGACTTGAAGCCCGCCCGGGCACAGATACCGTCGACGTTTTGGAGGAAGTCTGCGGCTCCTCTGGGTGCCGATCTGTGACCCGGAAGACCATCCCCCTCTTCGACTAGCCGTTACTCCGCAGCGAACCGGCCGCCCTTATCGGCGTAAGCTTGCGTGCCGTGGGTAAACACCTTGTCCGTGCCCAGAACATCGGGCGGGGTATGGCGGTAGCTGTCGGCGCTGCCTTCTTCGCGCAGGGTGACGTAGAGGGGGCCGAATTCGGTGCGCAAGGTACGGTCGAGCAGGTCTTCGTAGCTGTCGATGACGAAGTAGGTCTGCTGGAAATCATCGATGCGGTAATCCGTACGCAGAAGGCGAGGGACGTCGAATCCGATCCGGTTGGGCGAGTCGCTTTCCAAGCTGAACGCCGACTCCGCAGGCGAGGAGACGATGCCCGCTCCGAAAATCCGCATGCCCTCATCGGTGCGGATCAAGCCAAACTCCACCGTGTACCAATAAAGCGCGGCGAGGTTCTTGAGGCACCCTGAATCCAGGCTCGTCAGACCGCCTTGTCCATAGGCCTGCATGTAATCGGCGAAGACCGGGTTCGTGAGCATCGGCACATGGCCGAAGACGTCGTGGAAGACGTCGGGCTCTTGGATGTAGTCGAGCTGATCAGGCTTGCGGATAAAGTTGCCCGCCGGGAAGCGCCGGTTTGCCAGATGGTCGAAGAACACTGCGTCCGGGACCAAGCCAGGGACAGCGACCACGCGCCAACCCGTCAGCTTCTCCAGCTCATCGGACATGCGCTCAAAATGGGGAATGCCGCCGCGGCCGAGGTCCAGCGCTTTGAGGCCGTCGAGAAAGGCCGGGTCCGCGCGGCCAGGGAGGACCTTGGCCAACCGCTGATAGAGGGTGTCCCACACGCCGTGCTCTTCGGCGGTGTAGGTCTCCCAATCCTGGGGGATGGTGTAGTCACCAGCGGGCGCTTCGCTGGCGCGGTGAAAGCTTGGATCTCCGTCCATGGCGGCAGGCCTCCTTTTCGGGCCTCCCCATAGAGTACGCGCCGCCCTCACGAAAGGGAGAGCCGCACGGGTTGCTGCGGTTTAAAAGAGCTTGATGATCTCAGCTGAAAACCGCGGATCGCCTAGCGGTGAGGGCGCTGGGCGGGCGAAAGGATTGACCTTCTTCCGCTTGCTCACCTCGCGGATCACGAAGCGGAGGCTGTCCAATGCGTGCAGCCACGTCTCTTCGTCTTCGCGCGTATGTTTGAACGGGAACCGCATGCCCCCTCCCTTGACCACGTCCGCTGACTTTTCTTCGCCAATGCGGCACTGTGCCGATGAGAATAAGGCGATTTCGGGGCAGACGCCGGCGGGTCAAAGCGCTTAAGGCGTCCGTCCGCTGTGCGTGCGTGATGGAGAAGGGTTTGCGACGATGACCGACAGGCTGAAGGCAGGCGTCGCTGGAGCTGGCGTTTTTGGCGGCTACCACGCGAACAAGTATGTCGAGGCTGAGGGCGCAGACCTCGTCGCGATCTACGATCACGACCTCGGTCGGGCGATGGAAGGCGCAGCCAAGCACGAGGGCGCGCAGGCGTTCGACTCTTTTGCAGACTTCCTGGCGGCTGTGGATGTCGTGACGATCGCCACCCCGGCGACAACCCATGCGTCTTTAGCGATGCAGGCGATTGATGCGGGCAAGCATGTCCTTGTCGAGAAACCGATCGCGCTGGACGTCTATGATGCAGATGAATTGATCCTCGCGGCAGCAAAGGCAGGCGTCTTCATCCAGGTCGGCCATCAGGAGCGCTACGTGGCGGAGGCGTTCGGCTTGTTCGATCGTGACCTGCCGCAAAAGGTGCAGTCGCGGCGGTTGAACAAGTACAGCCCGCGAGCAGGGGACGTGTCGGTCGTCTTTGATCTGATGATCCACGACTTGGATTTGCTCGCA
Source organism: Pseudomonadota bacterium (assembly GCA_039198765.1). Taxonomy (GTDB): domain Bacteria; phylum Pseudomonadota; class Alphaproteobacteria; order Caulobacterales; family Parvularculaceae; genus Parvularcula. The sequence continues at coordinate 9,531 of JBCCTF010000078.1, forward strand.
CAGCTGACAAGCTCTTCCGTGGCGACCATCGTTTCGGTCGACTGGCGGAAAGAGAAGTCTGAGTTTGCTGACTATGTGGATGTGACCGTCGATGTGGCGGGGGTGCAGGCTCGGCTGATGGCGTCGCGGCTTGAAGAAACGCCGCTCCGTGATCTGACGATCACCTATGCCGATGGTGAGGTAGCCCTTAACTTCCTTGAGCGATCGGTGACCAACACAACCCCTGTTGAGGTGGCCGCCGACTTTGGCGCGGCTGAGCTGCCGCCAGCGCTGAAGGATCCGCTGGCGTTTGGTACACAGAGTTTTCTTGATGCGGTCCGGTCGGGCACAGACCCGAAAGTGCCTGGGCTCGCCGGGCGGCGCGCACTGGCGATGGCCGTGAAAATTGAAGAGGCGTTGATATGAGCGGCGGATTGAAAATCGTCCTGGCACAGATCAACCCAATCGTGGGTGATCTGGCGGGGAATGCTGAAAAAATCCGACAGGCGCGGGTGAACGCGCCCGATGCTGATCTGATCGTGACGCCAGAGTTGTCTGTCTCCGGCTATCCACCAGAGGATCTCGTGCTGCGCCGGTCTTATCAGCGTGCGTGCCGCGAGACAGTGGATGAGCTGGCGGCGCTCACCGCTGATGGTGGTCCTGCGCTCATCATTGGTGCTCCGTGGCCTGAGGATGGTGATGAAGGGCGTCGTCCCTACAACGCCGCGCTGCTGCTCGATGGCGGAAAGGTGGCGGGCGTCGCCCGTAAGGTTTGCCTGCCGAACTACGGGCCTTTTGATGAGCCGCGTACGTTCCGCGAAGGGCCTGCGCCATCGGTCATCGAATGCCGCGGGCACAAGATTGGCCTGATGGTCTGCGAGGACATGTGGTTCCCGGATGTCGCGGGCGCGCTGAAAGAACAGGGTGCTGAGCTCCTGATCGTCCCCCACGGCTCACCGTTCAGGACCGGTGTCGATGAAGAGCGCTTCGCCAATGCGCGGGCGCGCCATGATGAAACGGGCCTGCCCGTCCTCTTTGTCAACCAATGCGGTGGTCAGGACGAACTGGTCTTCGATGGCGGATGCTTCGCCTTTGATCAGGGTACGGTGATTGCTTCTGCGCCGCTCTTTGAGGAGGCTCTCGTCGAGGTTTCTCTCGAAGACGGCCGCCTGACTGCAGCGCCGAACGCGCTGTCAGAATGGCCGACGGACGAGCGCCGTATCTACGAAGCGCTGGTCGTCGGCACACGCGACTATGTGAAGAAGTCAGGGTTCAGCTCTGTGGTCATCGGCCTGTCAGGCGGCATCGACAGCGCGCTGGTTGCGGCGATCGCGGTGGATGCTCTGGGGGCGGACAATGTGCACTGCGTCCGCTTGCCTTCGCGCTACACTTCGCAAGCTTCGATGGATGATGCCCAAGCCTGCGCCGACGCTCTCGGTACGAGGCTCGACACCGTCGCGATCGAACCGGCGTTTGAAGCGATGAATATGATGCTCGCCCCCGTCTTCGAGGGCCGGCCAGCCGACGTGACGGAGGAGAACCTCCAATCGCGCATCCGCGGCACCGCGGTGATGGCGATCTCGAACAAGCTCGGCTCGATGATGCTGACCACCGGCAACAAGTCAGAGATGTCGGTGGGCTATGCCACCCTCTATGGCGATATGAACGGCGGTTATAATCCGCTGAAGGACGTTTATAAGACACAAGTCTTCGCCCTCTCCCGCTGGCGCAACGCGCAGAAGCCCAGCTTCGCTCTCGGGCCTGACGGAGAGGTCATCCCCGAAGTCATCATCACCAAACCTCCGTCAGCGGAGCTTCGCGAGGACCAAAAGGATTCCGACAGCCTCCCGCCCTACGACGTGCTCGATGAAATCCTCTATGGGTTGATCGAGGAAGACGCCGGCATGGCAGAGATGGTGCGCCGCGGTTTCGACCAAGCGCTTGTGCACCGTGTGCGGAGGCTTCTGTTCATCGCCGAGTACAAACGTCGCCAGTCAGGGCCGGGACCCAAGGTCTCCACCCGCTATTTTGGCCGCGACCGCCGGTACCCGATCGTCAATCGCTTCGACGATCAGTGAGCGCTGCACACTCTGAGTAACCATTCCTGTGAAGGCCCGAACAAGAGGGCATCAACTTCTACAGGATGACACACGATGAAAAAGCTCCTCACTGCAGCACTCTTCGGCATCGCCGCCGCTGCCGCTATCCCTGCCGCCGCCTACGCCGCTGATCCCGTCAGCACCGGCCGGTTCAACAACCTCGCCGTGGGCGGCTACGATACGGTTTCGCTGTTCGAAAATGACGGCGACGGTGTCGAAGGCTCTGACGCCTTCACCACCACCTACAATGGCGCGGAATGGCGGTTCGCCAGCGCGGAAAACCTCGCCAAGTTTGAGGAAGACCCCGAGCAATACGCACCGGCCTACGGCGGCTACTGTGCATGGGCGATGGCCAACGGCAACCTCGCCTACGGCAACCCGAAAAACGCCAACGTGGTCGGCGGCGTTCTGTACCTTAACTATAACAATTCGATCGAGAAGCGTTGGCTGAAAGATCCCGAAGGCTTCATCGAAAAGGCCGACGACCAGTGGCCTAGCGTTCTGAACTAAAGCGTCTGGCGCGTGGCGGCCCGCGGGAAGAGGCGCCCGCATCTCCTGACCGTCCTTGTGCCCGCTTGGTTCAGTTCAAGAGCGCTCCCGGTTTCTCCCCCTCGACCGGGAGCGTTCGATTACGAGGTGAGATACTCGACTTTCTCGATCTCATAGACCCGGCTGCCGCCCGGTGCAGCGACCTCCACGGAATCGCCTTCTTCTTTGCCGATGAGCGCGCGAGCGATTGGCGATGAGATCGAAATCCGGTTCACCTTCAGGTCTGCCTCAAGCTCCCCAACGATCTGATAGCGCTTCTCTTCCTCCGTATCTTCGTCGATCAACGTCACTGTGGCGCCGAACTTCACCGAAGGGCCCGTCAGAGACGACACGTCAATAACCTGGGCACGCGAGTGCTTATCCTCGAGGTCCAGCACCTGGCCTTCAATCCACGACTGGCGCTCTTTGGCGGCGTGGTACTCAGCGTTCTCCGACAGGTCACCGTGGGCGCGGGCCTCGGCGATCGCTTGGATCACGGCAGGGCGCTCGACCGACTTCAGGTGCTTGATGTCCGCCTCCAGCTTGTCAAAGCCGGCGCGCGTCATCGGGAACTTATCCATGGTTGGGCTCTCCTCGGGCCATCGGCGCCAGGGAATGCCGCGCCGGAAACAGGGTCAGCGGTTGTAGTCCTGCAGGGGCGTGACTTCAAGCGTACCCTGGCGCAAGGCTTCAATTGCCCGGACAATCGCGCGAGCACCGTTCAGTGTGGTGATGCATGGGATACGCCTCTGAAGCGCGGTGGTCCTGATTGAGCGACTGTCGGCGATCGATTGCGCGGTCTCGGTGGTGTTCAGGATCATGTGAACCGTGCCGTTGATCAGCTCATCGACGATATGCGGCTGGCCCTCGGCCACTTTGTTGACCCGCTTCACCGGCAGGCCCGCAGCAGCGAGGTGCTTTTGCGTCCCGCCGGTGGCGATGATGTCATAGCCGAAGCGCACAAGGTCGCGAGCAACGTCGGTGATGATGTCCTTGTCCTGGTCTTTGACCGAGATGAAGACCGTGCCCTCCAATGGAACGCTGATACCTGCGCCTATCAGCGACTTCGCCCGGGCCTCGTCAAAGCCTGCATCGATGCCCATCACCTCGCCCGTGGACCGCATCTCTGGGCCGAGGACCGTATCGACGCCAGGGAAGCGACTGAACGGGAAGACGACCTCTTTGACCGCTGTGTGCTGAACATCGCGAGGTTTGATGTTGAGATCCGCCAGCTTCGCACCGGCCATCACCCGCGCGCCGATCTTCGCCACCGGGACCCCGGTGGCTTTCGCAACAAAGGGTGCCGTGCGCGAGGCACGGGGATTCACCTCGATGAGGTAAATGTCTTTGCCTTTGATCGCATACTGAACATTCATGAGGCCGCGTACGCCCAGTTCGAGGGCGAGGGCCCTTGTCTGACGTTCGAGCTCAGCAATTGTATCCGCCGACAGGGTGTACGGAGGAAGAGAGCAGGCGCTGTCGCCTGAATGCACGCCTGCCTCTTCGATATGCTCAAGAATTCCAGCGATGTAGACGTCTTCGCCATCGCAAATCGCGTCGACATCGCACTCAATCGCGTTGTCGAGATAGTGGTCGAGGAGGAGGGGTGCACCGGACGAGAAAACCACTTTGGACGTGGACAGATAATGGGCAAGGGAAGGCTCGTCGCGGACGATCTCCATCGCGCGGCCGCCCAGCACGAAGCTTGGGCGTGTGACCAGTGGATAGCCCACTTTCTCCGCCGCCTCGAACACTTCCTCCGTGGTCGAAGCGGTGGCGCCTGCGGGTTGTTTGAGGCCAAGGCGGGTGACCATGTCGTGGAATTGCTGACGGTCTTCAGCGCGTTCGATGGCTTCAACGGGGGTGCCGAGGATGGGCACGCCGAGGTCTGCGAGGGGGCGGGCGAGGTTCAGCGGCGTTTGTCCGCCATACTGAACAATCACGCCGAGCAGTTCGCCGCTTTCCATTTCCTTGCGGATCAGGGCGAGGGTATCTTCAGCCGTCAGTGGTTCGAAGTAGAGACGGTCTGACGTATCATAGTCCGTAGACACCGTTTCCGGGTTACAGTTGACCATGATGCTTTCGATGTCTGCCTCCGCGAGCGCGAAAGCAGCGTGGACGCAGCAATAGTCGAACTCTATTCCCTGACCAATCCGGTTGGGACCACCTCCGAGGATGACCACCTTCCTGCGGTCGGAGATGTCGGCTTCATCCGTACCCCCCGGTTCGTAGGTGGAGTAGAGGTACGGCGTCGCGGCGCGGAATTCACCAGCGCAGCTGTCGATGCGCTTGAAGACGGGCTGCACGTGCAGGTCGTCGCGCAGCTCGCGGACCTCATCCTCCGACCCATGCGCAAGCTGGGCCAGCCGTTTATCAGAGAAGCCCATGCTTTTCAGTTCGTGCAAGCGCCTGGAATCATTCGGTAAACCGTCACGCTCGATTGTGCGCTCAGCCTCGACGATGCCGAGCATTTGTTCGATGAACCAAGGGTCGTAGGCGGTGACCTTGCGCACTTGCTCCGTAGGCAGACCCATGCGCAGGGCTTGCGCTGCAACGCGCAAACGTTCCGGGGTCGGAGCACTGAGCGCCTTCCGCAGCGCAAGCACATCGTCGTCTCCACCAATGCCTTGAATAGCGATGGGATCGAGGCCGGAGAGACCCGTCTCGAGGCCACGGAGGGCTTTCTGCAAGCTCTCTTGGAAGGTCCGGCCAATGGCCATCACTTCGCCCACGGACTTCATCGCGGTGGAGAGGAGGGGTTTCGCGCCAGGGAATTTTTCAAAAGCAAAGCGCGGGATCTTTGTGACCACATAGTCGATTGATGGTTCAAACGAAGCAGGAATCGCGCCGCCGGTGATGTCGTTGGACAGTTCATCGAGCGTGTAACCGACGGCCAGCTTTGCCGCGACCCGCGCAATCGGGAAGCCCGTTGCTTTTGATGCGAGTGCGGACGAACGAGACACGCGTGGGTTCATTTCAATGACGACCAGACGTCCGTTCTCAGGATTGACCGCCCACTGAACATTCGAGCCGCCAGTTTCAACCCCGATCTCGCGCAGCACCGCGATCGAAGCGGTGCGCATCTTCTGGTATTCTTTGTCCGTCAGCGTCATGGCTGGCGCAACGGTGATCGAATCGCCAGTATGCACGCCCATCGCGTCGACGTTCTCGATGGAGCAGATGATGATGCAATTGTCCGCCCGGTCGCGGACAACCTCCATCTCATACTCTTTCCAACCCAGGAGCGATTCGTCGATCAGGACTTGGCCAACGGGCGAAGCATCAATCCCTGCACGGACGATTTCGGCGTATTCATCACGGTTGTACGCAATGCCGCCGCCAGTACCGCCTAACGTGAAGGCTGGTCTGATGATCGCTGGAAGCCCGATCTCGTCGAGAGCCTCCATGCCCTTGGCGTAGCCCTGGAACCGGTCGTAGCCGATCACCCGACCACTCTCGTCTTTGATTTCTGGCGAGGAGGCGATGGCAGAGCGCGGGTTTTCAAGCCCGATCTTTTCCATCGCGACACGGAACTTCTCGCGGTCCTCGGCCTTGTCGATGACATCGGCGCGGGCGCCGATCATCTCCACGCCGTACTCTTCAAGAACGCCTGACGCATCGAGGGCGAGGGCGCAGTTCAGCGCCGTTTGCCCGCCCATCGTGGGGAGGAGGGCGTCAGGCCGCTCCTTCGCGATGACCTTCTCAACGAACTCCGGCGTGATCGGCTCAACGTAGGTGGCATCTGCGAATTCGGGGTCCGTCATGATCGTGGCGGGGTTCGAGTTCACCAGAATGACCCGGTATCCCTCTTCCTTCAGCGCTTTCACGGCCTGGACGCCGGAATAGTCGAACTCGCAGGCCTGCCCAATAATGATAGGCCCCGCGCCGATGATCAGGATGCTCTCAAGGTCAGAACGCTTGGGCATGGCGGGGCTCCGGCAATGATTGGGTTAAACGGCTGAGGCGTTAATCACCTCGCGCCGTCAAATCAACGCCTGATTGTCCGCAATGGCTACAAGTCTGCCGGAAGGGCCTGTTCGGTTTGTTCCTTATCCGAAACGGGAGCCTCTGCTTGGGCGTGGCTTCCCGTGAACCACAGAACACCCACCGCTGCTGCCGCGAAGACCAGGATGCGCGCCTCGGTGAAGACGTCGATCTTCATATACTTGCTCATGGCCCAGTACATGATCGGCAGGTTGATCACGCCAGCCAGCGCGAACGCGAGGGCTGCGCCCAGCTCTCCATACGTTTCGAAGGCGAACGGCACGCCCACGATGATGCAGATCGCCGTGAGCACGCGAGCGAACATGAAGTTCTTGCTGTCCCCCGCGGCAAGAATGACTTGTTCGATGAGGAGGTGGGGGATGAGCAAAAGCAAGAACGCCATAAAGGGCACGAAGCGCTTCGCTGGCTCAAACTCCGCCGTGTAGAAGAGGGTGAAAAGCAGGTCCGATCCGAGGAGGAGCGCTAGAAAGCTGCCGATGGCCACACCGTCCGCGATCAGGCGCAAGCGCTTGTAAACGCCGCCGATCTGCTTGGGTGTATCGCGACGGCACTGCGCGATGGTGGGTAGGCAGATTTTCCGGATCACCTTCACCAGTGCCATATGCAGCGTTCGAATCCAGATGCCTGCGATCACATAGAGCGAGAAGGTCCGCTGTTCGAAAAGGGTGCCGAAGATCAGCTGATCACCGCGGGTGATCACGAACCCGGCGAAGCTGGCGAGCATCAGCCATTTCCCGAAGTTGAAGATCTCCGAGAAGTCCGCGCGGTTGAACTGGAACGCCATCCGCGGGCCTTGCATCCAGGTGTGCGTCGCGATCAGGCGGAAGACCTCCGAGAGCAGCGTGCCGATGAGCAGCGACCAGACGCCAGCGCCGAGGAGGGCAGAGACCACCATGATCGGGATGGCGATGATGCTGGTGCTCAATTGCATGATCACCAGGCGCTTCAGATTCAGGTTCCGCTCAGCAAACATGACGCTGGGGGACGCGAGGCCTGTGAGGATGAGCTGCAGCCCAGCGATGGCGATGTAGAGCGGCGCGATGTCCATCGCGAGGATGCTCTCCTGTGGGAGGGCCTCGCGGTTCGCCCAGAGCGCCCAGCAGACGGTCCAAACGATCACCGCAATGATCGTGTTGCGCGCCATCTGGGTCACCCAAACCGTGCGCAGGAAGACCGGGTCATCTCCGCGTTTGCTGCGGACAACACTGCCGTTCAGGCCGATGTCGGAAAGCATGCCCACAGCGAACTGGATCGTGAAGGCGATGCCGATAAGGCCGAACGCTTCGGGCGCAACCAGGCGCGCCATCATGAAGTTGGAAAAGAGGCGCAGGACTGAGCTGGCTGCGATGCTGATGCCCATCCACGCGCTGGCCTTCGCTGATGACTTCATCAGCTTGCCCATGGCGTCTTGCCCCATGAAGCGGCTCAATTGTCGGTCCACAAAGGGCGGAACGAAACTGCTCATTTGGCGGCGGGTGCCCGCCTACGGGGCCCAGACTTACGCCTAGCGCCCGCTGAGGAGCACCCGCCGCCAAATGAGCAGTTTCGTTCCGCCCTTTGTGGACCGACAATTGAGCCGTTTCATGGGGCAAGACGCCATGGGCAAGC
>JBCCTF010000079.1:0-17667 GCA_039198765.1 Pseudomonadota bacterium
CCCCAGCCAAAATTTCAACCTTGCTCAGCGAGGCCGATTCCAGCAGGCTAACGAGCGGTATTTTGCTTTGACTGCTTCTTAACAACTAGCGACCTCGATGGTAAATGCCCTAAGGCGATAATGGCCAAGCACCTTAACTGTGTCTTTTAAAGCGTACTGCGTGGAACGTAGAAGCGATTTCGATCTCAACCGTTACGCAATACGCATTACGTCGAAACGGAAGATGCTGAAAACCTGCAAAACAGATAATTAAAGCTTACTCTGAGCCGCGAGAAAGGCCTCTTCGGCCGCGGCGATTGGATCTTCTGCGGCCGGTTCCTTCTTCCAATCCAGTTCCAAAGTTGGGATATGATCACTCGAAATCTGGTCACACGCAACCAAGTGGCCGTTACCCTTGACCGGGGTTAACGATTGCTCGATTTGTGTGCAGGATGGTTTCACAAACGGACAGCGGGTATGGAAGCGACAGCCGGATGGTGGGGTTAACGGGGATGGGATTTCCCCCTCGAGCACAATTTTTTGCCGAAAGCGGATCTTCAGGACACGCCTCGCTCCGCAGGCACAGCAGATGGTACCAATTTAGTTAGCGCTGGACACGCTTGGCCGAGCTTTCAGTCTAATGCCTCTGATCTTCTGTGGATTTTTCCAGCAGACAGTCTATCCACAAGAACTAGGCGCAAACCGGCATCTATGTGTAGGCTGCACAAGTTGTAGCAATCCAGAGCGCAGTCAGTCAGTGCCTAGATCAACATATGCTGAAGAAGAGGCGCGCCGCAGGATCGAGGCAGTGCTAGAAGACAAGGGTGATCACCTCAACCTCTACGAACTCGCGATCAGCAGAATCCCTTGGGATGGAGAGCCACTTGGCCACGTTGTTTCGCTAAGTCTCGGTTTTACCCAGCTCGATTCCCTCGAGAGTTTAGCGCTCTTCCCTTCTCTGAAGAGCCTCGAATGCGGGGGCACCACCCTCTCCGACCTCACGCCCCTCAAACACACACCGGCGCTCCAGAGCCTCCACTGCGGGAACACCCAAGTCAGCGACCTCACACCTCTCAAACACACACCAGGGCTTCAGAGCCTCGAATGCTCCTTCACCAACGTAACGAATATAACACCCCTGAAGAACACGCCGAGCCTTAAAAGCCTCTCCTGCGTATTCGCCAAAGTTAACGACCTCGCGCCTCTTAAACATACGCCAGGACTTCAGAGCCTCACCTGCTCCAGCACCCAGATCAGTGACCTGGGACCGCTCCAGTACACGCCAGGCCTTAAGACCCTCGACTGTTCGGGCACCCTGGTCAGCGTCCTAGAGCCCCTCCAGCACACGCCAGGCCTTAAGACCCTCGACTGTTCGGGCACCCTGGTCAGCGACCTAGAGCCCCTCCACCACACGCCAGGCCTTAAGACACTCGCCTGATCGGGCACCCAGGTCAGCGACCTGGAGCCCCTCCAGCACACGCCAGGCCTTAATACCCTCAAGTGCTCTGACACCCAGGTCAGCGACCTGGAGCCCCTCCAGCACACGCCAGGCCTCAAGACCCTCAAGTGCTCTGATACCCAGGTCCATGACCTCGGGCCCCTCCAGCACACGCCAAGCCTTGAGAACCTCAACTGCTGGGGCACCCAGGTCACAGACCTGGGGCCCCTCGAGCACACGCCGGGCCTTGAGAACCTCGATTGCTCGGACACTAAGGTCACGGACCTGGCGCCACTCCAGCACACGCCAGGCCTTCAGACCCTCGATTGCTCGGACACTAAGGTCACGGACCTGGCGCCACTCCAGCACACGCCAGGCCTTGAGACCCTCGACTGCTCAGGCACCCAGGTCCATGACCTGGAGCCCCTCCAGCACACGCCGGGCCTTGAGATCCTCGACTGCCGGAGCACTCAGGTCGATGACCTGGAGTCCCTCCAGCACACGCCAGGCCTCGAGAGCCTCAACTGCTCACACACTCAGGTCCGTGACCTGGAGCCCCTCCAGCACACGCCGGGCCTTCTGACCCTCAACTGCAGGGGCACCCAGGTCACGGACCTCAGGCCCCTCCTTGGTCTTCAAAAGCTCTGCAGGCTGACCTTGCACCGGCTGCACCTCTCTGGAGCCTCGCAGGAGGTATGGGCCATGCCGTCATTGCAAGAGGTGCAGCTCCTGCCGGGCAGTGTGCCGGGGGTGCCCAGTGAGCTCTTGAGCAGCTACTCGTTCGACAACTGTCTTGATCGCTTGCGCGGTTTTTTTGCTTCTTTGGATGCCAGTGAGCCTGTGGCCGTGCGCGCAGCGAAGGCGTTTGTGTTGGGCAATGGCAGCGTGGGGAAGACGCAGCTCACAAGACTGCTCTGTGGACTGAAGTTCGATGAGAATGTGCCCACCACCCACGGTGTGGATATCATCCGCCAAGAGATCATGCCCGAGGACGGAGAGCCCATCGACCTCAACCTCTGGGACTTTGGCGGACAACCCCTCTACCACGGCACCCACGCCCTCTTCCTCAAAGACCGCTCCGTCTACGTCATCGCATGGTCACCAGACCATGAAGACGGAACCCATGAAGACCGCATCGGCGGCGAACACGAGAACCACCCCCTCGACTACTGGGTCGACTACGCCATCAGCACAGGCGGCGCCAAGAACGCCGTCCTCTTCGTGCAAACCCGCTGCGATGACGGCAAGCAAGCCCTCAACCTTCCGCTCACGGATCACGATCGGCTCCAAAAAAGCCTCAGCTACCACGACCGCCGCTTCATCAGTGCCAAGAAAGAGCTCGGCCGCAGTGACCTCATTGCAGGCCTGGCACGGGCGGCTGACCATGTCCTCAAAGATCACGGCTACACCGTTATCCCTAGGTCCTGGCAGAATGTCATCGACGCCATCGACAAGCGCCGACCAGGGGACTGCTACACACCCACCAAACAACGCCAGGACACGCCCCTTTCCGAAGGTAAAGTCCGCACACTGTCCAAGCAAGAGTTCGAAGAGCTCGCCACCACCTGCGGGGTCACCGACCACTTCGATGTTCTCCTCCACTACCTCAACGCCATCGGCGCTGTCTTCTATCGGCCAAAGCTCTTCGAAGACCAGGTGATCGTCGATCAGAACTGGGCCTTAGAGGGGGTCTACGCCGTCCTCACCAGGGGGGAGTGGTTCACGCGCCTCCTCAATCAAAACGGCCGCTTCGATGCGGAAGAACTCAAGCGCTTCGTCTGGGACGATCAGGGGTACACAGATGAAGAGCAACAGCTCTTCTTACGCTTCATGATCTCTTGCGGCATGGCATTCGAGAACTACCAGATAGAAGGTCAGCCCACGGTCTATATCGCTCCCAGTGCCCTGCCCAGCGAAGACAATCTCGCCCAAAGCGCAAAGGCGGCATGGCGAGAAGACGACAAGGTGATCAAAACCACCTACCCCTTTCCATGCCTGCATGATGGCCTCCTTCGCTCCGTCATCGCCGCGATCGGCAACATCCTCGGCGAGAGCGCGGACTACTGGAACCAGGGTGTGCAGATCTATGCCAGATCAACACCAACCATCGTAGCCCGCGTCTATGGTAAGCGTACGGACAAATGGCAAGGCAACCTCACCATCGAAACCCGCTTCCCCACAGACCAGCAAGAACACACCGCCAAGGACCTGCACCAACGCATCATCACAACCCTCAGCCAACACACAACACTGCCAGAACCAACAGGACTGCAACCAACGACAGATCACGATAATGATCAGAAGACGGAGGATACACCATGCGACGACGGCAACTTTGGTAAAGAGGCACATCCGTTGGCCGTCGCCGCGGAAAGAACCCCAAATTACACACCAATTTCTCTCTACGGCAAACTTAAGAGCCTCGAACTGCACGAACTCGAGCTCATCAGGTTGAGCTGTGAGATTGACCAAAGCAAATTGGGTGGGGAAGCTCAGGCAGTGGATAAGAAAGCAGCTGAACTGATAAAAATTTGCGACCGTGACAACAAAATAGACCAACTCGCTGCCGCCTATGACGAGCTAATTGGACCAACACAGTAATGCCAGAAGCTAACGCGAAGGAGCTCCCAAGAAAAATCGAGAGCCTTAAATTCGCACTTGAACGTAACATCGGCTGGACCAATGCCGCGGATACGAAAGCGGGCTTTCTCGTTGGTTTCTGCGGGCTATTCGCGCAGAGTGTTGCTTCGCAATACGCGCTTTCCTCGGGACACAAATCCGCCGTGCAGGTCGTGGCCTTGGTTCTCTTTGCCTTAGGAGTGGTCTTAGCGACTCTGGCGATCGCCCCACGGATCAAGCCAACGTTCCGGCGGTCGCGGCCTTCAGCGATGTTCTTTAGCGGTGTGGTGGAGCGCTTCAGATCTCATCAGAACCTAGTTGAGCTTACTGCTGCAGAGCTTCTCGATCGAAGCGAACTTGAGGTCGCCGAAGACCTCTCGGAACAGCTGATCGCTGTTTCATTGATCGCAGAGCGAAAGTACCGCTTTGTACAAGGCGCTGCTCTCCTCGGGCTCTTGGGCATGGTCGCGCTTCTTTGGTCGTATTTCCTGTGATCGCACGCAGCACGATCTGAGCATTTGAACCAGCAGGCCGCTCAACCGTAGTACCTCTGCTGCGAGAACGCACAGCGCCTGGAGGCCGACACCATTCGACCAGTCTCGACAAGCACAGTGTGAGAAGCACCCGCACTGGGCTGTTGGTTGCAATGTGGGGCGCCGGTCTGGCGACCTTTAATATATCAAACTTTTCAATAGATTAGACTGATATCTGGCGGACAGAGAGGGATTCGAACCCTCGAGACGGTTTCCCGCCTACACGCGTTCCAGGCGTGCGCCTTCGACCACTCGGCCACCTGTCCATTCCAGAGCGGCCCGATAGCGCGGCTGGGTGGGCATTGGCAAGCGCGGCGGGGGGCGCTACGCAGGATGAGGGGAAAAAAGGTCCTGCTATGGCGAGTTTACGGTTAGCGGCGTGGGTTTTGGTGGCGATGGCGCTCGCGCTTCTCGGCGCTGATGTGATCACGTCGGCTGAGATGGGGCAGCCTGTGGTGCGGACCACGCGCGAGATCTTGAATCTCATGCCCGGTGTGGCGATCGATCCCGATGCGCCGCCGCCTTGGTTGCGCCTGGTCGTTGACCTGCCGCTTTGGGGGGTCGTGGGCGTCCTGGGCCTTCTCGCAACGCTGCTTGTTCGGCCGGTCGATTGATCTACAACGACACAGTCAAACAGCATTGAATCAGGCGGCAGAGGCATGGCGTGAGCTGCCTTTTTCTCACGCGGTGCCCAAGACCCTGGGCGCGGTCAGCATTACCCTCTGGAACCTCCGAAGAGGCTGGCCTTCCCTTCTGCCGAGCGCAGGCTAACGGGCTGGACGTAGTCGCGTCCATGCCAGAAACACGCCAGACGCCTAGACAAATAAATCGGGGGCGACGAAATCACTCCGCCGCTTGGCGCTGTTGTTCTTCGGCTTGGGCGATGAGTTCTTCGGCGCGGCGTTGGAGGGTGACATAGTCGACCTTGCCCGTGCCAAGGACCGGGATATCTTCGACAGGCAGCACCTTTTTCGGGACGGCCAGCTCGGGGACGCCGTGGGTTTGGGCCCAGGAGAGGAGCTCTGACCGGTCGGGGTTTTGTTCTTCCGTGAGCAGAATGATTTGCTCGCCCTTTTTCTCGTCAGGCAAGATGACCGCCGCGTGGACAGCGTCGGGCCAGACAACGCCGGCGCAGTTTTCGACGACAGCGAGGCTGACCATTTCGCCGGAGATTTTGGCGAAGCGCTTCACGCGACCGCGGATGGCCATGTAGCCGCCGCCATCGATGACGACGACATCGCCGGTGTCGTGCCAACCGCCTTCAGGTGGGTTCAGCTGTTTGGTGGCGGGGTCGAGGTAGCCAGCCATAATGTTCGGGCCACGGACATAAAGCCGCCCGCCGCCCGTGAGGCCTTCGATCGGCTCGAGCCGTGTTTCGATACCGGGCAAGACCTTACCCACCGTACCCGGACGAATATCACCAGGCTGGTTCACCGCAACAACGGGCGAAGCTTCCGTCGCGCCGTAGCCTTCGAGGACAGAGAAGCCGAATTTGCGACGGGCGAGGTTCCGCGTTTCATCGCGCACTTTTTCTGCTCCGCATACGGCGTAACGGAGGCTTTCGAGAGCCCCAGCCCGCGCCTGGCGCAGATAGCGGGTGAGGAAGGTATCCGTTGCAAAGAGGATCGACGCTTTGGTCTTCCGGATCACTTCAGGGATGATCTTCACGTGGAGGGGCGACGGATAAGGCACCTGCGTCTTGCCATCGATCAGTGGGAGGAGCGATCCGCCCGTGAGGCCATAGGAGTGGAAGATCGGCAGAGGGTTGAAGAAGATGTCGTCAGGCTCAAGCTCTACGTGAACACGAATCTGCTCAACGTTGGCAACGAGGTTGCCATGGGTGAGGACGACGCCCTTCGGCTTTCCTTCCGTACCCGACGTAAAGAGGATCACGGCAGGACTGTCAGGCTTCACACCGCGGCGCGCGAGGAACGGAGCCTTCTCGCCAATCGCAGCGCGCACTTTATCCGCTGCGCCGAGACCCTCACGGATGTCCTCGAGAATGTGGATCTGCGCCTGCGACGACAGGGCGTCGACGAGGCCTTGCAGGCCGCCCACCTCAATGAACTTGGACGAGGTGATGATGTGCTTGATGTCCGCCGTCTCCAGCGCGCTGAACAGCGCACTTTCACCGGCGGTGAAGTTGAGCATCGCGGCGACGCGGCCATCGACATGCAGGCCCAGAATGGTCAGCAGCCCGCCCGCACTGGTCGGCAGCAGGACGCCGACATTCTCGCCGCGCTTGGTGAACTTGGAGAACGCGTTGCCTAGGGCGAAAGCACCTCGCACGGCGTCCTGGTAGCTGATCTCGCGGCCCTCCGGCTCAATGAAGGCGATCTTCTTGCCGCCAACCTTGTTCTTCGTCTCGATGACTTTGGAAATCACAGTCGAACGCGAACGAGACCAAATTCGGCGCCTTGAGCGCTTCGCAGCCTTCAGCAGCGCCTTCTCGGCGGCCTCGGCCTCGCGCGCATCGGCCGCGGCTGTCAGGCCCTCGTCAGCCTCTGAGTCCGCTTCTTTAACCTTAATCTGATCAGAAATGTCGCCGGTGCTCACCACGCTACTCCCTGTTAAGCCGGGGTTTCACGTGGACCTAAAGCGTCGAGCGCAACCTTTCAATCATGCACGGACACGTTCGTGCGTCCATGCAGGCGGAGGACACACAATGTTTCACGATAAGACGAAACGTCATGCCGTCCCGACGAGCCTTCTGTTTGCCGCCCTTTTTGCGCTCGCAGCGGTTCCGCCGACGGCCCTCTACCTGATGCAGCAGCAAGCGCATAAGCCTGTGCCCTATCTCACGATTGAACTGGAGGGGCAGCCTTCGCCCGTGGCGGGTGAAGGGACGCTGGAGGCCTTGTCAGCAGAGCGTTGATCGTCAAGACATCCGCCCATGCGCCAGCTCGACGACCTCGACCAATACCGCCCGAACGTGGGCATCTGCCTCTTCAACAAGGAAGGCCTTGTCTGGCTGGGTGAACGGACCTCCGTACCGGGCTCGCGCGAGGTGAACCCATATCGCTGGCAAATGCCCCAGGGCGGCATCGACAAGGGCGAAAGCGTCGAAGAGGCAGCCTTCCGTGAGCTGAAGGAAGAGACGGGGGTCAGCTCGGCCCGCATCCTCTTCACCACCCCCGGCTGGCTGGCCTACGACTTCCCGCCGAAGTACCGCCGTCGCGGCAAACGCAACTGGCTCGGCCAGCGGCAGAAGTGGGTGGCGATGCTGTTCGAAGGCGAGGACAGCGAGGTGAACCTCAACACCCACATCCCGCCAGAATTCGAACGCTGGCGCTGGGCCAAACTCGACGAGATGCAGGACCTCATCGTCCCCTTTAAAAGGGCGATCTATGAAGAGCTAACGGAAGCATTTCGTCCGTTGGCGGAATATATTGCCAGTGGCAGTCGCTGAAGCGCCATTCTGAATTGATCCGTACACAATCCAGAACAGCGAATCAGACGGAGAATTAATCCTTACGCTTGCGCGACGCGTAAAGCGCGGCAAAACCTGATGCGAACAACAGCGGTGCTGCAGGGAGCGGTACTTCAGGACCGGAAACAAAGCCCTCAGAGGCCATAAACAGCTGACCACCTGTGCCAAAGAGCAATTGCTCAGCACCCATCCCAACGGCAAGTTCAGATGGTGCCGCATAGGTAAAAGAACTGACGCCAGCCGTCAGTGCTCCCACACCAATCTGCCCACCGGTTGCCGTCTGGAAACCAAAGTCAAAGACCGTGTTGGGCACCACCGACATGGACGAGCCCAAGCTCGCAAGCAGCGTATTGATCCGCCCATTCTGCGTCGGGAAGTTGTTGTTGTCGGCGAGGAGGAACAAGACACCGCCTCCGCTGACAAAGTTCGACAGAGCGTTCAGCTCAGCCGCTGAGTAGTCGTCGTCAGGGACCAAACTCACGAAGAGGTCCAGACCGGAAAGGACCGTCGCGTCCAAAACGGCCATGTTGGAGAGCAAGGTCGACGTCACACCCGCCTGGCTGCTGTAGAAGTCATTGATCAGCTCAGCATCATCGGTGACCGACTGAGCAGTGGTGTCCTGGACCGCGACGTTGGCCCCGGCTCCCAAGACGTTCAGGAAAAACTGCTGGCTGCCAGCGTCCACCTGCTCACCGCCAGGCAAGCCGCCTGCAATGTTGGTGTCGCCAGACAGGACGATCTTGTTGGCGTTCGCGATGCCAAGAGCAGCGAGCCCAATGGACGCAACGCTAGCGATAAGCGATTGAAGTTTCATGATATTCCCCTCAGAACAGCGCCTCGCGCGCGTCCTCATGTAGGGTTAACGATCGCCCGCCGCCATGCCCGAATGCAGCTCGATCGCCAGTGCTGCACCGCGCATCGTTCCTTGCGCTCCGCGCTCGGCTTGCTAGCGTCGCAGATGGGGCGAGCCGCGCATGAGCACATTCGGCTCGATCGCCAGCCTTTTGCTGGCCGCCGCTTCAAGCGATGCCTTGGACCTCGCCCCCGGCCAATGGGAAATGCATCCGGAAGAGCGCGGTAGCAAAAGCAACTTCAGCTGCAATCAAGAGCCGCTCACCATTACGATTGATCGTACCGCCATGCGGTACACATCTACGCGCGACGACTATACTGTAGTCGGCGATATTCTGGCTGCGGAGGATCAGTTCTTCATCATCCGCTACGATGGAGAAGAGAGACTGGACGACAATGGTGAGCCATTGGTCTGGATATGGCTCTCCATCGACAAAGACACCTTTGTCTGGGCTCGCCTGGATCAATGGATGGCAGGGAACCGCGGGACTACCGCCCCCCGTCTCCGCTGCCGACCTAACACGCCTCCCGGCGTTTAAGCTGCGTCCTGGAGAGAGCTCGCCCTCCAGGATAGCTTTCAATCCGCCTACTGACGACCTGCGGTTACACCGCCGTCGACAGGGAGCACGGTCCCCGTGATCCAGCCGGCCGCTTCAGAGGCAAGGAAGAGGATCGCTTCGGCAACGTCAGCAGGCTGACCATTTCTACCAAGCGGATGGAACGAATCGAAGGTTGGCAGTGTGGCGGCCACCTCATCGTCGGTCATGAAGGTGTTGTAGACCGGCGTCTCCACCACGGCCGGCGCGACTGCGTTGATCCGGATTTTCGAGGGCGCGAGCTCAATCGCCAGGTTTTTGACCAGCTGATGCACCCCAGCATTAGCTGCTGAGTACGCCGCCGATGGCGTCGCGCCCACAGCTTGCAGAGCCCACATCGAGCCGGTTTGCACGATGCTGCCACCGCCGCGCTGCGCCATCGCTTTCGCCGCAGCTTGGGCGACGAAAAACTTGCCCTTCAAGATGATGTCGACGAACCGGTCGTACTCGTTCTCCGTCATCTCGAGGAACGGCTTCGGCGCGAAGACCCCGGCATTGTTGAACAGGACATCGACGCCGCCGAACGTCTCGGTCGCCACATCGACCAGGGTTTGACCCGTGTTGGGCTGGGCGACATCCGCCGCGACGATGGCCACGGTCTCTGGTGTGCCGATCTCATCCGCGGCTTTGGCGAGCTTGTCCTGATCTCGACCGTTCAGAACGATCTTGCCGCCCTCCGCGATGAAGCGGCGAGCGACCTCTTTGCCGATCCCTGATCCGCCGCCCGTGACGATCCCGACATTTCCTTGAAAACGCATGAGACTTTCCTTTCTCTGTCTACTAGTTGGTAGTTTGTGGAGCTAAAAATTTTTTAGGTCTGCAGCCGCCCTCTCAAAGCGGCGGTTGCTCTGTCGAAATCAGCGACATCGCCCGATGCCCGCGCCATGAGCTGAGCGCCCTCAACCAGGGCCAGCGTCGCCGCGCTCTCCATCTCTGGGTCCGAGACATCGGCGATCGAGCCATCAGCAGTGGCCCGCTCAAACGCGGCCTTCAGCCACGCGAGGCCATCGGCGTGGAACCCGTTCAGCTCTCTGAGGATCGGATCGCTCAAACTCTCTCGCCCGGCACTGAACGCCACGCAGAGGCAGAGCGTCTCCCCGCCATTGAGCGCATCGCGATAAGCCGAAAGATAACCCCAGATCAGGTCCATCCCGGTCGCCGACGGAACCGTCATCGCGCCGAGGACAGCGGCAAAGTCATCCCGGTAGCGCTTGATCAGCGCCAGCCCGAGATCCGCCTTACGAGGAAAATGGTGATGGATGCTCGCCTTCCGGATCCCGACATCCGCCGCAAGATCAGCATAGCTGAACGCATCGTAGCCCCTTGTCCGGGCCAACCGCTCGGCACTCTCCAATAACTGGTCTCGCGTATCCATGCCTACCTACTAGTAGGCAGCATAACCTCTGTCAATGGTTCCCCGGGGCGATCAAGCGCAACTGCGCTATTCGAAGGTAGCAGCGATGTTTGCCTCATCGACGAACAGCTTGAAGCGGCGGGAATAGATATAAAGACCCAGCCAAACGAGCAGTCCGATAACTGCGCCATGGACAATGAGCATCAAGACAGACACGAACATTGACCACAGATACTCTTCTATCATGTACAGCCCGAAACGGCGCAGAACCATGAATTGAGCCAACGAGGCAACAAAGAGGATGGGAACGGCGATAACGATTGAGCCGACCATGTAGCCAATGGCGACGGGCCTCCAAAGGCTCGAAAGAACCAGAACACCGTCTCTCGTTTTGATGCGCACTTTGACGTCTCCGAAACTGACCTCTTCATCTTAGCGCGGAAGCGCGCCGCCTGCGATAGCGCGGACGAGGCGCACGGATTCCTCAGCGTGCCAGTCGGCGGAACCTGTCAGCATACCGATTTCTCGGCCGCGGCCGTCGTAGATCACGGTGATCGGCAGGGTCACGTCCCCGCCATAGGCGCGGCTAAGAGACAGCTTGGGATCGCGGAGCATGGTGAGGTTCTCGATACCGAGGCGCTGAAACATCCGCTCTTGCGCGGTGCCGTCGCCGGGCTCAAGGGCGATGGCGAGGACGCGAGCCTGCTCACCCATCGTCTCCTGGAGGGCATCGAGGCTTGGCAGCTCTTCAAGGCACGGCGCGCACCACGTCGCCCACAGGTTCACGACCAACACCCGGCCATCAGCATAATTCGCCAGCGGCACAGGACCCTTCGGCCCCTCCAGCATGACCTTCGGCAAAGGCCGCGACGGCATCGTCCGGGTGAAGTCCTCGACCTCGCCGATGAGGTAGGCGGGGCCTGCGCTCTCCCAAGGCTTGGGCGCTCCACCGAAGGACGAGAAAATGACGAAAACGAGTGACACGCCGCCGATGATCATCAGCAGTTTGATCTGCTCCATCGGGTTCCGCAGCGATGCGAAAAACGCCATCAACCGTGCCATGTCCAGGACCTCCGTACGTGTGCGCCAGCAGATGCGCCCCGCGCGGCTTTGGCGCAACCTGTAACGGGGCCGCACCGCCTTCTCAGGGGGCGGCAAGGCGTGGTAGGCGGCCCGCCATGCGCATGATCCTCACCGCCCTCGCCCTCTGCGCCCTCCTCGCCGGATGCGGCAAGCGGGCACCGCTCGATATCCCGCCGCCGCCCCCGCAAGAGGAGCAGCGCTAGCTATGCACCACTTTGATCGGCGCGATGGTGCTCTTTATGCGGAAGATGTCCCGATGGAGGAGATCGCCGCGCGCGTAGGCACGCCCTGCTACATTTATTCTGCGGCCACGCTGCGCCGCCATGCCCGTGTGTTCCGCGAGCCGTTCCCTGAGGGCACAGTCACCGCATTCTCCGTCAAGGCACTGTCGAATATAGCTGTGCTGTCGCTCCTCCGCCAGGAGGGATGCGGTGCGGACGTGGTCTCAGGTGGCGAGCTGGAGCGCGCATTGCGGGCGGGGATCGCGCCTGATCAGATCGTCTTCTCCGGCGTTGGGAAGACCACGGACGAATTGCGCCAGGCCCTCAGCGCAGGCATCCTGCAGTTCAACGTGGAGAGTGTGGCTGAGCTGCACATGCTCTCCGCCGTCGCACAGGAGCTTGGAAAGTCCGCACCCGTTGCATTGCGCATCAATCCCGACGTGGATGCAGAGACGCACCCCGGCATCTCAACCGGCAAGGCGGACGACAAATTCGGCATCCCGTGGGACCGAGCGCTGGAAGCCTACAACGTCGCGCGCGACCTGCCTGGCCTCGACCCTTCAGGTTTGGACCTGCACATCGGATCACAGATCACGTCCCTCGCCCCGTTCGAGCGGGCGGGCGAACGCGCCGCTGACCTCGTCCGTATGCTGAGGGGTGAAGGATTCGATGTCACCCGCCTCGACCTTGGCGGAGGCCTCGGTGTTCCGTACAAAGAGGGAGAGGTGCCGCCCCTTCCCTCGGACTATGCAGCAGCTGTCCTTCGCACCGTGGGCGACCTTGGCGTGCAATTGATCTTCGAGCCGGGCCGGATGATCGCGGGCAATGCGGGACTTCTTCTGACCAAAGTGATCTTGACGAAAACGCAAACGAGCAAGAGCTTCGCCGTTGTGGACGCGGGGATGAATGACCTGATGCGCCCTGCCCTCTACAATGCGCGGCACCGCGTGACTGAGGTTCGCGAGCGGGACGGCGCGCCCGCGCCCTTCGCGCTGGTCGGTCCAATTTGTGAGAGCACGGATCAATTCACGCCCGAGGCTGATCTCATCGATCCACAGGCGGGAGACCTTCTGACCTTCGGCACCGCTGGCGCTTATGGTGCTGTTCAGGCGTCGCAATACAACACGCGACCGCTGGTGCCAGAGGTGCTGGTGGACGGTGACAAGTACTACGTGATCCGCAGGCGGCCGACGATCAACGACATGCTGGGGATCGAGCAGATCCCCCCGCAATTCGTCCGTTAACGGAGGTCGTCGTCCCGGTCGCGGCGGAAGCTCTGCACAGGACCATCGTCCATCGTGTACTCGCTGCCGTCGTCGAGGTCGTAGGAGAAACGCTCTAGGCGGGCCTCGAAATCGTCCTCAGGCTTCTCCCGACGCGGTGGTGCGCTCTTGTAGCGGCGACCAGGCGCGGTTGAAGGCTCACGCTGCTCCCGCGCAGGGCGGCGACGAGCCTCACGCTTGCGCGCCAGCTCATCAGCGAGGGCCTGCTCTTCTTCGCGAAGGATGCGCAGGCGCTCTTCAAGACGGGCAGCGGCATCAGCCTCTTCGTCACGCGCGTCATAGCGGTCGTCGTAACGCTCTTCGTACCGATCGTCCTCATACCGACGATCATAGTCGCGCTCGTCGAGCTCGTCTTCAGGACCAGCATAGAACGGGCCTTCGTCATCACGATAGGACGCACGCGGAGGAAGGTCTTCGTACTGCTCTTCCTTCTCGAACACATTGTGCAGCAGCGCCAGCGTGCCCATGAGAGTCGATGGCGACGTTAGCCACACCCGCGCCCGATGCGCATCGCGCACAAGGTCAGGGAAGCGGTCATGAAGGATCGTGTACGCCGCTTCCGACGGCATGAAGAGGATCGCGGAGTCGGTGGTCTCGCCGTCGACAATGCAGCGCTCACCGCACGTGAAGATCGACCGCAAAACCTGACGGCGGAATTCATCCTCGCCGGTCTTCGCATGCTTGAGGTTCCGGCGCACAGCGTCGCGTGACGGCAGCGCGTTGAACGTCTCAATCGGGAAACGGCTGTCGATGGCGACACAGCTGCGGCCATTGCCCAGCATGATCAGCGCATCGGCCGTATGCCCGTTGGACAGGCGGGCGTTCAGCTTGAACTCGTCATCATCGAGCGTACAGCGCACCACGTCCGCAAGGCGCATGGTGATGCCTTGATCCGCCTGCGCGCGATCGAGGAAGCTCCGCTCAAGCCGCGTGAAGTCTTCCTTCATCAGGTCAAAGTCATCGCGCAGCTGGCTGATCGCGAGTGTGTTCGCCTCCACATCGCGGCGGAAGCTGAGGACGTCCTCATGCACATCACGCAGCTCGCCGCGGATGGGACCCATCTCAGCCAGGCGTTCTTCCATCGTCCGGCTGAACGCGGTGACGCGCTCGCCCTGACGCTCCAGCGCTTGGCTCATGGAGTCGATGGTACCCTGCAGGCTGTCGATCCGGCGGCGTGTGCTCGCGTTCTCTTCAACGTTGGCGCGGTGCTGATTGTCGCTGCCCAGCTTCCGATCGATCGAATTGAGGACCATGTCGAGGCGGCTCGATTGCTCCTCGCGCACACCGACCAGCTGACGGCGCATGTCGTCGCGCAGATCGTCCATCCGGCTCGACTGACGACGCTCGGCCTCTTCAATGTAATCGCGGATGAACGGTGCCACGAACGGCGCTTCGCCATCGTCATAGCTTTGGCCGGAGGACGCACGGGGCTCCTCATACCCGCGGGTCCAATCGGCACCGCCGCGGTCGCCATAATTGTCGTCGCGTGCACCGGCGGACGCGCCATAGTCGTAATCGGAGGCGCTATCGCCGACGGGGCCGGAGGTGTTGTTTGCAGCCATCTGCATGGCAGCGTCGCGGCGCATCGGCTCTTCTTGCGGCGGAACGGCTTGCGGGACCTCGCGCTCGTCACGTTCTTCGCGCGTCGGCAGCGGAACCACATTCTCTCTCGGCACCTGCTGAAGCAGCGGGGCAGGCGGTTCTGGGTCGAGTGTTGGCGCCTCGAGCGGAGGCTGCGGAAACTCCTCTTCCTCGGTTTGAATATCGACTGACGCGAAGCGTTCGTTGCCCGAGAAGCCATCGTCCTCGTCCGCAAAGCCGTTCTCAAACGTTCCGGTATCGAAACGTTGATCGAAAATGTCTTCGCCCTCAGCGAATTCATCGCGCTGGCGCCGGATTTTGCCGATCGTGATCGCCAGCGCAGCGATGATGAGCATCACCATCAAGCCGCCGACGAGGAGAATGATCAGATTGTTGCCGCCCATGGCTGGCCCATCCCTTGTGATCGTGCGGGCAAGTTCACCCAAGGCTTCATCGCACAAGAGTTCCGTCACCGGATCGACACATTGATGCAATTGTCCTGCCATCAGACGTTCCCGGCGTCTCTTCCGCCCACACATCGCCCCCAATTCGGGACACCCACCTCTGTTATGTCATCTCTTTCGTTCAATGGCGAGACGCGCGCTGTGTTGGGTTTAGCCTATAGGTTGAAACGAAGCGTTAGGGCTCTGTTTGTTAAGCTTAACAGATGCCTAGCAACCCTAGGCAATCCGCCGATTGACCGCTGCGCGGTGGCTCCTTAGTTCATCCCCATGGCTATTCGCGAAATTTTGACTGTTCCCGATCCGCGCCTGCGCGAAGTGTCTAGAGAGGTGGCTGAAGTCACCGATGAGACCCGCGCACTGATGGATGACATGCTGGAGACGATGTACGCCGCGCCGGGCATTGGCCTTGCTGCCATCCAGGTCGGCGAGCCGCTGCGGATCATCGTGATGGACCTCGCCGGACAGGATGAGGAGCCGCAGCCGCGCTATTTCGTGAACCCGAAGATCATCGACCCGAGCGAGGATGAGGCTCCTTATGAAGAGGGCTGCCTGTCGGTGCCCGATGCCTTCGAGGAATTGGAGCGCCCGGCGCGATGCATCGTTGAGTATCTCGATTACAACGGGAAGCCTCAGCGCGAGGAGGCCGAGGGCCTCTTCGCCACGTGCATTCAACATGAGATGGACCACCTCGAAGGGGTGCTGTTCATTGACCACCTCTCGCGTTTGAAGCGGGAGCGGGTGCTGAAGCGTCTCAAGAAAGAGGCCAAGGCCAAAGCCGCATCGGCTGCGCCTGCCCTCGCTGCGGAGTAGACCTTTGCGCGTTGTCTTCATGGGAACGCCGGACTTTGCCGTCCCGGCGCTAAGCGAGCTTGTGGCGAACGGCCACGATGTGGCCGCCGTCTACACTCAACCGCCGCGCCCCCGCGGACGCGGGCACAAGCTGCAACCTTCTCCGGTGGGTAAGTTGGCGGAGGAGTATGGATTTGAAGTCCGTACACCGACGAGCATGAAGACCGCCGGTGAGGCCGAAGCGCTCGCCGCACTGGAAGCGGATGTCGGTATTGTGGTGGCCTACGGACAAATCTTACCCCAGGCGGTGCTTGATGCCCCGCGGCTTGGGTGCCTGAACCTGCACGGCTCCCTCCTCCCGCGCTGGCGCGGTGCTGCGCCCATCCAACGGGCGATCATGGCAGGCGACAAGGTCACTGGCGTTCAAGTGATGCGCATGGAAGCTGGGCTTGATACCGGCCCCGTTCTTCTTTCAGAAACTGTTCCGATTGCGGAGGATGAGACCTATCAGTCCCTCCACGACAAGCTCGCACCCATCGGCGCAAACCTACTGCCCCGTGCTCTGGCAGCGCTAGAGCGCGGCGGCCTCCAGGAAGCTCCACAAGCCGAAGAAGGTGTGACCTACGCCAAGAAGATCACCAACGAAGAGGCGAAGATCGACTGGAGCGCGCCTGCGCACGATGTCGATTGCCGCATCCGCGGCCTCTCCCCCTTCCCTGGGGCCTACGCCTTCATTGGCGAGCAGCGCGTGAAACTGCTGATGAGCCGCACCGGCCCCGTTACCGGCGCGGCGCCTGGCACCGTCACGCATACGGATGATCAGGCCGTCACCATCGCATGCGGTGACGGCAGCTCCGTGGAGATCACGCGCCTGCAGCGCGCTGGCAAAGCGGCGCAGGGGACTGGCGACTTCCTCCGCGGTCTCGCGATTCCTCAGGGTACGGTGCTCTCGTGATCGCCGAGCCCTTCTGGCGCTACCGGTTGGAAATCGAGTACGACGGCGCCCCCTTCAACGGATGGCAGCGCCAGGACAATGCACCCTCGGTCCAGCAATCCATTGAAGAAGCCGCCCTCCGTTTCGCTCCTGGCGAGGTCCACTGCTACGCCGCAGGCCGCACAGACGCTGGTGTCCACGCCCTCGCCATGACCGCCCACCTCGACATCCAGCGCGAAATGGACCCCTTCACGGTGATGAACGCCCTCAACGCGATCATCCGTCCACTGCCTATTGCAATCCTATCAACGGAACAGACGGATAAAGAGTTCCACGCCCGGTTCGCCGCGAGGGAGCGCCAGTACCTCTACCGCATCACCTCCCGCAGAGCACCCCTAGCTTTAGAAGCCGGCAAAGCCTGGCAAGTGCCCTACGCTCTCGACGCTCAAGCGATGGATGACGCGGCCCAGGTGTTCGTCGGCAAGCACGACTTCACCACCTTCCGCTCCTC
>JBCCTF010000080.1:0-17269 GCA_039198765.1 Pseudomonadota bacterium
CTCCCAGGGTGACCGCAAGCGCCTCAAGAAGGCGATGAAGGATTTTGATATCCCGCCGAACATGGGCCTCATCATCCGGACTGCTGGCGCGAAGCGGACGAAAGTCGAGATCCGCCGGGACTACGACTACCTGATGCGGTTGTGGGAGACGATCCGCGACAAGACGCTGGACAGTGTCGCTCCGTCATTGATCTACGAAGAAGCGAGCTTGATGAAGCGGGCGATTCGCGACCTCTACGACAAAGACACAGAGACCATCGTGGTCCACGGCGACGAGGGCTATCGCGAAGCCAAAGACTTCATGAAAATGCTGATGCCGAGCCATGCCAAGCATGTGCAGCGGCACAAGTCGGACACGCCCCTCTTCTCGAAATACCGGGTCGAGGATCAGCTGGACCAGATGTTCCAGCCGGTCGTTCAGCTGAAATCTGGCGGCTACCTGGTGATTCAGCAGACTGAGGCTCTCGTCTCGATCGACGTGAACTCGGGCAAAGCCACCAAAGAGCGGAACGTTGAGCAGACCGCTCTGAAGACCAACTCCGAAGCGGCTGTTGAGGTCGCTCGTCAGTGCAAGCTGCGCGATCTCGCGGGTCTCATCGTGATCGACTTCATCGATATGGAGGAGAACCGGAACAACCGGACGGTCGAGAAGAAACTCAAAGAGGCGATGAAGAACGATCGCGCGCGGACGCAGATTGGCTCCATCAGCACCTTCGGCCTTCTGGAAATGTCCCGCCAGCGTCGCCGGTCGGGCATCGTTGATGGCACAACCCAGGCTTGCCCGGTCTGCAACGGCGCAGGCGCGGTTCGAAGCCATGAAATGGCCGCCATCCGCATCCTGCGCGCCGCGGAGAGCGAGGCTTGTCGCGGCAAGCACGGCCTGATCACCGTGAAAACCTCCACCGACGTGGCGATGTACATCCTCAACACCAAGCGCGAGTGGCTGCAGCGGTTGGAAACCGCGTTCGGTGTCAAAACCAACATTCTGGCCGACAGCGGCAAGTTTGGTGACCAGTACGAGGTGCAAGGCTCGGGCAGCCCGTCTGAAGCGGTCAGCCTGAAAGACACCATCGGCGACGATGGCCCCACCTCCGACTTTGAGGCTCCTGAGCTGCCCAGCGGTGAAACGGAAACAACCAAGTCCGAGGACGACGGCGAGGACAAACCCAAGCGCCGCCGTCGCCGCCGGCGTCGTCGCGGCCGCGATGAGGACGGTGCAGAAACCACCGAGGAAACAACAGCTAAAGAGGCTGGCGACGACGAAGCCTCCACCGAAGCTGAGGAAGAGAAGAGCGAAGCCTCTTCCTCTGACGACGCCGAAGGTGATGGCGAAAACAAGCGTAAGCGCCGCCGTGGTCGCCGCGGTGGTCGCCGCAATCGGAAGAAGACCGCCGAGGGCGAAAACGCTGAGACCACGGAAGACGCTTCTGCCGATGCAGCTGATGAAACGCCTGCTGAAGCCGAACCTGCCGCAGAAACTGAAGAAACCGCTGCCGCCGAGGCTCCTGTTGAGGAAGCCGAAGAGCAAGCTCCAGCTGATGTGGTGAACCTCGACGAGAAGCGGGAGGAGCAGCAGGCTCCCGAGGTCAAAGCTGAAGAGGTGGCGGCTGCAGAGGCAACGCCAGAGCCTGCGAATGAGCAGGAACCGGCGGCGGAAACCGAGGCAGACGACAAGCCAGCGAAACCGCGCCGCGGCGGCTGGTGGCAACGGGCCCTCAAAAAGTCCTAAGGCGAACAACAGACCTGCGGTAGGCAAGCCGCGGCGAGAATGGGGTGACAAGGGATGGGCGTCTTGGGTGATCCGCGGTGGCAAAGCGTGCTCGGCTTTGCCGTCTTCTGGCTGATCGCCTGGTCTTTCTCCGAACGCCGAGGCCGCATCCCGCCCCTTCGCCGGTTCGGCGCCGTGCTCGTCTTCCAGCTCGGGCTGGGCTTCCTTTTTCTCAGGTGGGAACCCGCGCGCGATAGCCTGGGGGCGATCAACATCCTTGTGACCGCCCTCAGCCAAGCGACGGGCGAAGCCACCAGCTTCCTCTTCGGCTACGCGGGACGGACCGCTGACCTTCCGTTTGAGATCGTCGAAGGCGGCGAAGGCGGCCTTTTCGTCTTTGCCCTTCAAGGGCTTCCGTTGATTGTCTTCGTGGCCGCGCTCTCCGCGGTTCTGTGGCACTGGGGGATTTTGAAGATCATCATCCAGGGCTTTGCCCTTGTGATCACAAGGCTTCTCGGGACGGGCGGCGCGGTCTCGCTTTCGGCAGCTGCGAACGTGCTCCTCGGCCAAACCGAAGCGCCACTTCTGATCAGACCCCTCCTCCGCAACCTTTCGCGGTCTGAACTTTTCGCCGTCATCACCTGCGGTTTCTCCACCGTCGCCGGAACGGTGATGGTGCTCTACGCGACCATTCTCGCGCCGATCAGCGACGAACAGATGCTCGGCCACATTTTCGTTGCCTCGATCATCGCCGTGCCTTCGGCTCTCTTGATGGCAGAGCTGGTGGTCCCACCGGCTCCTCACGACGAACCCACCCGGGTTCAGGATAGCGCGTCAGGCTTTCAGTACAAAAGCACCATGGACGCCTTCACGGCGGGCGCGACCGAGGGCGGCAAGCTGTGGGCGAACATCGTCGTCGCGATCCTGGCCTTCATCGCCCTCGCTGCGCTCTGCAATCTAATCCTCGCGAACCTGCCGAACCTCGGGGGTGAGCCGCTGACGATGGAACGTATCCTCGGCTGGGTTTTCGCGCCCCTCGTTTGGCTCGCCGGTGTGCCTTGGGACCAAGCACCTGCCGCTGGCCAAATCATGGGGATTAAAACGATCCTCAACGAGGTCATCGCCTACAGCGCCCTCGCCGAGTCGGGCGACGCCCTGGATGAGCGTTCGAAGTTCATCATGGTCTACGCGCTATGCGGATTTGCCAACGTCGGCAGCTTAGGGATCGTGATTGGTGGCCTCTCAGCGTTAGAGGCGAGCCGACGGCCCGAAATCATTGAACTTGCACCCAAAGCGCTGGTTTCAGGGACCTTGGCGACCCTATCCTCAGGTGCGGCAGTGGGACTGCTCTTCTGAACTGGAATTCACGCCGCGTTGAGGACAAATGCACCTCACCGCGCTAATGTCATCGCCATGGTTTCTGCGTTCTCGCCTCGCTTCATTAAGCGCTTTGCCTTGCTGCTCGCCGCCATTCTTGCGGTGACCGTTTATACTGGCCGCGCGTCGGCGCAGCTCATCCTGCGCGATGCGGAGATTGAGGCCTGGCTGGCCGAGATGTCCTTCCCGCTGTTCGAGGCCGCAGGGATCCCGCCCAATCGCGTGAGCATCTACCTCATCGGTGACCAGACGCCGAACGCGTTCGCTGGCGCTTCAAGCGGCCTTTTGATGGCTGTCCACACCGGCCTCATCACGATGGCCACCACGCCGAACGAGGTTGAAGGCGTCATCGCCCACGAGACCGGGCACCTCGCGGGCGGCCACTCGGCCCGACCGCGAGACGCCATGGCGCGCGCATCTCGCCCTGCGCTGATGAGCCTCGTCCTGGGCGCCGCCCTCATTGCAGCGGGCGCGCCGCCCGAGGCGGGCATTGGCGCGATCGGGCTTGGCCAATCGATCGCGACAGACAACTACCTCGCCTACAGCCGGGGCCAAGAAAGCGCGGCGGACCAGGCGGCGGTGACCTATCTCGACTCCGTCGGCCACTCGACGGCGGGGCTGATCGATTTCTTCGATGTCCTCAAGAACCGGCAGCTGATCCGCGCCAACGCCCCGATCCCCTATTTCCAGACCCACCCCCTCGCTGTGCAGCGGGTGGCGCGTCTTCGAGGTCGGGCCGAAGCCTCCCCCTATTGGGATGTGAAGGACAGCGAGGAAGACATTGAAAAGCTGAGGCTTATTCAGGCCAAGATCCTGGGCTTCATGAACGAACCCCATGTCACCATGCGGCAATATCCGCTCGCCGATCAGTCCAAGCCTGCCCGTTACGCCCGGGCGGTGGCTTACTACCGCGGCTCGGAGCTCGACAAAGCGCAGAAAGAGATCGGCCGCCTGCTTGAGGACGAGCCCAACAACCCGTTCTACCACGAGCTGCACGGCCAGATGCTGTTCGAGCATGGCTACGTCAAAGAATCGATCGGCCCGCACCGGCGTTCGGTGCAGCTGGCCCCCCACTTTGCGATCCTGAAGCTGAACCTCGCGCGCGCCCTCGTCTCCACCGAGCAGGACGACGCGGTGGAAGAAGCGATCACCATCCTCGAGGCCGCGCTGCGCCAGGAGAAAAGCAACAGTTTCGCTTGGTCGATCCTTGCGCGCGCCCGGTCGCACCGGGGGCAAGATGACCTCGCCCTCCTCGCCCAGGCCGAGGCGAATTATCACGGCGGTGACCCCATTTCTGCGCACCGCTTCGCATCGCTAGCGCGAGCGAAACTTCCTGCTGGTACGCCCGAACATCAGCAGGCGCTCGACATCATCGTGGCGACCGCGCAAATCGCGCAGCAAGCGCGGGGACGAAACACGCGGCGCCGCGCTGACGGCCAGTAACATCCAGGAACGAACCTCTGTGACCACTTTCCGATCTGCCCTTTTTGCTGGCACCGCTTTTCTTGCTGCTTGCGGCGTCTCAGCGCCTTCCGATGCAGTGGCGACCAATGCCGCCCAGGAGATGAGCGACGAGGAGTTTGATCAGCGCCTGCGCGAAGCGCTCATTCGCAATCCGCAGATGATCATCGAAGCGATCGAAGCCTACCGGGCGGAGCTTGAGGCCCAGGCCGCCGCTGCGACGGAAGATGCCGTCCGCGCGGCGATCCCCACCTTGATTGAGGGGTCGAGCGGCGTCGCTTTCGGCGCTGACCTCGACAAGGCGGACGTCGTGATTGTTGAGTTCTTCGACTACCATTGCGGCTTCTGCCAACGCGCGATGGATGAAGTCCTGAGCGTGATCGAAGAGAAAGCCACCGCGCGCGTGGTGTTCCAGGAGCTGCCGGTGCTGCGCGAAGAAAGCCGATCAGCCGCTCTGCGGGCCCTCGCTGCTGCTCAGGTCAGTGACGAGGACTACCGGAAAGCGCATCTGGCAATGATGCGCCACGGCGGCCTTCTCGATGACGAAGCGATGGACCGTGTGCTGAAGAAAGCCGGCGTCAATGTGAAGGCCGTCGATCGCGCGATGAACACGGACCGGGCGATCATCACCGATAAGCTTGAGGATTCGATCGGGTACGGACAAAGGCTCGGCATCGCCGGGACGCCGTTCTTCATCATCGTCAATCCGAAGACCCAGAGCATCCAGATCCTGGAAGGCTACCAACCTGGGAACGTGAAAGAAGCTGTGGCCGCCGTTCTCGGCTAACTGACTTCAGTTTTTCGAAAAACATTTCAGAAGCTTAGGTCGTACGCACACTGACTGTACGTGCACATCTTGTTGCGCTCCTTGGTGCAACTGCGACGCCCTACCTAAAAAGCCCAACGCACGTTGCAAAGAAAAAACCCCGGAGCTTTCGCTCCGGGGCCAAGTCTTTGAGATCGAACGACCGTTCTTAGAACGTGAAGGTCGTGTTGATGAAGTACGAACGACCGAACGGATCGTACGTTGCCGGCCAGGTGTTGGCTTGCTCTTGGAAGCTGTCACCTTGGATCGGCGGCTCGTTTTCGAAGATGTTTTGGATACCAACCGAGAGGTTGATGTTGTCACCGAACGCATACGCAGCCGTCAGATCGAAGTAGTTGTAGGCATCGATCGTGGTGCCACGCAGCTCGGTGAAGTCATCAAGTGCACCCGACGGGTCGATCGCGTCGTCGGCGGTGACTTCGCCGATGTAGCGCCAACGCAGGGTCGTGGTGAGATCCTCGATGGTGTGCGTGATGAACATCGTGTGCTTCCACTCAGGGAACGGTTCGCCACACTGACCGAAGCGGCCACCGAAGTAGCCTGAACAGTTGTTGAGCGGCTCACCGTCAAACGCCTGGAAGCCATCTTCGATACGGTACGTACCGACGATGCGGACGTTGAAGTCACCGTAGCCCGTTTCCCAACCGTAGTCGGCATCAAGGTCGATACCTTCAGCAGTCAGAAGCGCGAGGTTCTGGTTGTTGAGCGAGATGAACTCGATCTGACCAGATTGACCACGCTGGACCAGGTCACAGAGGCTTTGCGTGCCGTCTATGTAACAACCGTCGAGAACCGATTGGACCGGGATCGTGCTGATCACGTCTTCGATTTCGATGTTGTAGTAGTCGACCTTCACGGTCAGGCCCGGGAGAGCCGACGGCTGAGCAACAAGACCAAGCGTGAAGGTGTCAGCGACTTCTTCCGTCAGGTCGGCGTTACCACCGAACAGCGACTCGATCTGCGAGTTCGGCTGCAGGGCCGTGGTGCCAAACGCGCTGGCAGGAACACCTTCAGCCGTACAGATGGCTTGGTTACCCGCCGGCGTGCCGCCCGTGGTCTGGATGGCGCAAGGGTCATCTGCACCCGGGAACCCGTTCACGACAGGCTGGAACAGTTCAGCCAGGTTCGGTGCACGAGCAGCGCGGTTGTAGTTGACCTTGAACGTCAGGTCTTCGGTCGGCGACCAAGACGCACCAGCTGCCCACGTGGTCAGCGAACCAACGGTCGAGTAATCCGAAATACGGATAGCGCCGTTGACGTTAAGCTGTTCTGCGAGAGCTGCACCTTCGATGAGCGGAACGTTCACCTCTGTGAAGAACTCGGTGACGTCGAAGCGGCCTTTGATCGGAGCGGACTGGTTGAAGCCAGCAACGTCTGGACCAAGAACGGAGTCAGGCTGGAAGTCGCCTGCTTCTTCGCGGTACTCAACACCTGCGACGAAGGCCACTGGCAGTGAAGCCATCGGCGACTGCAGAGCAGCCAAGTCACCACCGACCGACGTACCGAGAACCGTCTGCTCGAATGCGTTCCGGATGATACCGGTCCGCGAAACGATCGCGACACATTCTTCGCTGAAGCGGTTCGGACCGTACAGGTCACAGTTTTGGTCGATCGCGTCTTGGAAGGCCGAACGCGACACGTTGCCGGTTTGCGAGAGCGCACCAGCGGTCCGTGCGAACTGTGCGTAGTTCGTCCAGGTCAGGCTGTCCGTGACTTGGGTGATCGTCTCAGCCGACCATTGAACAGCGTGTTGGTCACGGTTGGAGTTCCGCGGGCCAACTTCGAGCATCCGACGGCCGAGGAAGACGTCGTAGGTGTCGACCATGCCGTTGTTCGGATCGAAGTCGCCGTTAGCTTCGAGAAGCGTACGGAAGTCGTCGGAGATCGCGGTGTTGTCTTCCGAGATCGTGAAGGTATCGAAGATCGGGGTCGGAGCAAGCTCCTGAGCAACGACGTTCGAAGCGTACGTACCGCGCAGTTTCAGCTCGGTATTTTCGAAGAGCTGATAGTTTGCAAACGCTGCGAGGTTGTAGCGTTCTTGCGGCAGCTGCAGGTAGTTGACCGGCGCGTAGTTGTAACGCGTGGTGTTCGTACCGGAGTTGATCCACGGGATCGGCGAACCGGACTCGTCGAAGAGCGCACCACCGGTACAGTCAGCTGCGAGGCCTTCAGCAACACCGCCGCCAGGAGCTGTACAGCTGTCCATGCCAGGCGTGTAGCCAATGTTCGAGAAGTCAAAGCTGTCGAACAGGCGCATGCCCGGGACACCAGCAGAACCGAACGGCGGGAAGTCTTCTCCAACCGCTGCGTCGTCGTTTGCGACGGCTGAGAAGTCACGGTCGCCTTGGAAGACAGGCTGACGATCGGTGTAAGCTGCGAAGAACGTCGCGTTACCGCGGCCGTCTGCGAACTCACCACCAGCGAGGATCGAGGCTTGGAAGATGCCGCCGTCGCCTTGCTCGGAGATGTCGTACGAAGCGTTCAGCTCAACGCCCTCGTAGTCGTCACGCAGGTCGAAGTTCACAACACCGGCCATAGCGTCAGAACCGTAGAGAGCCGATGCACCACCGGTCACCACGTCAACGCGCTCGATCAGAGCAGCAGGGATTTGGTTGAGGTCGACGATACCGCCAGCGTCGTAAGGAACGAAACGACGGCCTTCCACGAGGACGAGGGTCCGGACCGCACCAAGACCACGGAGGTTGGCGGTGGCGACGCCGTCACCTGGGTTGTTCGACGTTGCGTCGAAGCCCGGGATGGCTTGCGGGAGGGTGTTCAGGAAGTCTTCGGTGTTAACCGTGTTAACGACTTTCAGCTCTTCAGCGGAAACCGAAGTCACCGGCGAAGGTGCCTGAATGTCCTGACGTTGGATGAGTGTACCGGTGACAGTAATCGTGTCTTCGGTCTCATCGTCCTGGGCGACCGCCGGTGTCGCCATGGTGGCAACGCCTACGAGCGCTGTGGTTTGGAGCAACAGGCTCCACATTTTCTTCGATGCCATTTTAGTCTCCGTTGATCGAGAGGAGTCTCGATTCGTGATGGGTCGTCGTTTGGCCGAAACTTGCCCTCTTCGCCGCAAACCACGACACCCCGCTAAGTTTGGTAAATGACGTCTCCGCGACAGGTCAATTGCTCCCGGCGTTGTGACCGCGTGTGGTTGCAACTTGTGACGAAATTACAACAACACTAAGGCCTACCGGAAGTTTAGGCGCGCTCGACGAAGTCCGCAGGCGTGGTAACCCGCACTTTTTCGCTCTCAAACGCCTCAACGCCGTGCCACATGTAGCTTGGGAAGAGAATCAGCGTGCCTTCTTCAGGCCGGATCACGCGTTCAGCTGGCAAATCAATGGTCTCCAGATTCGGTCGACCAAGCCTCAGGCACCCCGCTGAAGCACCCTCTTCGGTTCCAATATCGCTCGGAACACGCAGATAGTGGGCAGAGGAAAACAACCCATTGGGGTGAATGTGGTCCGTGTGTCCCCCGCCGCTTGTTAATCGCACCGCCCACGATCCGCCGAACCCAAGGCGCCGTTTTGCAGTGCGATACAGCGGGTGCCCCTCTTCTACCGACAGCTCATCCCAGAAGGATTGGGCGACCGCCATCATGGCCTCGCGGAGCTCAAGCAGCACAGGATTCGCAGTCTCCCACAGCGAGCCAGCGGTCTGTTGGCCGCCAAAAAGGGTTTGATCAACGGGTGCTGCGGCTCTCTGGAACAGGGGATCGAGGGCTTCATCGACGGCTGAAAGGAAACTCTCCAACGATCCAAACCGCCCCGGCGGCGAAATTGGGCGGACTGCCGTCACCCGATCGAGGTCGTAGTAGGTCTTATAGCGCTCTCGCCCGAGCATACGCGCTGCTGTGCTGTCGTAGGCAAAAAAGAGCTGTTCAGCGCCAGTCTTATCAGTCGCGTTCAACGTCGCCTCAGCTTCTTCCGCCCTTCCCCGATTGAGAAGGAACCATGCGTAGCCGAGCCCGACCTCTTGATGACCGCCCGCTAGTCGCACGGCGTTCGACCACGCCACTTCTTTGTCTTGATCCGCAGCGGCCTCGGCGACTCCAACAAGTGCGTAAGGGTGGTCAGGCGCTAGCGATGCGGCTTCCGCGAAGAACTCTCTTGCAGTGGTTTCACGATCCTCCGCTCGAAGAGCCAACGAACCTGCTTCCACCAGGAGTTTTAGCCGAAGATCGGCCGAAACCTGATCTTTAACCTGCCGGTAGCTCTCTAAAAACGCGTCGCGGCGACCGATCTCCCAGAGATAGCGGTTCAGCTCAGCATGGATATCAGCGCGTTGCGGCGCGAGGCGGAGTGCGTGGGTATAGGCTGCATGGGCCGCATCCGTTTGGCCGTCTTGGGAAAGGTGCCTAGCCGCGGCAAGCACGACGCCGAGGTTCGATCGGCCGTGTTGCACACCCACCGTCAGGTCAGCGTTTGCAGCGTCCCGCTTTCCTTCAATCTGGGAAAGGTGCGCCCGGTTGATCAAAGCCTCTGCATGGTCAGGTTTCAGCGCGATGGACCGATCATAAGCCTGGCGGGCTTCGGAAAAACGTTCCGCCGATTTGAACGCCGTGCCCAATACGTTTTGGGCTGACGCATCGGATGCAAGGCCGGCATAGTCTTCTGCCAGCATTCGCGCGGCCTCTTCGGGTTGATCCGCTGCGACCAGAACTTTGGCATAGGACACGGCGAGATTGGCCGGCGCGCCGGGTTTCCCTTTGGCTTCACTATAGAGTGCCGCCGCTTTCGCCGGCTCGTCCTGCCGCGCCAGCATGTTCGCGTGGTTGGTCAGGATCTCGCCAGGCCGCGCTGCGCCTTTGAGCGCCTTACGGAATGTGTCTTCAGCCTCTGAGATCTCTCCCATCGCGGACAGTGCGAGCGCGCGAAGGTGGAGCACATCAGAGACCTGAGGGAGGCCCTTCAACTGGCCAAGCGCATCTTTAGGTTTGCCAGAGCGATAAGCAGCGGCGGCGGCCGAGAGCGTTTGAAGCTGCGCAGGGGTCAGCACGGGCACGCTCTGAAATCATGGCGAACGTCTGAGAGATGGTGGCGGGGTCCCATGAGATGGTGATAACACAGCCGTTCCGATGAAACACCATAAGGGGCAGCGCCGCTGTGACCGAGAGCTCTCATAACTGGTCTGCCTACTGGAAGACTCGCAACAGCACCTCAAGCCTTGAAGGCGCCGGAGTCGAACACCACGATGCCCTTCGTCAGTACTGGGACGATCTGTTCGCATCCGCTGACAAGGGCACGCGGGTTATGGACCTTGCATGCGGTGCAGGAACAGTGGCGCGGCGGGCACACCATGCAGGGCTAGCCGCAATCACTGCCCTTGACTACGCACCCGAAGCTCTGCGCCTCTTGAAAGCGGATCTGCCTAGTATCGACGTGGTCGAAGGCTCCCTTACCGCGCCTGTTCCGGGTGCGCCGTTCGATTTGGTGGTCAGCCAGTTTGGCGTAGAATATGCGGGTACAGACGGCTTTGAGAGCGCGGCGAAAATGGTGGCCGATGGCGGCACTCTCGCTCTCCTCTGCCACCTGAAAGATGGCGGAATCGATCGCGAGGTTGCAGGAGATGTAGCGTTCGCCACGGCGATCCAAGAGTCGCGGTTCACCGACGCAGCGCGAGCCTTTGTCGAAAAAGAGCACCGTGCACAGAATATCGATCGGTCAACGCAGCACTTCAAAACGATGGAGGACGCAGCCCGCTCGTTAGCATCGCTCGCGGCAGCCCGGCCCGGCTCCATCGCAGAACACTTGTTGCGCGGCGCGCAGCAACTGATCGACCGACGCCACAATTATGATCTCAAGGACATCACCGGCTGGCTTGACGGGATGGATGGCGAAATCGCCGCCTACCGCGCCCGAATGACGGCGATGAACGAAGCCGCGTTGTCAGAGGCCGACGTTGCAAACACCGCGAGACTCTTGGAGACCGCAGGCCTGACGAATATCACCGCTGTTCCCTTCCCGCAGGACGATACGGACACGGAACACTTCGCATGGTCCATCCGTGCCTCAAAGCCGCGCTAACGGTAGAAAGTCTTGTCCAGCAACCAAAAAAAACGCGGCCTCGAGAGGCCGCGTTTTTTTGCTCGGTACGCTGTCTTTATAGACCGCCGGGGCCACAATCGTTCTTCAAGAAGTCGATCATGCCCTCGTACAACGCTAACTGGTGGCGATAGTAGAGAGTGACAGAGAAGTGGTCAGCCTCCGGAAGAACGAGGTACTGGACCATGTCCTTCTTGCTCGATTTCTCGATCTCGCGACGATAGCGCTTGAAGTGCTCGTACGGCACCCGTTGGTCCACATCACCGTGGATCAGGAGCATCGGGACGTTGATCTTGTCCACCTCTTCAATCGGGTTGATAACATCACCGCCGAGCCACTGTTCGAAGAAGTACTTGGTGGCTTCGTTGGCGTTGCGTTGGCCATAGCCTTTTTGCAGCTGGGTATCGAGCACCGCCGCAGCCGGCAGGACGCACTGGTGGATCTGCGGGGTCCGGGTCGCGGCAACTGCCGAAGCGTAGCCACCGTAAGACCAGCCAAACATCGCGAGCCGATCCTTATCGGCGAGACCTCGGCGGACGAGTTCCATCATCCCGTCATCTTTGTCGTCCTGCATCCGGAATCCGGATTCCTGGAAGAACTCGATATAGTGCTTGTGGCCCCAACCGCGGCTGCCGAGATATTGCGGCTGGAACACCATGTAGCCGCGGCTCGCGAGCATCTGCGCCCATTCATCATAGGCAGGCATTTCGCCGACGAACGGACCACCGTGCGGCATGGCAATCGTTGGGTATGGCGGCTCACCAACCGAGGGGATCGTGATATAGCCGCGAACGGTCCGTCCATCGCGCGACTCATATTCGACGAATTCCACATCAGAAAGCTGCTCTGGACGGATCAACGGAGAGTGGCTGCCGATCAGCTGCAGCCCGCCGTTGCGGACCATGTAGTACGTACCCGGATCACGGGGGCCGGTGTTGAACACAATGTAGGTTGAGCCGTCGCGCGACATCGAATTGATCGTGACATTGTGCGCGTTCGGAATGACCTCTTGAAGTTGCGTGTAAATCGCCTCGACTTCAGGATCGAAGAACACCGCCTGCGGCTTTGCACCGTAATAGGTGAAGCCAGCGACCTCACCAGGACGGCTCCAACTGTTCGGGTGGTTGATCAGGCCGAAGATATCCGCATCGCTATCAACATAGACCTCTTCGACGATCTTCTTCTGGTCAAAATCGTACTTCCAAAGGCCGTACACGTCCTTTCCGTTGGTCGTGATAACGTAGCCAAGTTTAGGATCTTCGTGATCGAACGCGACAATATTGAAGTCTTCGAGTTCGAAGATCGACCGGCGCAAGACCTCTTCCCAGTTGTTCTCGCCAGGCAGGCGGCCGTAGGTGATCGCTTCCTGGCTCGCTGCGTCAAAACCAAAGGCGCTGCGTGGGTTGCCGTCGCTATCGAACTGCACGGTCGCGCGGGCATCGTTACCTTTAATGATAAGGCTCTTGCTACCCGTCTCAAGGTTCAGCTCATAGTACGCACGCGGACGGAAGGCTGCCGCAGGGTCATCTTGACCAAAACTGGCCACAGAACGGCCTTCGGAAATAATGACCTTGTTGGGTTCCTTCGGGAGGACACTTTCAAGCTGCGCGTTGCTGCCAAAGGTCTCGAACTTCTTCGTACGGAAGTTGTACGAAGCCACACGGGTTGAGAAGACGCCGCGGTTATAGCCCTCAATCCGCCGACGCATCCGCTGCTGTGCGTTGAACACCAGCAGGTCGTCGCTCACCCAGCTGATCGACTGAAACTCCATCGGGTCTGCGCCGAGACGGAACGGTCGCTTGGACAGATCGTCAGTCTCATAGACCTCAACGATGGGATCGCCCTTGCGGGAATCGATCTTCATCAGCGCCAGACGTTTGCCGTCGGGCGAGATGGTCACATTGCGGATCACCTCACGCAAAGCGAAAACTTCGAGCGGAACAGGTGCTGGCTGCTGTTGAGCAGAAGCAACGCTGACGATGCCGACAGCGCACCCTGCGATAGCCAATACAGCGTGACGAACGAGCCTGGAAATCATGGAATACCCCGATAGTTTTTTCGAAGGATAAGCGAAAAAGCGTGAGATGAAAACGCTTCGCAGCGCCAGAGTTTGCGACTTTTTCTCATGGGTCGATACGAAAAACCCGCGGCCAAAGCCGCGGGTTTCTTGTTTGGGTACCAGAGAGACCTACTGGAAGTCTTTCCGGAAGTTGATGAAGTACTGGCGACCGTCGAGGTCGTAGCCGTTACCAACCGGAACGTTGGCAATCTGGATGCCAGGCGTGGTCGAGTCGACCAGCGGCGGCTCTTCGTCGAACAGGTTGTCGACACCAACGATGATCCGCCACGTGTCCGCTTGGTAGCGGTACGAAACCGTGTGCTCGAAGTACTCATCAGCCTGGCGCAGGTCGCGGCAGGTGACGTCGTCTGCGGTCACACCGACCGTTGCAGCGAGCACCGGATCAGCACTGAAGAGCGTACCCGTACAGGTCGACGAGAACTGGAAGTTACCGTCTTCGTCTTCCTCACCAAGAGCCGAGCCGAATTCAGCCAGCGTGTCCGAAGACACATCGCCGATGTAACGCGTGGTCCAGAGGATCCGGTGCGTGTCGTCGATGTCGAGGCTGAACTGAACGTTGCCGTTCCACTCTGGGAAGCCGAACTCACCGTCGAAGTCCTCACGAAGAACGTTGAGGGTTTCGTCGATAAAGATCTGCGTCCGTTCTTTCAGCTGGTTCGCGCGAGCGTTGATGCCGAAGTCGAGAGGCGTATCAAACATCTCGAACTCGGTGGAGAAGGTGACGTTGTAGTCGAGACCACGAACGGTGTCCTTGTCCTGGTTGATGAACGAAGCGTTGACCGTTTCGATCAGGTCGAAACCACCACCGTAACCGAGGCGATCACACGATGCGCCGCGGGGCTGGCCGGCATCCCGAAGAAAACAGTCAGCAACGATGAAGCCAGACGACGGCTCGATGATCGAGTCTTCGATCTCAATGTCATACGCGTTGACGTTGATGTTGAGGTCGAAGCTGTCGAACCAAGGCTGCTCAAACGCAACACCAAGGGTAAGCGACTGCGACGTCTCCGGACCGATCAGATCGGTACCGCCTGTGGTGACCTCAACACTGGACGTGTTGAGAACGTTACCAGTCGCGAAGTCGACACCCACCGATTCAGGGTCACGGCCTTCTTCACGGCAGCGGCGGAGAAGCTCACGGCCTTCGTCGTCTTGCGTCCGGTCGTCAGCGGCCGGGTTGTAGGCGAAACCACCACCTGGCTGCGGCGAGATCGCTGCGTCAGGCACCGAGCAAGGGTCGAAGACGCCAGTGAAGCCTGACTGACCACGGATGAAGTTCTCACGCAGGTTCGGTGCGCGGAACGAGGTACCGTAGGAAGCCTTGAGCAGCAGCGGGTCAAATGGACGCCAGCCCAACTTGGTCGAGTACGTCCAAGCTGCACCGTAGAACTCGTCTTCCGTCCAACGAGCCGAAGCTTCGAGGTTCAGCTCGCGGAACAGCGGCTGGTTGGCCGCGATCGGAACGAACATTTCGAAGAACGCTTCACGGGTCCACTTCTCACCTTCTGCGCCTTGGTCAGCGAAGAAGCCCCAGAGAAGGCCTTCTGCAGCGTTGGCATCAGGTTCGGAGTCGATCGAGTCGATCCGATACTCGACACCAGCAACCACACCGAGCGCGCCAGCAGGCAGCTCCATGATGTTACCGCCGATGAAGGCGTTGAAGAGCGTTTGCTCGTAGGTCGTGTCAAACGAACGCGTCGCAAACAAGTAATCACGCTCGGCTTGAGTCAGCTGGCCGTTTGGCGAGGAGAGCAGCGCATCAGTGAAAAGGTTCACCGGCACACAGCTCGCGCCATTCAGGTCAGGCTGAGCCAGCTCAGGGTTGGACAGCTCGTCAACCGCACAAGGTGCCGACAGCTGGAGCAATTCAAGACGACCGTCGATGGTGTCGCCATCAATTTCACCGTCACCGTCGACGTCTGTGGTCGGGTCCCAACCAACAGCAAGCGCGAGACGGTCATCACGGATACCCGGACGGTCAGACGTACCGAACGAATTGGTGTACAGAAGCGAAGCTTCAAAGTTCCAATCGGAGAAACCACCGCGGTTGAACTGCGGGATGTCACCTTTCACACCAGCAACGAAACGCGCCTGGTTCAGGACGGTCTCAGAGATCGTCCTGTCGCCGTCCACGGATACGCCCGTTGACACGACTTGCGGGCCAACTGGACCGCCAAAGAGGCCGAAGAGCTCAGGCGTACAGAGGTCTGGACCGAAACCGAAGCAGTTCGGGTTACCACCGATCTGACGACCACCGCTGAACACAGGGTTCGCATAGTACTGACGGAACGCGTCACGGTAGCCCTGGCTGTCGAGAAGGTCGTCTTCAGCGATGCCGCAATCGAAACCGTTCGGCTGGTTCGGGTTACATGGGTTGAAGGGGTTGTTCGCCGGTACGTCCGGGAAGAACGCCGCAGCACCAGAGTCACCGTTTGACTCGAGGCGGACATAGAGAGCCTCGAAGAACGGTGTGATGTTCATCTCACCTTCCAGCGTGTACTCGCCATAGGCCATGACGCTGTACTTCTTCTGCTCACGAATGATCGACCGCGTGGTGTCGTTGTTCGTGGAGAAGAACGGGAAGTAGATGTCAGCAACGCCGTTTTGGTCACGGTCGACCGGAACACCGAAGAGGCCTGTGTCCGAGAAGCCCGGGATCACGTTACCGCCTGCACCGCCAACATAGTAGGCCGAGCCGAAGGAGATCGCACCGGTTTCTTCGAAGAATCGCTGGTTGAAGCCGCCCTGCTTACAGGGGCTGGACGGTGCACCAACGAGGCCATTCGTGTCAGCCAGGTTGAAGAGGTTCGTCTGAACGTCGAGCGACCGAATCTCGCCCGTGCTCGTTTCCTCGATGTGGGCGTTACAGCCTTCCAGGAACGGACGGTCAGCTAGGGTGACTTCTTCGATGACGTCGAATTCCGCACCGACCCCAATGAAGCCGCGGTCCGAGTTCCGGCCCCATGCTGCAGAGATCGTGTAGTCGTTACCGGTACCGAATTCATTGTAGTCGCCAGCTGCGAAGACTTCGAAGCCCTCGAAGTCACGGCGGAGGATAGCGTTACCCACACCGGCAACAGCGTCCGAACCGTAGACCGACGACGCACCGTCGAGGAGCAGGTCGTAGGTATCAACAAGTGAACCAGGCAACAGGTTGATCGACGGCTGCGTCGGCGCGCCTTCAACACCAGCCGGCGCCATCCGGCGGCCGTTGATCAGGATCAGCGTCCGAGATGCGCCAAGACCGCGGAGGTTCAGGGTCTGCGAACCCGGGCCGTTGTCGAGAACGAAGCCGTTGAACGACGCGTCGATCTGCTGACCAGCAGCAGCGGTCGATTCCTGAAGAATAGCCGATGGGTCAATCAGACCAGCGCCCAAGCTTTGCTCGGTGGTGATGGTTTGCAGCGGAGAGATCGAGGTGAAGGTGTTACGACGGATCCGCGAACCGGTGACGACCAGTCGGTCTTCGTCGTCCGCTTCCTCTTCGTCTTCTTCGATGATCTCGACGGGCTCAGGAGCCTCTTGTGCGAGAGCAGCCCACCCGCCGCTCAGCGCGAATGCCGATGCGCCAGCGACGAGCGCCAGCTTCACCGTAGAACAACGCAGGAGCGTGTTTTCGTTTTCGACAGCCATGTTTTCTATCCTACCCCTGTGCCGGAACCGACACGACTTAGAGTGCCGATGCCTGGCACGATGAAAAGAGAGAGCATCCGGTCGAAGGACACCCCGCCCACGCGATGATGATGCCTTCATCGCGCTCAGCTCTC
>JBCCTF010000081.1:0-17229 GCA_039198765.1 Pseudomonadota bacterium
CAGCGGCGCCTGCTGGATCTCGTAGCGCGCTTCAATCGCCTCGGGCAGCTCGATCGTCTTCAGCTTGGGGACGTCCAGGCCGACGGCATCCATCACCTTGCCGATGATGATGTCTTTCAGGCTGAAGAAGCCCAGGAGCTCCGCATCAGGAATAAATTGCGCAGGGTCGAAGGTCCCATCGAGCAGCGCATTGACCTGGTTCACTGCGCTATCGACAGCCGTTGCTCCGAATTTCCGCGACAAGCTGGCGGGCGTTGTGTTGGGATTGATAATCCCGCCAAAGCTCTGGGATGGCGCTCCCTCGCTCGTGCCAATGGCTTCACCAACGGCATCGACAATATCGAGGAAGAGCTGCGCGCGATCGTTGCGCTTACCGCCACCTTCGCTGAACCCGTGATCGAGATAAATCTGGCTGAACGCCACATCGACCGCTTTCTCTGTTCCCAGAAGGCGTTGCACTGCGGGCAACTTCAGCGCCGCTTTTTCGACGATGGGGAG
The DNA here is from genome assembly GCA_039198765.1 of Pseudomonadota bacterium. GTDB lineage: Bacteria > Pseudomonadota > Alphaproteobacteria > Caulobacterales > Parvularculaceae > Parvularcula. The sequence goes on from JBCCTF010000081.1 coordinate 499, forward strand.
GAACGGCGGCGTCTGGCTGGGTGACTTGATCCCTTTGAAAGTCATGGACTTTGTCGGGATGTTGGTGTCGCCCTTCGCAAAGCCGTCGGGATCGTCTTGCGCCTCTTCGATCAACACTTGAGGCGCGTACTGAACAACGGCATTCGCCATGGAGGCTTGGTTGCGAGGCGGCACATCGCCGTAGCAACCTGTCTCGCTGAAGGTGATGTTGGCAGCATCGACGTTGAACTGATCAATGATCGCTTCACGGACGAACACGAGGGGCATGGCGAACGGAATGCGCCTGCCAGCTTCATCCGTACCCATCATGGCAAATTGGAAATCATTGCCGTCGCCCAGTCGCGGCACGAATGCCTTCTCCGACGGCGGTTTGTAGACGGCTTCACAAAGCTGGTTGCCAGGGAGGGAGAGCGGCGGCGTTTGCTTGGTGAGGATCTCAATCCGCTTGAACGGAAACTCACGCCGGTCATGGGGGTAGCCGGATGCTGAGTAGTCTTTGCTCCGCTCTCTGACGATCAGGTAAGCCTTTTGCCGGAGAACAGCGGCGCGGGCATTATCCGAACGCGTCTCAAATCGCCGGTCGGTGACGATGACAATCGAAGCACGATGGCCGAACGGGAACAGGTACCCGGCGTTGACGATCCGCACGTAATAATCGCGCCCGATCGACGCCTTGTGGGTCCAGCTTTCCATGTCGACATTGGGAAAGCTGTCCCGCGCTGCGGGCCAGTTGTTCGGGCCCCACGCGCCTTCCATATCGAGCGTGGCGCCGAGTGCCGTTAGCATCAGCCGGTCTGCGATCACAGGTTTCGGTGTAAGTGTGCGCCCGTTCTTTTTCTTCTCGTTAAATCCAGCGGTTAACCGGACAAGGTCCTGCCGTTGCTCGCCGTAAACTGGAAGGATCGGCGCGCATCCAAACTGCGATTTTGGATCCTCGTAGTCAGGAGACCAGATCGCGCGAAGAGGCTGCGGCACGAAATCGACAACCCCTTCCTCCGTACGCCGACCAAGTCGCGTATGCCAAAGCTCCGTACGCCCATTATGGGTAATAGGAGCATCAGCATGGTTCCAACCAGCGGACGCCAGAGGGGTCTGCACGATACGGTACGGCATCTCGATGGCCGTGACCGAGGGCGCAGGCTCATGGGGTGTGATGCCATAGAGCAGCGGCTGAAAGCCGAGGTCTGCGATATCAATCCCTGCGTTCTCAACAACCTGCGCCTTATCGCGAAGTGCGTTGCGTGTTGTGTTCCGCTGGGCGTCTTGTGCACTGTTCTCAGGGATGAGCCGGATCGCAGCCTCGGCCTCGACCGCGCGTGACACCCGTTCCCGTTCCTTAGGCGTCAGCGGAACGCGTGAGCGGTCCACCACGCGATCAAGCTCTGTAGCGATCGCCGTATCAACGTCGGAGTCATCAACAGCGCCGTCGCGGCTGATCTGTCGCGAGAGTGTGGTCGCTGACCGATCTGCCGCGCGGTCCAGGTCTTTGGCAACGGCCGCGCGCTTTTCCTGGGGTAAGCTGATGATCAGTGTTTGGGATGCTGCCTTGAGCTTGAGAACCGTGTCGGCCTTCGCGATCTGCTGAAACCCGAAAAGTTGCGGCGGCACGGGCTTGGCCAGGGGGTCGAGCCGCATCGGCCATGTTCGGCAGGCTGCAAGAAGGCCTTCAATTCCCCACGGTGCAACATTCGTCCCGCTGGGCATAGCAAAGACCAGACGGCTGCGCCCGGCGAGGCGGCTGGGGACGACTTGCGGCGGGTTCGGTAATGGTCCGGGTGCCCCGCAATTGGCTTCGGCGTCGGGATTGTTTCCTGGCTGCGTCGGCTTTGCTGGCCCAGTGTAAGGCGGGAGAGGACGGCTCGGTGACTGGTCGGCGGCATCGCCGCCGTCCCAGTACGCATGCTCGAACACCTGTTGCGGTGGATGTTCGACGACAACCCATGCTTGTCCGCCTGAATTGATCCGCTCGATCACCGGATTGCCACTCACCATCCGCTCGCGCAGATTGTTCAGGCGATAGTTCAGGATGAGCATGTCGCGCGCGCGGCGCACCGTGCGCAGGGGTGCCGGCTCGCGAGGTCGGATCTGCAGATCAGCGACCGGCCCACGTTCGCGGCGTCTGACTTCTTGCGCCGCCGCGTCGGCGACCAAGGTTCCAGCTGCAGCCAATGAAGCCGTGATAGCCCTGCGTGTTACACGGATCTCTTGGGATAACGCCTCAAGGTCGCGAGGTGTGGTTTTGTCCTCTGCAGAGCGATCGTCATCAGCCATTTTGGTCCCTCTCGCTGCGGCCAAGGTCCTGTCGCGCTCCCCAGCGCTAGGACCCATCGGGCCGCGTCCCCCGGGAAGCGTACGCTATCATCGCGATATCGCCCAACGCTCGATGCAGCTCGTTCGGCGCGATTATTCTGCGAGCAGTGCGTCGACCAAAACGCCTGCGCCGAACCGGACAGGATCAGTGGCGGGAAGGCCAGTCTTTTGGTTAGCGATATGAAGTGCTCCGTAGGCGTCGCTTTCTGAGAGCAGGTGCGTGTCGATGCTGATGGCTGCTGCGCGGACATGGGGGCTGGTGACCCGAGCGCAGGCGAGGTGGGCGTCGATGCTCTCTTGTATCGAGGGCAGGGGGCGGTGGTCGAGCCCGCGGACGGTGCGGCGGCCCGCCTGGTGGCACAGAACGAGCGCTTCGGGCTGGGTACCGTGAACCAAACCGGTCGTCACCGCGGCGAAGGTTGGGTGCAGGACAGTGGCTTGGCCTTCGACCACGTCCCAGTGGGTGTCTGGCGCAGCTGGGCTCAGCGCTTCGGCGACGCCGGAGATGAAGTCGCCGGGCACCGCGTCCAGGGCGATGCCTTCACCAGCGATCAGCACGCCTGTCTGACCTGTCGGTCGGAAGCTGGCGTCGATCCCGCGGGCGACCATTTCGCGATGGATCGCGAGAGCCGTGAACTTCTTTCCAACGGCGCAATCGGTACCGATCATCAGCACACGGCGTCCTGAGCGCGGTTCACCGGTAGCGAGCGGCAGCTTTTGCGGTGGGTGGCGGACATCGTGAAGCGTGCGGTCGCACTCTTGCGCGGCAGCCACGATATCGGGGAAGCTTGAAAGTCTGTCGTGAAGGCCGCTGGCCACGTCGAGGCCTGCCCTCAGTGCACAGACGACAGAAGTGACCCAGCTTGGCGGTAGGATTCCGCCTCGTGCGGCCACGCCTAGCACCAGCGTCTTCGCCCCGCGTTCTGCAGCTTCTTCAATCGACAGCTCGGGGATGCCGAGGTCCACTTCGCATCCCGGAAGCTTGGTCTGTCCAACGCAATCGTCAGGTCGCCAATGGGCTAGGCCTTCTGCGGTTTTCGCGCCATAGCCGCTGTCGGCGTCACCAAGGAAGAGCAGGTAGGGCTTTGCAATAGTCCGGATCATCCCCAAAACTCCTTAGGCGGAGGAGGCAGAAGGCCGTCCTCGTTCAGATGCGTCGTATGGCTGTCTTCAGCCAGCCACAGCGGGCCATCAAGGTCGATGTAAGTTGCTCTATGGGTGAGCAAAAAAGAGGGAGCGATCGACCGCGTTCCGCAGATCATGCACCCGATGAAGATGCCCATACCGGCTTCTTCCAGTCGGTCAGCCAGCTCCAGCCCAGCGGTCAAGCCGCCACATTTGTCGAGCTTGATGTTCCCGTACTGATAAATTTTTGAAAGCTCCGCTACGTCCGCTGCCGTATCGAGGCTTTCATCGGCGCACAGAGGAACGTCCGTCTGCACATCTAGAAGCTTGTGGTCCTCTCCGCGCCGGAGGGGTTGCTCAAGCAGTTTGACGTCAAGCTCAGACAGCGCATCGCAAAGCGCCCGCAATTCATGATCCAGGCAGCCCTGGTTGCCATCTACCACAAGAGTGGCGTGGGGAGCGCCCTGACGCACCGCGCGTACGCGGTCGATGTCGAGCCCGTCGCCGCCCCCGATCTTGACCTTAATGAGCTTGCTATACTTCGCGCGTTGCGCCGCCGCGAGCATGTCCGTCGGTGTGCTGAGGGTCAGGGTTGTGGCGGTGACCACCGGTGCAGGGGCTTCTGAGAGACCCGCCAGCTCCCATGCAGCCTCGCCCGAGGCTTTCGCCTCAAGGTCCCAAAGCGCTCCGTCGCATGCAGCGCGAGCGCCGCCTGGCGGTAAGAAGTCAAGCACGTCGTGGCGTGATGCCCCGTCTTGAAGGGCCCCGCGCACGCGCTCCACGTCTGCCAGCATCGTCTGTGCCGTCTCGCCCTTGTACTCAACGCCAGAACTTTCTCCGTGTCCGGTGCTTTCGCCTTCAGTGATAGAGACACAGAGCGCCACCTGAACCGTTTTTGTACCGCGCGCGATCACGAAGGGCGCGCGAAGCTTCCTGCTCACCACAGACACATCAACCTGTCGTCGCGGCATCACAAGGTTCCCTTCATCCGTACACGGCCAGCGCCTAGGCGTGCCCTCAAGACTTAGGCGTCATCGCCAATGAAGGAAAACCCGGTTTGCAGTCGCTAGCGCCCCACATTGCTGTCTCGGCATCCATGTTCTAGGTGACGGCCGGAGTACGGCAGAAGAAGGCAAGCGATTTGCGGCGTCTCGCACATCTTATTGGGTTGATCGCGCTCACCGTGGCGGGCGCAACCGCCCATGCGTCGAGCGCTGTGGCCGTCGTGGAATGGCGCGATTTGATGCCCAATGGCGAGCGCCCTCCTTTGCCGCTGTTCGGCCACCCTGGCACCTCGATCGAGCTCGATATCCCCGAGCAAAAGCCTGATTTCCGAACCAACAGCGCCGTGCTGAACCAATTCGTGCGGATCGAGGGCTTTGCTGTGCCCCTTGATATGGAGGGCGGGAAGGTGAGGCGCCTGCTGCTCGTGCCGTTCTTCGGCGCCTGCATTCACTTGCCGCCGCCGCCGCCTAACCAGATTATTGACGTCACTCTGGCGCAACCGATGAGGCTCCCCGACCTCTATGCACCTGTTTCAGTTGAAGGTTTGCTGATTGCGGAACGGTCACAGACAGAGCTGGCAGGGACAGCCTATATCGTCCGCGACGGGACGTTGCACTGACCGCACGGGGCGTTACCTTGCGCGTAAAGATGCGATAATGTTCTATCGCCATAACCCTGCCAGCAGTCATGGCTTTCGCGTTGAGAGGTAAGTTGTCATGAGATTCCAAGTTGCTCTGAGTTGCGCGGCTGCCGCTGCTGCATGGATCAGCGCTGCACAGGCCGAACCGCATGTCCATGGACAGGCAGCTTTGACGCTGTCGACGGACGGTAGCACGGTGGTTGCGACGTTCACGGTTGATCAGCATACGGCCTATGGCTTCGAAGGCGAGGCGCGAAATGATGCTCAAGCCGCTCGCGCCAACGAGGTGGTGCAGAGCCTGCTTGGCCCGCAGAGCCTCTTTTCGTTGCAGTTTGGTTCACAGTGTGCGCTGACGGATGTGGCGATGGGCCAGGAAGAAGCGATGTCTCTCGCTGGGCTTGGTGGTGACGACGATCATCACGACCATGACGAGCATGATGACCACGATCACGATGATCATGGTCACCACGACGATCATGATCACCACGACCACCATGGCCATGACGAGCATCACAAAGAGAACCACGCTGACTTGCATGGCGATGTAACGGTCCGCAGAGTCTATACCTGCATTTCTGAACCCAACATCCGCACACTGCGCATCACCGCATTCGACCAGTTTGCAGGCTTAGAACGCGTCGACGTGACTGTGCTGACTGCAAAGCTGCAGACGCAGAAAACGATCACGCCACAAAACACTGAGTGGCGCCTGAAGTGATCCGTAGGCTTACGATTTTAGCAAGTCTGCTTCTTGCTCTCGGGTGCCAAGACAGCGGTTCATCGGACCGTGCTGCACAGCAACAGCCGCTTTCGCCGAAGGAGATCCTTCGAACAATCGAGTGGGATGAGCTGCTGCCTGAAGGCGAGATCGAGGTTTTGACGAAGATCTACGAGGACTTCTACGCTGATCTTGAGCAGCAGATCATGTCCCAGCCGACCGCATCACTCAGCGATTGGGGAGGGATCACGGAAGGCTCTCCTCTCGACACTATGCCCCAGCTAGGGACGTTCAACACGGTGGACGATCTTGACGGCCAGATGATCGAGATCCCCGGCTTCATCGTTCCCCTCGACACGACGGGCACCACCGTTTCATCGTTCCTCATTGTTCCATATTTCGGTGCATGCATCCACACGCCGCCACCTTCACCCAATCAGATCATCTACGCGACGGCTGAACCTGCCGCGATGGTTGGACAGCTCTACTATCCCTATTGGTTCTCAGGCATCCTCGAGACTGGGCGTCAAGATACCGATCTCGGCAATGCAGCTTATACGTTGCGCTTGGCCAACCTCCGCCCGTATGAGTGACGCGTAGGGGCTGGTCCACTGGACGCGATGGCGAGGCTCGCCCCGTCAAACCGTTGCCGTTGGATAGACCCCACCCATGAAAAGACTTCTCTCTGCCGCCCTCCTCGGTCTCGCAGCCGCGATAGGCACCGCCTCGGCGATCCACCCTGGCTCTGAGGAGGAGCACAAGCAGCCCCCTTGGCAGGAAGCTTCAGGCTGGCCTGACCGGGTGGTCGTCACCCTGCCGAAGAGCCCGCAGACCAGCTTCGCTATCACCTGGCGCACGGATCAATCGGTGACCGAGACCGTTGCCCAGATCGTTGAGGCCCGCGACGATGCGCGCTTTGATCTTGGTGCGGAGGAAGTCGCAGCGAAGACCGAACGTCTCGCGCTTGATGAGCGCCCAGGCTTCGAAAGCACGATGGCTCTCTCTGTCAACAAGGGTCTCCCGCCAGCGCACTTCCACTCGGTGGTGTTCGAAGGCCTCAAGCCAGATACCCTTTACGCTTACCGTGTTCAGGGTGCTGAGGGTCTTTGGTCCGAGTGGTTCCAGACCCGCACGGCGGCGGAGAGCGGGCCGGTCACATTCCTTTACATCGGCGATGCCCAGAACGCGCTTCAGTCGCACTGGTCGCGGATCATTCGTGCCGGTTTCCAGGAAGCGCCAAAGGCTGACTTCATCCTCCACGCAGGCGATCTGGTGAACCGCGCATCCCGCGACTTTGAGTGGGCGGAGTGGTTCGAAGCCACCGGCTTTATCCACGGCATGATCCCCGCTGTGCCGCTGGCCGGAAACCATGAGTACGAATATCTCCGCCTGCCTGAGGGCGCGGAGGATGGCCTCCTGTCGATCATGTGGCGGCCGCAATTCACGCTTCCCGAAGAGCCAACGCTTCATGCCGACCTGCAAGAAGTCGCCTACGACATGCGGTACACGGACGACGTCCATTTCTTTGTTCTCTCGACCCAGAGCCAGCGCATCGCAGAGCAAGCGGAGTGGCTGGATCGTGAGCTGGCGGCGAGTGACGCGAAGTGGAAGATCGTCACGATGCACCACCCGATCTTCTCTTCAGGCGCTGACCGCGACAGTCCCCCGCGGCGCGCGGCGCTTCTGCCTGTGATCCAAAAGCATGGCGTTGATCTGGTGCTGCAGGGCCACGACCACACCTACGCCCGCGGCGCGATCGGTCAGACGCCAGAGCGGTTTGTCTTCGGCAAAAAAGGCGGGAAAGTGGACACGATGTTCGTCAATTCCGTCAGTGGACCGAAGATGTACAACTTCCGCGAAGGCGACTGGGATGACTATGCGTCGGACGAGGTCGTCCTGATACGGAAGGCTGAGAACACCCAGTTCTTCCAGGTGATCACCATCGACGATGACAAGCTCACCTACGAAGCCCACACGGCAACCGGCGCGCTCTACGATGATTTCGTGATGACCAAGAACAAGCGCGGCGCCAAGCGGATCACCCGCGGCGCGACCAGCACGATGGATGAGCGCCTGTTCAGCAACTCTGGCCCCTACGAAACCCCGTAAGGGCTCAGCCCGAAGACAGGCTCTCGTTCAGCCCCTGTCTGTATGCTGATAATCCGGGGATGAGCCCCGCAAAGACGCTCACCCCGAGGATTGCCGCGAAGACCATCACGTCGAATCGCCCGGGCAATGTCTGCTCCAAGACCAAACCGAACCGCGACTGAAGCTGCGGTCCGATTGCCAGCAGGCTCCCATAAGCCAGACACCAGCCGACGATAACCCCGCCGGCGCTGGTCAGCACCGCTTCAGCCGTGAGGATAGTCAACAAATCCCGCGGCTTCGCGCCCACTGCGCGCAGGATCGCTAGCTCCCGCTTGCGCCCGGAGAGGCTGGCGAGGAGGGTGGTCGACAGCCCCACCATCCCCACCACGAAAACCAGCGCGGTGAAGACCATCAGGATGACCTCAATTGGCCCGATGATCGACCAAAGCCGCGATAGCGCCACGCCCGGGATGACCGCGGTCAGCGGCTCCACCTGATAAGTGTTCAGCACGCGTTGGAAGCGCAGAACTGTCGGCCTGCTCTTCATGCCCACCAGAAATGATGTGATGTTTTCCGGCTGCAGATCATCGCCCGGCGCACTGTGGATGGCCTCAATCCCCTCGAGGCTGACATGCACCGTTCGGTCGACCGGCGTTCCTGTCGGTGCGAGAATACCGACGATCGTAAAGGGGTCTTCGTCGTGGGCAGCGAAGTCCACTGACACGATCCCGTGGGACAGAATGATTTTATCGCCGAGTGCGTAACCAAGGGAGCGCGCGACCTCCGCACCCAGAACAGTTTCTGTCGGCCCATTGAACCAAGCGCCGTCAGAAACGCCTAAGCGTTGTCCATTCCCGTACTGATAATGCTCGATATACGCATCATCCGTCCCCAGAACACGATAGCCACGGTGGCTATCCCCCAGCGAGATCGGAATGGTCCAAGCCACGTCTGGATGCTCAGAGACTCGTCCATAAGTCTCCCACGACACCGTTTGAAGTGGATCGCCTAAGCGGAAGACACTGTAGAGGACGAGGTTGAGCGAACCCGTCCGTGCACCGACAACCAGATCAGTCCCCGATATCGTACTCTCAAAGCCAGCGCGTACGCCGCCGCGAATTTTCTCCGTGGCGATCAGAAGACCCACCGACAGCGCTACTGCCATCAAGGACAACAGCACCGCCACTTTGCGGGCGAGTAAGCTCTTAAACGCGAGACTGATCACGAAGCCGTTCATGCCGCCTCCCACCTGGCGATGGACGCCAGCTCAAGATGCCGATCGAAGTGTTTCGCCACGCCGAGGTCGTGACTGACCACCAGAAGACCGCTCTTCTGCTTCTCCGTTTGGCTCAGCACGGCTTCAAAAAACCGATCGCGGTTCTGATGATCCAGCGCAGCGCTCGGCTCATCTGCAACGAGCAGGGGCGGCGCTCCAAACAATGCGCGGGCGGCGGCGACACGCTGCTGCTGCCCAACACTCAACGTCGACGCCGCGCGATCAAGGTCAGCAACGCCTAGCTGCTCCAACAGCTCCGCCGCGTGCTTTTTCTGATCAGCAGAGGAGGCTCCAGCCGCCGTTGCGCGCTTCTTTGAGAACCCGCCCGAGAGCATGACGTTCTCCACGGGAGAGAGATAAGGGATCAGGTTCGAGCTTTGGAAAACGTAGCCAATGTGATCAGCCCGTAACCGGTCGCGCACAGCGCCAGAGCGGCCACTCATCGCTTCGCCCGCAACCAGAATATCGCCCGTGGTTGCAGCCAAGACACCGCACAAAAGGCCGAGCAGGGTGGACTTCCCCGCGCCGCTTTCACCCGTCAGGAGCACCGTCTCCCCAGGCTCAACACGCAGCTGATCCAGGCGAAAGACGTCGCCGCCATCTCGGTAATTGAACGCCACGTTCTCCATCAGACAGGCCGCGTCAGCCATCGGAGCTCCCTTCCGAACCGTGCTCACCAGATCGAGGGAAACGCCTAGGCCGTCAACACTTACGGCTTTCTGAGCCCTCTGAGCTGCCCATCGTCCCGAAAAGCAGCTCAGAGGGTGCATATTCCCCAATATTCAGCTCGTATTCCCGATATGCCTAGTTATTCCTGCCCTCAGCAGCGGCGGTAACGGCGCAGAATGAACAGGACTGACGATCATGCGTTTTGGTGATTATATCAAAGATATCAGGCAACTGAACAACTGGACCCAGGTTGAGGCCGCCAAGCAGATCGGCGTGGAGCAGTCCTATCTCTCCAAACTGGAGGCCGGGAAGTCCTACCCTTCGGAGGATGTCTTCTCCTCGCTCCTGGCCGCTTACAAAATCGATATGAAGGCGATGCAGGACAGCCTGTTCCCTGCCGAGCTCGACCAATTGCGTGAGATGCGAGAGGTTCGGACCACCATCCTTGAGGGAGAGAAGACGACCCGCGACCGGACTCAACGCTGGCTGGTCGGAGGCATTGCATCTCTGATGATCGGCGGAGCCTGCCTCGGCGCGGCGCTCCTCGCGAAGGAAACGCAGATCACCAGCTACCTCTACAAAGCTGAGACGATCATCCCGGAGGGTGCTGAGCCCGACGAAGAGCGCCCCATCGAGGAGCGCTTCGGGTCGATCCAGGACTATCGCGGCGTTGTCTATCGCGAGCCGACCGAGGGCGGGAAGCTCCTCTGGCGTTTCTACGGCACGTCCGAGGAAACGCGCGCATCACCCCTGCGATGGTTCATGGTCCCCGCGACCATGTTCTTGGCAGGCGGCATCGGCTGCGGCTTCGCCAGCGTGCGATCTCGCTAGCCACCACCTCACCCCCCATTTTTGAAGACTGGAGACTCCAACATGTTCGATTGGACCATGCCCCGCTGCGCCCTGACGACAGCCATCCTGCTCGCTGGATGTGCGACTGCGCCACCTCAGACCAACCTTGAGCCGGACGTCCTGGCAGGCACCGGACTAACGATGGCTGAAGCCAGCCCAGAGCGGGCAGAACGGATTGAAGAGTTCCGCACGTTCCTGAAAGCGTTCCGCCGGGAGAACCTCGTGCTCAGCTTCTCAGTCGCCTTGCTCAAGGACGGCGAGGTCGTGATGCTCGAGAACATCGGCTGGCAAGACCATGACGCGGAAGAGCCGACGACTGCGCACACGTCGTATCTCGCCGCGTCCATCACCAAGACCTTCACCGCCGCGACGCTTCTCGCGATGGAGGCCGACGGGCATATTGATCTTGAGGCGGACTTTACGACCCTCAGCGATTGGGAAGGCCGCTGCGCGTGGCTCACCAGCGCCGGGATCATCTTCGGCGGCGGTGTGCTCGACGATGGGCGTGTCATTGAGGCACCACGATGTGAAGGACCGATCAGCCTACGGAACGCCTTGCAGAACCGTGTGCAAGGTGAGCCGGGCACTTCGTTCCTCTATAACCCGATCGTCTTTGGACGTCTCTCCAACTGGGTTGAGGAGAACACGGACCGTTCTTGGCGATCTTGGATGCGGAGTTACGTCTTCGAGCCTGCTGGCCTGACGCAAGCCGCGGCGGGGTGGCGCGACGCAGAGGGCGCTGCGGCCCTTACCAACCTCGCACCGCCGTTCCGTCATGCGCCTGAGGAGAGCGATGGCCTCGCGCCGTCGCCGCTGCCCAACCCCGAACTGAACGCCAGCTCAGGTGTGATCGCCAGCGTGCTCGATCTTGTGCAGTACTCCAACGCTTTGGACGAAGGCCGAATTCTCTCGCCAGGCCTGCGCGAGGAGATGTGGACGCCAATGATCGATGCCGATGGTCAGCCTGCACCCTACGCACACGGATGGTTTGTTCAGAACTGGGAGGGACACCGTCTCGTCTGGCACGGTGGATGGTGGCCCGACGCCTATGCAGGCCTCTTGCTCAAAGCCCCGGATGATGGCTGGGCGTTGATCGCCTTGGGGAACACGGACGGTATCCGTCACGATATCGATACGCTGACACAGGCTCAGATCGAGAAAGCGCCGTTGGCGGCAAAGTTCCTTGAGCTCTTCGTCGCCGAAGAGCGCTGAAAAGGCGAGGGCAGTGGACCAGCCACTGCCCTCAGGGGCCATTAGGCCTTCGTGACCACAACTTCGTTGTAGGCGCTTGGCACCTTCATCGAGCCGTCGGTTGCGGTGTTAAATTCGTCAACCAGTCCAAGGATATCGCTAGCCAGCGCCTGTTGACCATCTGCATCGAGCGCTGCGAAGGCCTTCAGCGTTGGACCGTACCAAGTCTTAAAGATGTCGAGGAAGTGGTCGGGCGAACGATACCGGAAGTCAAACGTCCGTGGACGGATGGTCACCTCCGAAGCCGACGGCCCGAAAACCTCTTCAAGCCAAGCCTCATCACCCCAGCGTGCAGGCGAATGGGTGCCAGCAGGCGGGGCGATATGCCCGCCGATCACTTTGAACAATTGTCCGATGAACCCGTCCTGGGTCCAGTTGGCCATCCCGATCTTGCCGCCAGAACGGCAGACACGGATCATCTCGCTAGCGGCGTGCACCTGGTTCGGTGCGAACATCACGCCGAAGGTGGAGACTACGGCATCGAAGCTGGCGTCCTCGAACGGAAGGTCTTCTACGTCAGCCACTTGGAAAGCCACATCGTGCCCTTCAGCTTCTGCACGTGCACGTCCTTTCTCCAAGAGCGCTGCGACATAGTCCGTGGACACCACATCGTGCCATCGGCGGGCGAAGGCCAGGGTTGCGTTGCCGTTGCCCGCTGCAACGTCGAGCACCCGCGAGCTGGGGCGAAGGTCGAGCGCTTCGGCCAGGTTCTCGCCGCTCAGCTGCAAGGTGCTACCGACCTTGGCATAGTCGCCAGACGCCCACGTGGCGTTCTGTTTGGCCTTGATCGCATCGAAGTCAGGTTGGTTGGTGTTGGTCATGGTTTCTCTCTCTGTGTTTCGTGAGTGTGGGGAAGAGTTCAGGACGCCTGCACGGCCCGCCCGCTGCGCTTGCGTCTCGGCAGAGGCAGGATCATCGGGACCCGGCGTTTGTAGTTGCGGTAGTCGTCGCCGAGCGCCTTGACGAGGTCGTGTTCCTCGAACTGGACCGCGACCAGAATGTATAGGGACGTCACCACCGCGAAGAGGAGGTGGGCCATCGTCATCGTTGGGGTCGCCCAGAAGATGATCAGCCAGCCGACATAGATCGGGTGACGCACATGCTTGTACATGCCTGGCTCGCGGAACTGGGCCTCAGGCTGGGGCAAGCCGCGCAGGTGGTGCCAAACCTGGCGCAGGCCAAACAGCTCGAAGTGGTTCAGGAGGCAGGTGGCGTAGAACAGGATCGCCCAGCCGATGAAGTAAATGGCGAGAATGATCGACCGCGAGGGCTGGGCGTTGATGTCCCAAACCACGCCGCCAATCGGCTGCCACCAGAGGAACAGCGCGATCATCGCGAGGTTGCTGAACAGGATGTAGGTGCTGCGCTCTGCGGCGGGCGGGATCATGCTGGTCCACCACCGTTTGAAGAACGGGCGAGCCATCAGGCTGTGCTGCACCGCAAAACCGCTGAGCAGCGCCAGGTTGACGATGAGGGCCGTGCGGACCGGCCCAGCGGGGTCCGCATCGATCGAGTTGGGAATGTAGAAATTGCCGAGAAAGGCGATCGCGTAAACGAACACGCCGAGGAAAACGACGTAGCTCGCGACGCCGTAGGCGAAGATGAGAATTCGGGACATGAAACGTCTCCAGGCTTGGTTGATCAAGTGTCGAGTGACCGCCTGGACATGCGCTGGACACGCCGCGCGCGCTTGATTTCCCTGTGGCGAAAGCTTGCAGAATTCCTGGTTTCAGGGCGAAAACACTGGGGGAGAGTGTGATGCGTTACGTCTTTGGATCTTTTGAGCTCGATACGGCGACCCTCGAGCTGCGGCGCGAAGGCGAGCTGGTTGAGATCGAGCCGCAGGTCTTCCAGCTGCTTGCCCACCTGATCGAAAACCGCGAGCGGGTGCTCTCCAAAGATGACCTGATCGAGGCTATCTGGGGTGGCCGGATTGTCTCCGACGCGGCGGTGTCCAGCCGCATCAAATTGGTCCGCCGGGCGGTGGATGATGATGGCCGTCGGCAGGAGGTCATCAAGACGGTCCACGGCAAAGGCTTCCGTTTCATCGCCGAACTCGACGATGCTCCATCAGAAGATTCAGCCCCCGCGCCAGAAGTGCGCCCGCCGACTTCGCCGTCGAACTGGAAACGGCTCGCCGTTCCAGCGGGCCTCGTGGCCATTGCCCTCGTGTGCCTCGTCATTCTGCTCCAGCTCTTCCCGTCGCGATCAGTCAGCGGAGGCGCAAAAGTTGCCGTCCTTCCCGTGGTCAACGACACGGGCGATGCCAGCCTCGACTGGACCGAGCTTGGGCTGATGAGCCTTCTCATTCAGGACCTCGGCTCCCGCTCTGAGCTGCCGCTAGTCGATGCCACCACCGTCATGGTCCTTGCCGATCGCTTCACACCGGCGATCGAAACGGACCTCTCGCCCTCCGATCCGATGACTGCCGCCCTGCAGGACGGCCACGGCGTCTCCCATATCGTCAGCGCGCGCCTTACCGGCACGGCCGACAATCTGACCCTTGAGTATCGCATCCTGAACCCGCGCGGCGAGGCCGTACCTGCCAGCGTGTCCGGCGACATGGCTTCGGGCCTCGCGACGGAGGTCAGCCGCCGGGTCGCCGCCACCTTGCCGCGCTCAGGCGAACGCCGATCCGATGCCCAGGCGCAGCAGTTCGACGACGCGTTCGTGGCCGAGACCTACGCCCGGGGCAGGGACCTCCAGATGCAGGGACAAGGCGCAAAGGCTGCCGACATGTTTCGCGTCGCGGTCGCTCAGGACCCGGACAATCTTCAGCTGAGGTTAGAGCTCGCGCGGTCCACCCGCCTCGCAGGCGATCTCGACGACGCCCAAGCCCAGCTCGATGAGCTGCTCGTCGAAGCTCAGAATGCGGATGATACGGAACTCCAAGGCGCGGTTCTCAACGGCCTTGGCGTGGTCTACACCAACGCGAGGGAGGACGCCAAGGCGCTTGCAGCCTATCAGGCTGCTCTTGATGTGCTCGGGCCAAATGGTTCTGCATCGCTTCGCGCCCGTGCGTTGACCAACATTGGGATCATCCAACGACGCCAACGAGACTACGAAGGTGCTGAAGAAACCCTCGGCCAGGCCTTGGTTACCTACGAGGATGCGGGCTACAGCTCACCCCCGGGTCATCTCCTCAACACGCTTGCCCTTCTCAAAGTTCAAATGCGCGATGTTCCGCAGGCGAATGAATACTTAGAACAAGCCTTGGTGTCGTTCCGTATGGTCGGCGATCGCCACGCCGAGGCCGCTGTGCTCCACAATCTAGGCACCAATTGGAGTGAGGAGGGTCACTACGAGAAAGGCCGTACACTGCTCTTATCTGCGCTCTCTATGCGCGAGAAGATGGGTGACGTTCGCGGACAAATGTCTAGCTACGGTTCTCTGGCAAACGTTGCGATCAACGCAGGCGACGCGGGAGCCGCAATGGCTGACGCCCAGGCCATGATCGACCTCGCTAAGGCCCACGACGACCGGTACCAATTGGCACGCGCCTATGGCATCGCTTCTTACGTGGCGCTCGTCCAGGGCGATTGGAGTGCCTCTGAGCGTTATAGTGCGTCTGCGGAGGAAATTTTCACGTCCCTGTCACGAACGCGAAACGCCCAACGTGAAAAAGTCCGCCAGGCTGTCGCCCGCGGTTTCGCCGGCTCTGATGAACACGCCGCCGTTCAAGACGTCATCGCATGGGCGGTCGGCGATAACCAAAAGGGCACACAACTCTCCTCGCTCGAGGCGCTCACCGTGCTCAGCATCCTGGATCGCGACTGGCCGACGGCCCTGCAGCACATCGACGAAGCCATCGCTCTGGCTACGGAGCTTCACTTCAACTCTGTCGTAGGTCGCCTGGCCGCAAGGCAAGGCCTCATTCGCCTGATGATGGGCGACACCGAGGGTGCGACAGCCTCCCTCGGCCGAGCCAAGGCCGGCTTTGCTGAGCACAGAGACACGCTCCTGCTTGAGGCACTGCTCGCCCGCTCTCAAGGTCGCACGACTGAAGCCGCACAACTCCTTGACCATGCAAAGGAGATCTCAGGCGACAACTGGCTTCTCCTCGAACGCCTCTTCACTGACGCGTTCGATCAAGGTTAGATCAAACTCCGTATGCTGTTCAATATCGTTGCGAGGCGTTCAGTCTGAGAAACGGTGGACATTATGGCTGGAGGACTGTCCCCCAGGTCGGAGGCCATCAAACAGGGCAGCGGGATGGGGAGGACGGCATGCTTCATGGCAGATCAGGACCCTGACCTTATGCGTGCGCCCAACCCGAACAAGAGCCGTTCTGGGGGTTCAGCGATGCCGAACCCTCCGGGTATCCGCGGCTGGCCGATTTTTCGCTGATGCGACGACGCGAAAACACGCTTTGGACCCAGGCACCTAGCGGCAGCGACCCGTGCGACACCCTTGCCGGTACCAAAATCTTATCCTGGGTGGATCATTATCCTTGAGAGACGTATGCGATGAGGAGAGCGATCGAGCGTACTGAACATCGGCGCAGGCCAGCCTAGGCGACGTTCATCGAGATCTCACGGAAGCAGTTCATGTCTGACACCACAGCACCGCGCGCGTCTCTGGCCGCGAACGGAAAAGCCAAGAGGAGCAACCGGCGGAAGTTCTATGCTGTGCACAGCTGGCTCGGCTTTCATCTCGCACTGGTCACTGCACTGATCCTCTGCTCCGGCACCATCGCCACGGTCGCCAACGAGATTGACTGGATCTTTCAAAGCGACATGCGCGTTACCCCTGACGGCGAGAAGGCGACGTGGGGTGCGATGGAGCGAGCTGTGGAAG
>JBCCTF010000082.1:0-16788 GCA_039198765.1 Pseudomonadota bacterium
CTTGCACGGTAAGGCGATTGTACTCGTCCTGCAGAAGCGGCGACATTTCCGCATCGGGAAACAGCGCGAGAAGGCGCAGGATCGCGAATTGAATCAGGTGCAGGCTGGTCGACTCCAAAGGTTCCATGAACCCAGCGGAAAGGCCGATGGCTGCAACGTTCCGATGCCAGAACTTCCGTCTACGTCCTGTTTTGAAGTAGAGGAAGCGCGGATCGGCGAGGGCCTCGCCATCTATGTTGGCAAGCAGCGTCTCCGCCGCCTCATCCTCACTCACAAATGCATCACAATGGACGTAGCCATTGCCTGTCCTGTGCTGAAGCGGGGTACGCCACTGCCAACCTGCGTCGCGCGCGGTCGCTTTGGTGTAGGGCAGCATGTCGCCCGACTTTGCACACGGAACAGCGACAGCGCGATTGCAAGGCAGCCAATGGGACCAATCCTCATAGCCCGTCCGAAGCGCCTCTTCGATCAGCAGCCCGCGGAAGCCTGAGCAGTCGATGAACAGGTCGCCAGCGTGGACCTTTCCGTCTTCGGTCTGGACTGAGCTTACGAACCCGCTCTCTGGATCGAGATTGACCTTCTGTATACGTCCTTCAATGCGCGTCGCCCCTCGCTCTTCAGAAAAACGCCGGAGGAAAGCTGCGTAAAGCGTTGCGTCGAAATGGTAGGCGTAGTCGAACGTCGACTGGATCATCCGTTTGTCTTGAGATGGATGAGCAAATCGCCCGGCCTTCGCTGCGCCCCAACCCATGGAGTAGAGATCTAAATCATCAGCACGCCCCGCAAGATGCTCGCGCATCCAATAATGATAGAACGGCACCACATCGAACTCAGCGCCGTGCTGTCCAAACGGGTGGAAGTACGCCTTCCCCTTCTGCTGCCAATCGATGAACTCGATGCCGAGTTTAAATGAGCCCTGGGTTTCACGGACGAATGTCTGCTCGTCGATCCCGAGCCGGTTGTTGAAGATGCGGATCGGCGGGATCGTTGCCTCGCCAACACCGACCGTGCCGATGGCTTCGGACTCGATGAGTGTGATCTTCGTGGACTTGCCAAGCGTCGATGAAAGCGCCGCAGCGGTCATCCAGCCGGCGGAGCCTCCGCCGACAATAATTATATTTTTCAATGGCTTATCCATTGGACGCACTCCTGCCGATGCGTCGTGACAGATGCGCACCGTTCTTTGGAATGATGACGGAAATGGGGGCTATGAACAATGCCCTTCGCGGCCTCCGCGACGATTGTTGCCGCTTGCGCTTTGTGCATTGGCGACCGTAGTTTGGATGGGTGATGCGGGATTTTTCTCTTAACTCTGAACGCCGGGTGAAGCGGCTCGCCATGGGCCGAGAGGGTGCGCCGTTGATCATTATCGACGATGCGTTTGCCGACCCGGCGGGGATTGCCGAACTGGCCGCGACGGCAGGCTTTGAAACTGTCCGTGGGCGTGGTAACCACTTCCCCGGTGTGCGATCTCCTCTCCCTGACGAATATGCAGAGGCGATGGGTACGCTGATTGATGATCAGCATACATCTTTTGGCCTAGCGGCCGGGGCAGCGGGTGAGGCAACGCTCAATCACCTGCAAATGGTGACAACACCCCGCGCTGAGCTAAGCCTACCGCAGCGGCTACCGCATTTTGATACCTTCGACCCAAACCAGGTTGCTTGTCTTCACTACCTGACGGAGGAAGATCGCGGCGGGACAGATTTCTACCGACACCGTGCGACAGGCTTTGAGAGGATCAGCCCCGAACGGTTTCGTCCCTACACCGAGACATTGGTCGCCGAAGTCCGACGCCTTGGTCATCCGCCTGCTGATTATATTACGAAGGAGACGGAGCAGTTCGAGCGGATCGAGCGTGTGGATGCGGTGTTCAACCGCGTGATCCTCTACTTCTCGAACAGCCTGCACTCGGGCCGCATCCCAGATGACGCGCCCCTTTCGGCTGACCCGCAGGTCGGTCGTCTCATGGCTTCGGTTTTTCTGAGGTTTGGTGATTTGTCCGCTTGAGCGACGTGCCAAGCCGCCGCGTATCAATTTCCTACAAGGCGAACGAAACCTTTAGCTTTGCAATCTAGGGTGGTGTATCGGACGAAGCTAAGCCCCTGGCTGCAGGGGCGAATGGTGGCAACGGTGGGACTTGGTTTGCTGTTCATTTCGGTGACTATCTTGCTCTCTGCCGTGATCCTGGTGCGAGAGCGTCAGCAGGCGACGACCTTTGTTGAACATACGATCCGTGAGCGGACGAGCCTTGCCCATATGGCGGTCTTTGAACTGCGTCAGCACCTGACCAGCCTCTCGGGATTGATTGACGGTCGCAGTGAGAAGCAAGAGGGGCGTACGGAGCGGTTGCGCCAGACCCTTGATGAGGTCGGCAAGGCGCTTGTCGATGTGCTCGAAGTTTTTGACGTCAGCGCCGGAGCGCTGGTGATCAAGCGTGAGCCGGTGGAGCTTCGCGGCTTGGTCTATGAGCTGATCCGCTCCGCGGCGAAGCGAGCAGCGGACACTGGCCACCCTGTGGTCATCGAACCCGGGCATCTTCCCGAGCTGTGGGTGGAGGCTGACCCGGTACGAATAAGACAGTGCGTCAGCACGCTGATAAACCAAGCGATGCGAGAAACGACCTATGGCCGCGTGCGTGTTTCCGTTCGGTCTGAGCATCTGGAAGAAGAGGTGTATCGCGTCACCTTTCTCGTGAAGGACAGCAGTCCTGGGATGGAGCAAGAGGCCGCTATCAAGCTCTTCTCACCTGCTCAGTATGCGCATCATACGGCCTTTAGTGCGCGCCCGGCTGCCATCTTGCCCCTCAACCTTGCTAAACAGATTGCGGAGGCAATGGGCGGGGAGATTAGTGCCCATAGCCGCCCTGGCTGCGGGACCAGCTATTTTCTGACCATCGGCGCCGTGACCTGTCCTGCTGGTGATGGCGCTCATCACACGGGTACGGATCAAAATGCAGACCGCCGCGAGTTCGAGGGACTTCGCATTCTCCTCGTGGATGATAATCCGGTCAATTTGTTCGTGCTTGAGGAGATGGTGATGCCCCACGGGTTTGCCCATGTGGTCAGCGTTGAAGGCGGCGAGGCCGCTATCAAGTGGGCACAGGGCGAGCACTTCGACATCATCTTGCTCGACGTCATGATGCCGCGCGTCGACGGTTGGGCCGCTGCACGGGCCATCCGTTCCGAAGGCAAGAGCAAGAACGCTGCGATGGTCGCTGTATCAGCGGATCATCGGTGTGCGCACGATCCGCGTTTAGGTCGCCTTGGCATCGGTGCGTTTGTGCCAAAGCCGCTCAATCACGACGATCTGCTCAGCGCGATGGCGCGGGCGCTACCCGTGCCAAAGCGCTTGCAATCTGAAGCAACAGCGAAGGTCGATTAGCCGACCAATTCGGCCTTTGCGGTTTCATATTGCTCCGTGAGCTGACCGACAAAGCTAGCGACGGTGCCGATCGACGAGATCGTGCCGATGCCTTGGCCGGCGCCCCAGATGTCCTTCCAAACCTTAGCAGAGTTATCTCCGCCCGACTTGAAGTCCATCTTTGATGGGTCGGCCACGGGCAGATTGTCAGGGTCCATCCCTGCCGCCTTAATCGATGGTTTGAGGTAGTTGCCGTGCACGCCTGAGAAATAGTTCGTGTACACGATATCTTCCATACCGCCCTCAACGATGCCCTGCTTATAGGGATCGGGTGCGTTCGCTTCGTCGGTCGCGATGAAGGCCGAGCCGATATATGCCGCATCCGCACCTGCAGCGACGGCAGAAAGAACCCCGCGGCCTGTGCCAATCGCGCCGGAGAGGAGGATCGGTCCGTCGAACCACTCACGTACTTCTGCAACAAAAGCGAACGGCGACAGTGTGCCCGCGTGGCCACCTGCGCCCGCTGCGACGAGGATCAAACCATCCGCACCCTTCTCAATCGCCTTCTTCGCGAAGGTGTTGTTGATGACGTCGTGGAAGCACAGGCCGCCATAGCTCTGCGTCGCCTCGAACACTTCAGGCCGCGCACCCAGCGAGGTGATGGCCAGCGGCACCTGGTGCTTCACCGTCACCTCAAGGTCATGCATCAGCCGGTCGTTCGAGCGGTGGACGATGTGGTTCACGGCAAACGGTTTGGCCGCCCCTTTGATCTCATCCAGCCACTCCGTCAGCGCCTCAGCAGGCCGCGCGTTCAGCGCGGGGAACGAGCCAATGACGCCGGCCTCACACTCCGCTCGCACGAGCTTCGGCCCGGAGACGATGAACATCGGCGCTGCCACCACCGGCAGTTTTTGCTGGGACAGCAGCGATTTGAAATGCGCGCGGGCTTCGGACGGTGTGCGTTTGGCCATGGGGCCTCCCTGGTGTCTTGCTAATCGTTTGCTCCGACAGTTCCACCCCGTTGGCTTGCCCGTCAACGGGGGTGACACTTTTGTCGCCGGGCTCCTGCCGCGAAGCTTTCAAAGGTCACGCAAGAATGAGATCGACGAGCGCCGAGCGCTGGTCAGCGGTGAGCTTCGTACCGGCGGGCCCTGCAATCATGCTTTCGCCGATGCTTGCAGCATAGAGAATGCGCGCGCGGGTCAGAGATGCCGCCCGATCATGGCCGCGGGCTGCGCTGATCAGGTCGGCGATGAACCCGATGCGCTTCTCATCCACCAACGCAAGGCGTGCCCTGACCGTGGGTGCTTGGTCGGCCCACCTGCGGACGGCCCGGTCCAACGCCGCTTGTGCGTCACTCTGAACCGCGCGCTCGACAAGGGTGCGTAAGCGGATTTGCGGTGCTTCGTCATTCGTCAGTTCAACGATGATCCGGTCCGTGGTCCGCTCTTGCCACAGGTCGATCAGCTGGGTGTGGAAATCGCTGAGGTCCTTGAAGTGCCAGTAAAAACTGCCCCGAGAGACGCCAAGACTATCGGCCATGGGCGCGGCCTTGAGTGCTTCAAAGCCAGAGGCTTTCAACGTTTTGAGCCCGTGGTGGAGCCAGTCTTCACGCGTTTTCCTCGGCATATGCCTACCATACACTGGTGTCTTGTGTGGGCAACGCCGCGGTGCTACCATACACCTATGTATGGAGTGTGTGATGGGTAATAGTCTTTTGATATCGGGTGGTTGCTTGGGGATGATGGTGGCCGTTATTCACGGGGTGATCGGCGAGAAAAAGGTCGTCCGGGGCGGTACCTATGACAGCGAAGTGATCGAGCGCGTGTTGAGAGCAATCATGGCTCTTAGCGGCGTCTACTGGTTTGTCGCTGGGGCGCTTATCGCGAGTGCGCCTTGGCTTTTCACCGGCCCGTCGAAGTTTGGCGTCGTGCTCGGTGCGGCTGCAATGCTTGCGACGGGAAGCCTGGGCAATCTTTGGGCGACGCGGGGCCGACATATCGGTTGGGTGCTGCTTGCGATTGCGGTCGGACTTTCGTGCTTCGGTCTCGCTCTCAGCCCTGGTTCTGCTTGACTCCTTGGGGTCTTAGCCCTAGCTGCCGCCACTCGCCACGCCGCCAGAAGCGTGGGTGAAAAAGGCAAGTCATTCAAACTTTGCGGAGAAAGCATGAGCTACGCAGTAATCAAGACCGGTGGTAAGCAGTTTCGCGTCACCGCTGGCGACGTGATCCACGTCGAAAAACTGGCCGGTGAAGCCGGCGACAAAGTCACCTTGGACAAAGTCCTGATGGTTGGTGGCGATGCCGTGAAAGTGGGCGCCCCCCTCATCGAGGGTGCGACTGTGGACGCAGAAATCGTCGATCAAACACGCGCGCCGAAGATCGTCGTCTTCAAAAAGCGCCGCCGTCAGAACTACCGCCGTAAGAAGGGTCATCGTCAGAACATGACGACCCTGAAGATCAACAGCATCAACGCGTAACCCGCGAGGACGAAACCATGGCACACAAAAAAGCAGGCGGCTCGTCCCGTAACGGTCGCGACTCCGAGTCCAAACGCCTCGGCGTGAAAAAGTACGGTGGCGAGCTGGTCATTCCCGGCAACATCATCGTTCGTCAGCGCGGCACGAAGATCGCGCCTGGCGACAATGTCGGCCTCGGCAAGGACCACACGATCTTTTCGAAGATCCGCGGCCACGTGAAGTTCCGCACGACCAAGAACGACAAAAAGATCGTCTCGGTCGAGCCCGCCCAAGCCGCCGAGTAACGCGCCTCTTCCGTCATCCCGGAAAGCGCGTGAGCGCTTACCCGGGACCCATCGACCGCAACACGGTCACCGGCTAGATGGATCCCGGCTTTCCCTTCGGCCGGCCGGGATGACGAAATACGATGCCGCATTCCATTCGAACAGAACGCCTCGTGTTGCAGCCGGTGTGTCGGCGGCATGCCCCTGCGTTGTGGCGCGAGATTCGCGACTACGCGGTTCTACGGAACACGAGCCTCTGGCCCTATCCGCTGAGCTACGCGCATACGCTGTTCATGCTCTCCAAGCTTGAGCCGGGCAGCACAACCGACCCCGTCTTCGCGGTGGTGAAGAGCGGCGATATCGCTGGCACCATAGGTCTTCATCAGCGTAAAGATGATACGTACACGATCGGCTATATGCTCGGCACCCGTTTCTGGGGCGGAGGTGTTGCCAGCGAGGCAGTCCGCGCGATTTGTAAATTCGGGTTCAAGCAGCTGCGTGTCGGGCATATCCTCGCGGAGGTGTACACGGACAATCCAGGATCGGATCGCGTGCTGGTGAAGAACGGCTTCGTACAGCGACCTGGCACAACGATGGGCTACTCAACGGCCCGCGGACACGGGTTTCCCATCACAACGTGGGACCTGACACCAGAAAGGCTTCGGCCATGAAGTTCCTTGATCGGACGAAAATCTACGTGAAAGCTGGCGACGGCGGCAACGGCGCGCAGAGCTTTCGGCGTGAGAAATACATCGAGTTCGGCGGCCCCGATGGCGGCGACGGTGGCCGCGGCGGTCACGTGATCGCGCGGGCAACCGATGGTCTGAACACCCTGATCGACTACCGCTACCAACAGCACTTCAAAGCGCAAAACGGTAAAGGTGGAGCTGGTCGCCAGCGGACTGGTGCGGGCGGTGATGACATTGTCGTGCTCGTCCCGACGGGTACGGAGATTTATGAGGAGGATGAGGACACGCTGATTGCCGACCTCGATGCTCCGGGTAAGGAGGTTCTCCTGGCCAAGGGCGGAAACGGTGGTTTCGGCAACCTACGCTTCAAGTCGTCCACCAACCGCGCCCCGACCCGAGCCAATCCCGGCCACCCAGGCGAGCAACGCACAGTGTGGCTGCGCCTCAAACTCCTAGCGGACGCCGGCCTCGTCGGCCTTCCTAATGCGGGCAAGTCCACGTTTTTGTCGGTCGTTTCAGCTGCGAAGCCGAAGATCGCAGACTATCCCTTCACCACGCTGGTCCCTCAGCTAGGCGTTGTCCGCCTCGGACCGGGGCAAAGCTTCGTGCTCGCTGACATCCCGGGCCTCATCGAAGGCGCTCACCAGGGCGCAGGTATCGGCGACCGCTTCCTAGGCCATGTGGAGCGATGCGCCGTTCTCATCCACCTCGTTGATGCAGGTGCTGATGATATCGTGGAGAGCTACGAAACCGTGCGCGGGGAGCTTGACGCCTACGGCCACGGCCTCACCGACAAACCAGAACTGATCGCGCTCACGAAAGCTGATGCGGTGCCAGAGGACGACATGAAGGCCAAACAGGCCGCACTCTCCAAAGCGACAGGTAAGCCGGTCGCCATTATCTCGGCAGTTGCGCAGCAGGGGATTGAGCCTCTGCTGACCGCTGCTTGGGAGGAAGTGAAGACTCTCAATCCCAGCCAGATGCCGTCGGACCAAGGCGCCGCCACCGATGAGGGCGGATGGTCGCCAGACCTGTAGCGGTCGGCAGCGTCTTATCCCCGCCCGAAGGCCGCGTGCTACGGTCAACCATCGGCAGGACTGGGGCGATCCGGATCGTCAACGGTGGCCTGTCGTGGTGTGTGTGGCCGTAAGGCGACTGCACGGGCGTGAGCTCGCCAGTTGGGCCGTCCGGCGCGTAGTGCCCGCGCATCATCCCGGCGTGCGGACCTGGTGGGACAGGTTTATGCCGCAGCACACCCTCCAAACACCCATTCGCAGCGGCAACGCGCGCCGGGGTTTCCCAGATCTTTTTTGTCCGCGAGAAGCGGATGATCAGTGTGCGTTCAAGGTCAGGCAGTTTCTTCGGAGAATTGTCCGCTCTTCCGATAACGGAACAAATAGGTCGGCAGGATGGCGCCTAGCGTTTCGGGTGTGATGCCCAGATCATCGAAGGTCTTCACGCCGCTTGCCGAAACCACATTGTCTTTGCGCAAAAGGCGCACTTGGTCACCAGTGATCAGTGCAGGGATGAAAGGCAACTTCGACGCAATGCTGAACACATTGCCCAGGAGCCCCGCGTACCAAAACGGCAGCGGAATCAAAAGACTGCGCCGATCGATGATCTTCAACATCAACTCAAGACATTCTTTGAACGTCTTCACTTCAGGCCCGCCGAGCTCATAGATGCCGCCGGTGGGTGCCTCGCCATCAATCAGCCGCACCACAGCATCGGCCACGTCGTCGACATAGACCGGCTGAAACTTCGTCTTGCCTCCGCCAATCAACGGCAGAAATGGCGGGATGGGGAAGCTCCGCGCCATGCTAGCAAACTGATTGAAGAAATTGTCCTGGGTCCCAAAAATGATCGAAGGACGGACAATCGTCGCGCCCGGCACGGCTTCGGTCACCGCCTTTTCGCCTTCGGCTTTCGTTCGCGCATAAACGCTGTTCGATGACGCATCCGCACCGATCGCCGACACGTGGACCACGTTGCTGATGCCCGCCGAAGCCGCCGCCTGCGCGATGTTCGTCGGACCCTGAACCTGCACAGCGTCGAAGGTCTGCTTGCCGTCCGGCGCGAGGATACCCACCAAACTGACCACCGCGTCAGCGCCAACGACCGCCTCGCTGACTGAGCTGCCCACGCGGACATTGCCTTCAAACAGCTGAATCTGACCGACCGCGCCCATGGGTTTCAGGAAGTTCGCCTGATGCGGCCGCCGCATCACCGCGCGCACCCGGTGCCCACGCTTGGCCAGCTCCCGCACCACATGGCGCCCGACAAACCCCGATGCGCCAAAAACCGTCACCAACTTCGCCATGGGAACCTCTCTTCTTCAGTAGGCCTACCGCTCGCTTTCGCTCGCTATATGAGGCCGGGTCGTGGGCCTATCGCTTGCATTTGCTCGCTGTTTGAGGCCGCGGGCGCTTTGAAGCTAGTGGCTTTTCTTAGGTTTGAGCAGGGGGTGAAGGGTCACATGGTCCTCGCACCGGAAGTGTCGCAGGTTTGGCTCGAGTTTAGGCCTTACACGGACCAAGCGTGACGACGATTTTATCCAACGGTTCCGCTGATGTGCTCAGCCCCTATCTGTGGGTGGCTGATCAATCCTTGCGCATCGTGTCCGTCTTCGATGACCTGAAGTACGACCGAGCCGATGCCGACATGTTGTCCCCCGCCATGCGCCAGCATCTGGTGCAACAACTCAAGCCGCACGGCTTCCGGCAAAAGTCGGGCACCGTTTTGGAGCATCGGCAGAGCGGCGTCCGGTGCATCATGCCGAAGTTCCACGCCCTCGGCGCCTCGCCTTTCGACATCACAAGGTTTGCGGAGCGAAAGGACGGCGACTATTTCGTCCTTACACCGACACAAGTCGCCTGCCAATTTGTGGACAATTATGATCTCGAAGACGCGGTCGAGCGCATTCGTACACTGATCAATCGCCACCCTATCAACCTCTTTAAGCTGGTGGACTATCTTGAGGATAAACCAGCGCACAAAGACTTCCTCGCCGCTATTGGCCACCTCAAATATGTCCAGCGCGAAGCCATCGAGGGACCAAACCTCCGCCGCCTCCGCGCCCTCGGCTCAATGGGCAGTGCACTGAGAAATTTCCCTCTGGCGTGATTGATCCCGGCTTAAGGCCGAGATAACGATCTCTCTACAGCGTGCCTCCGCACTCAAAAAGCGAGCGCGAGCGAGCGGCAGTGCCAAGAAAAATGGTGGAGCTAAGCGGAATCGAACCGCTGACCTCGTCATTGCGAACGACGCGCTCTACCAACTGAGCTATAGCCCCATCTGGGAAGACCGAGCTATTCTGCCGCCTCATAGGTGTCAAGCGAGGCGGCGCCCAAGGCTTCGCGGTGCTGGCGCGCTTCTTCGACATAGAAGGCCGCGCCGAGGAGGGCCATTTTGTCTTCGCCTTCGCGCAGATCGCGGAGTTTGCGCGCGGGCATCCCGCCCCAGAGTTCGCCGCCGGGAATGCGCTTGCGGTTGCCCAGGAAAGCCCCGGCCGCGAGGAAGCCGCCGGTTTCGATGACGGCTTCGTCCAGCACCGTGGCGCTCATCCCGACGAAGCCGCCGTTCTCGATCGTGCAGCCGTGGAGCATACAGCGATGGCCGACCAGCACGTCGTCGCCGATCAGCACCGGGGTGCCGCCGCGGGAGGCGTCATCGACGTGGCAGATGGTGCCGTCCTGCACATTACTCCGTGCGCCGACGACAATCTTGTTCGTGTCGCCGCGCAGGATGCAGCCGTACCAGACGGACGCATCCGGCCCGATCTCCACATCGCCGATGATCACAGCGCCGGGCGCGATAAACGCGCTTTCGTGGATCACTGGGGCCTTGCCCTGGAAAGGCAGGATCAAAGACTTCATTCCGCGTCGCTCTCCTCCGTCGGTGCAGTTGCGTTGCGGTCGAAGGCATAGATCCGATCGATCAGGCAGGCGTTGCTGCCCATGCCGACGTTGCTGCGCGTCCCATCTGACACCCAAAGGCGGTCGCTGCGCCGAATGCAACCCGCGCCGGTCAGATCGGGGCCGAGGCCGACCGCCCGCGTGAAGCCAAGGTTGGGGCAGGGGCCCGCGAAGGTCACCAGGTACCAGGTGTTCGCGCCACGGCGGAGGAGGATGCCGTCATCGTCGTTGTCGCCGTACTCAGCGAACGCATTGATGTTGCGCGAGAAACACAGGGTCTGTTGTTCCGCACCGACCCGAGGGTCATCGGTGGGGTCAAACCGGTCGCTTTCATCAACTGATGCACAAGCAGCGAGTGTGGCCGTGAGGGCAAGGAACGGTATGCGCATAGCGGTTCTCCTTTAGGTTAGCGTACGGGAAGGTGCTGATTTTCCAAGACACATCGAGCATGCCGAAAGCAGCGGTCTTGCGTGATTGAGTATCGTATTGCGGTTGTGTCACGCCATCCGCTGTGCGACGAACGTGCACGCCAAGGGGGCTTGGCGCGGGGAGTGTGGTGTGATGGCGGAAAGCGCTTTGGAAGGTCTGTCCGGTTGGCCGCCAGCCTTGATCGCGAGCACGATTTCCGCGCTGGTTGCGGCTCTCGGCATCATTGTTGTGGCGTTCCAGCGCGACTGGGCCCAGCGGAACCGTTCGTTCTTTGCCGCGCTCGCATCGGGCATTCTTCTCAGCACCGCGATCTTCCTGCTGCCCGAGGGCTTTGCTGGCAGCGAGTACGCGCCAGTTGCTGCGCTCGCCGGTTACTTCGTGCTGTTCTTTTTCAGTCGGCTGGCCCGTCGACCTGAGGGACGGGCGTTCGCGGCGTTCTTCGCGATCGCTGCGCATAGCACCATCGATGGTATGGAGTACGGCCTGCTGTTCGCGGCAGACCCTGTCGCCGGGGTCTTGGGGTCTGCTGGCCTGATCATCCATGAGTTCTCCGAGGGGGTGATCTTGTTCCTCCTGTTGAGAACGGCTGGGATGAACACTTTATTCGCTATCATCGGTGCGCTTCTTGGTGCAGCGATCACGACGCCCGTCGGAACGCTTGCTGCCTTGATGGTGATCCCTGATCTGTCGTCTGAAGCGTTCGCCCTCGCGCTGAGCTTCGCAGCCGGCGCGCTTTTGTTCGTTGGGGCGAGCCAACTGCCTGAGGAATTTGGCAACCTCAGTTTCGTGAGAACCGTTGGCGCCTATGCATTCGGGGCTTTCGTGGGTGTGATGCTGATGGTGTTTGGCCATGATCACGGGCACGCGGGTCACGACCATGCTGGGCACCATGCCGAGGACGATCACCACGATGATCATGGCGACCACGACGACCATGACGATCACGACGACCACTAGCCGCGTCACGCGCTAGGGTTGTGCATTCTGTCTCAGGAAGAATAGTTGACGGGTGCCCCGATGGGGCAGGGCAACCCTTTTTGGGAGCGAGACACCCGTCAACATGTTCGAGACCACAGCTACCCAGGGAGAGAGCATCAGGGTAGCCACGAGGTGAGGGAAGGATCGGCCTCGAACAGCTCAACCATAAGTAGCAAAGCGTGAATTTGAGGTAAACACCTACATCTTTTGCTCGCATCACAATGCCGATAGGTGCCCACGATGATTGATGAACAACGTGCCCTGGTTCTCTTCTCCGGCGGACAAGACAGCGCCACGTGCTTGGCGTGGGCGCTAAGCCGTTATGCCCATGTGGAGACCGTGGGTTTTACCTACGGCCAACGGCATGTGGTGGAGATGACCCAGCGCCTGATCATTCGCGATCGGCTGTGTAATGCGTTCCCGGCCTCGCGGGATCGGTTGGGGCAGGATCATACGATTGATCTCGGGTATCTCAGCGCAGTGGGCGAGACGGCGATGACGGCGGATGTCGAAATCGCGATGGGTGAGAACGGATTGCCGAACACGTTCGTGCCCGGACGGAACCTCGCCTTCCTCACAGCTGCGACGGCGCTGGCTTATCGTCGGGGGCTGGGCACGATCATCGGTGGGATGTGTGAGACGGATTATTCAGGGTACCCGGATTGTCGGCAGGAGGCATTGTCTGCGCTGGAGCAGGCCCTTCGTCTGGGGACGGATCAACCGTTCGTGCTTGAAACGCCGCTGATGCACCTGACCAAGGCGGAAAGCTGGCGTTTGGCGCACCGGATCGGCGGTGATCTTCTGATCGAACTGATCGAGGAGCATACCCACACTTGCTACAAGGGCGAGCGCGGGGTGCGGCACCCCTGGGGCTATGGATGTGGCGAGTGCCCGGCTTGCGTCTTGCGCGCGCAAGGGCATGCAGAGTGGCGCGCACACGGATGACCTACAGCGTCAAAGAAACCTACCTCACCTTACAGGGCGAGGGCGCGCAGACAGGCCGTGCAGCCGTGTTCTTGCGCTTTGTCGGGTGCAATCTCTGGTCGGGGTTGGAGCGTGATCGCGCCAGCGCGATCTGCCAGTTTTGCGATACAGACTTTGTGGGAACCGATGGTTCTGGCGGCGGAAAGTTTGGGACCGCCGACGCGCTGTCTGCCCATGTGGCATCGTTCTGGCCAGGGGGCGGCCAGCCCTATGTGATCTGCACCGGGGGTGAGCCTCTGTTGCAGCTCGATAAGCCGCTGATTGAAGCCTTGCACGCTGGCGGATTTGAGGTGGGCGTTGAAACGAACGGGACGATTGCTGCGCCGGACGGCATCGACTGGATTTGTGTCAGTCCGAAGGCGGGTTCAGAGCTGGTGCAACGGTCAGGGAATGAACTGAAGCTCGTTTATCCGCAAGCGAATGATCGTCCTGAGGTCTATGAAGACTGGGCCTTCGACCACTTCTTCCTGCAGCCGATGGATAGCCCTCAGCAGGCGGAGAATATTGAGGCTGCGGCCGATTACTGTCGCCGCAACCCAAAATGGCGTTTGTCGCTTCAGACCCACAAGCTCATAGGCCTGCCATAGGAGCTAGCGCGCGAGTAGCGCTGCGAGTTTGTTCGAGACCTGGCGGAAGTGTTGCTGCGCTGTGGTCCAGATGCCCGCACCGATGATGGCTTGGTCCTGCAGCGAGACGACATTGTCTGTGTCGCGCGCTTCAGCGAGGAGCTCGCCATTCTCGAGGAACTCGAATTCAATCGAGGATTCGCCAGCATACAAGCTCTGCAGGCTGAGCGACGGCTCGAGCGCGAGCTCTTGCTGTGTGGGTCTGTTGGAGTCGAGGTCGATGACCGTGGTTTTGATGGTCAGAACGCCAGGGCCTGGGGCTTCGACCAGGGTCACGACTTCGCCAACGGCACTCTGCATATCGCGATGAAGGCGGTCGACCATTGCATCAACGTCGCGTTGTCCCAACGGACGGACATCGTTCCGTATACCCCGGGTCCGCGCGCCTATGCGCTCCTGAACGTCAGGGCCAACTGCTGGGCGGGGGATATGCACACGCTCGTAGCCCGTGAAGTCTTTGGTGGTGACGACGGTGAATCGATCAAACCGTGAAGCCGCGTCAGGGCCTGTGACGCCCGTGGCGCAGGCCGCAAGTGCGAGTGCGACGCTCGCGAAAAGAATGGTCCGCATGGCTTCCTCCAATACTTTGCCTACGGACTGTCACACGGAGAATGGACGTGGTCAATCGAGAGAGTTATTCGATTAAATGTCAGCAAGGTTGCACCGTTACGCGCCTTGAAATGGCGCCATGCCTTGGCGGGCAAGGGCGTCGGCGGCTTCGTTCCCCTCGTGCCCAGCGTGGCCTTTGACCCAGGCCCAGGTGACGCTGCGGTCTTCAGCTAAGCTATCAAGGGTCTGCCAGAGGTCCTGGTTCTTGACCGGCTTCTTCGAAGCCGTGCGCCAACCGTTGCGCTTCCACCCATGGACCCACGTTTCGACGCCGTTTTTCACATACTGGCTATCGGTCGTCACCTTGATTGGCGTGCCAGGGCGGACTTCTTCAAGGGCGCGGATGGCGGCCTGAAGCTCCATCCTATTGTTGGTGGTCTCGGGTTCGCCGCCGCAGAGCTCGCGCTTCTTGCCACCGTCGATCATCAGCACACCCCAACCTCCTGGTCCGGGGTTCCCTGAACATGCACCGTCTGTGTACGCCTCAATCATCATCACACCTCGAGTCGGGCCTGGTGGTAGCGCGTGAGGCGCAGCCACGGCATCGGGTCCTTTTGCGTGTAGAGCGCACTTTCTTCGGTGAAGATACGGTCCACCGCGCGGCTGAGGAAAAATCGGACGGCTGAGCCGCACAGGAGGGCAGGGAGCGCCTCGAGCTCAAGCGCGTTGAGCGGACGAACGCTCTGATAGCCGCTGAGTAGGGCCTCGGCATGGGTGGGATCTACGGGGCCTTCTTCAGACGTGTAGGCGTTCATCGCGACGGCGAGGTCGTAGGCTAAAAACTCCGTACACGCGAAATAAAAGTCGATAATTCCAGAAGGGTCGCCGTGGTCGAGGAGGAGATTGTCCGGGAACAGATCACCATGGATTGTCCCGCGCTTGAGATCAGCGGGCCAGATGCGCCTGAGGTGAGCGAGCAGGCCCTTGATGTCCGCTGCAAGACCGTCGCCCAGTTCATCAAGACGATCGCCCGCTTGGCCGGCCATATCGCGCCAGCTGGCGGGGCCCATGGTGTTGGGGCGGGAGCGGGGGAAGTCGCTACCGGCCTGGTGGAATTGCGCGAGGGTTGCCCCGGCGCGCTCCGCGTCTTCCAGCGTTGGCTCCATGTTCGGACGGCCGGGGAGGAATGAGATGAGGGCTGCAGGTTTGCCGCCGAGGGCTGTGAGCCGATCGCCTTCTAACGTGCGGATGGGGCGAGCGGAGGGGAGCCCCTTGTCCGCCATGTGGTCCATCAGCCCGAGGAAGTACGGCAGGTCTTCCAGCGCGGTCCGGCCTTCGAACAGGGTCAGGATATAACGCTTGCCGCCAGTAAGGATCTTGTAGTTGGTGTTCTCCGTCCCCTCCGCGATGCCGGTAAAGGCGTCGGGTTCGGGGAGGCCATAGAGCGCGAGGTGCGTTGTGACCTCGGCGTCACTGATCTCGGTGAATACCGCCATGAGGCGAAAAGCTTACACCAATTCCCGCGGAAGCTTAAACCGGACTTGTTCGCGCGTTGTCTCAATCTCTTCGACTTCGAGCTGAAAGCGCTGCCGGAAGCCTTCGACAACGCCTTGGACTGCGCTCTCTGGCGCGGATGCACCAGCGGTGAGGGCAACGACTTGGGGGCTGAGCTTCTCGACCATGTCCCAGTCGATAGCGTCGACGTTTTCGATCAGTTTCCCGACCGGGCAGCCGGCGCGCATGCCGACTTCGACGAGGCGGAGCGAGTTTGACGAGGTGGGCGAGCCAACAACGAAGAGAAGGTCGGCTTCTTCAGCGATCACTTTGACCGCGTCCTGACGGTTCGTGGTCGCGTAGCAAATGTCGTCTTTGTGCGGCACCCAGATCTCGGGGAAGCGTTCCCTCAGAACCCGGACGATCTCAACGGTGTCGTCAACGGAAAGGGTGGTCTGCGTGACGTAAGCCAGCTGTTTGTCAGCGGGAGGCTCGAACGTTTCGGCGTCCTCGACTGTCTCGATCAAGCTCATCGCATCCGTGGAAAGCTGCCCCATCGTGCCTTCGACCTCGGGGTGGCCTGCATGGCCGATGAGGAGGACGTGGGCACCGCGGTCATGGTGGCGTTGGGTCTCGATGTGGACCTTGCTGACCAGCGGACACGTGGCATCGAGGTAGAACAGGTTGCGGCGTTCCGCTTCTGCCGGGACCGATTTCGGCACGCCATGGGCAGAAAAGAGAACCGGGCGATCATCAGGCACATCGTCGAGCTCATCGACGAAGACAGCACCAAGTGCACGGAGGCGCGTCACAACAGTCTCGTTATGAACGATCTCGTGGCGCACATAGACAGGGGCACCGTAGCGTTCGATGGCCTTTTCCACCATGTCGATCGCACGATCGACGCCAGCGCAAAAGCCGTCTGCGATCGCGAACCCTGACGAGGCCCATGAAGCTCGAAAAAACGCTTACACTTCGTATGGCCGCGCCCCGCGGCTTTTGCGCTGGCGTCCATCGTGC
>JBCCTF010000083.1:0-16704 GCA_039198765.1 Pseudomonadota bacterium
CGTCGAGATCAAAGGCTCCGGCGTTTTGGAAATCCTGCCCGACGGGTTCGGTTTCCTCCGTTCCGCTGACGCGAACTACCTTGCTGGCCCCGATGACATCTACGTCAGCCCGCAAATGATCCGGAAGCACACCCTCAAAACCGGTGACACGGTCTCAGGCGAAATCCGGTCCCCGAAGGAAGGCGAGCGCTATTTCGCGCTTACCAGCCTCGACACCATCAACTTTGAGGAGCCCGAAAAGGCCCGCCTCAAGGTCCATTTTGACAACCTCACTCCTCTGTACCCTGATGAACGCCTCCGCATGGAAGTGGTCTCACCCGAGGCGCTAACGTCGAAGGATAAGAAAGACTTGTCCCACCGCGTGATCGACATTGTTGCGCCGATCGGGAAGGGTCAGAGGTCGCTGATCGTGGCGCCTCCGCGCACGGGTAAAACCGTCCTTCTGCAGAATATAGCCCATGCGATCACGTCCAACCATCCTGAGTGCTACCTCATCGTTCTCCTCATCGACGAGCGGCCCGAAGAAGTGACGGACATGCAACGCTCCGTACGCGGAGAAGTCATCTCATCAACGTTCGATGAACCGGCCAGCCGTCACGTCCAAGTCTCTGAAATGGTGATCGAAAAAGCGAAACGACTGGTTGAACACGGCCGCGACGTGGTCATCCTTCTCGACTCAATCACGCGCCTCGGCCGCGCCTATAACGCAACGGTGCCAAGCTCAGGCAAAGTCCTGACCGGCGGCGTCGACGCCAACGCCCTTCAACGGCCGAAGCGTTTCTTCGGTGCAGCACGGAACATCGAAGAAGGCGGTTCACTGACGATTATCGCCACAGCCCTCATCGACACCGGCTCCCGCATGGACGAAGTCGTGTTCGAAGAGTTCAAAGGCACCGGTAACTCGGAAATCGTCCTCGACCGGAAGGTGGCCGACAAACGCGTCTTCCCGGCCATCGACATCGCCAAGTCGGGAACGCGGAACGAAGATCGTCTCATCGAGAAAGAAGAGCTCGCCAAAATCTTCGTGCTCCGCCGGATCCTCTCACCGATGAATCCGCAAGACTCGATCGATTTCCTCCTCGAGAAACTGCGTCAGGTGAAGTCGAACAAAGACTTCTTTGACTCCATGAATACCTAGACGCTGACTTCGGCCATCTGACCGCGCCCCTTGACTTTCAGGGCGCGGAGCGGTGTCCGTTCCGTATGAAGATCACTATCGACATCGACTGCACGCCTGAAGAGGCGCGGACTTTCTTCGGCCTGCCGGACCTCAAAGGCGTGAACGCCGTCGTCACGACAGCGCTCGAGGCGCGGGTGAAAGAAAACATCGACACACTGTCCGATCCGGTTCGCTTCTGGGAGCGCGCGATGAGCACTGGCGGCCAGTCGTTCGACGCAATCCAAGCGATGTTCGCGCAAGCCGCGAAAACGACGGACAAAGATTGACCACAAGCACCATTTTCGCACGGGCATCAGGCGGTGGACGCGCAGGCGTCGCCGTCTTTCGCATTTCTGGGCCCCTGGCGGCTAGCGCACTCAGTTCGCTGGCGGGGAAGATTGGTCAACCGCGGTACGCCCAGCGAGCAACCTTTAGGGCACGCTCCGGAGACACGATCGATGATGGTCTGACGCTGTGGTTCCCCGGACCGGCCAGCTTTACGGGTGAAGACGTCGTCGAACTGCACATTCACGGATCACCAGCAGTGGAGCTTATGTTGAGTGCGGAACTGCAGGCTTTGGGCTGTGAGCCCGCAGGTCCTGGCGCGTTCACAATGCGAGCATTCTCGAACGGAAAGTTCGACCTGACGCAGGCCGAAGGGTTGGCTGATCTTCTCGAGGCAGAGACGGCTCTTCAGCACAAGCAAGCGATGCAGCACTATAGCGGCGCACTCCGAGAGCGTGCCGACTCTTGGCGAGCGAGCCTTATCGAGGCGATGGCCATGCTAGAGGCAAGTGTGGACTTTCCGGACGAAGAGGGCGTTCCTGGAGAGATCGCAAATGGCGCTCAAAGCGTCGTGCAGCGGATCATAACCGATCTGGCTGACGTGCTCGCCGGCGCTAGTCGAGCGCAGAAGCTCGCTGAGGGCGTCACGGTTGCGATTGTCGGCCCTCCGAATGCGGGAAAGTCTAGTCTATTCAATGAGATAATCAACGAAGAGCGCGCGATCGTCTCCGATGAAGCTGGCACAACCCGAGACGTGGTGTCGGCGACGATCGAACTCTCAGGCCACCGTGTCACTATTTTGGATACGGCGGGCATCCGTACGGACGGGACGACGTTGATCGAAGAGGAGGGTATCAAGAGGGCGACAGCGGCAGCAGAGCGCGCTGATCTACGCTTGCTCTGTTCCCCCGCCGCTTCAGCAGTTCCTGCCTGGCTGGACAGTCTCAAGCGTACCGGAGACATTGCTCTCCGAACACGGGCGGATGAGGGTGGGCATGCAGAGGCAGATCAGATGCTTTTTGCTATCAACCAGCCCAAGGTCCTGAAAGCGCTCTTAGGCACAATCTCAGAACGGTTGGATGGCATCGCAGCCCCCGGTCTCGCGCCCTCAGATCGGCATGTGGCTTTGATCTCTGAAGCCCTTCAGTGGCTGGACAAGTTCGAGCAAGCAGCCTTGCTCGCACCAGAGGCAGGAAGCGAGGCATTACGGCTTGCGTCGCGCGCGCTTGAGGCGCTTACCGGACGCATTGCAACCGATGATGTCTTGGACGATATCTTCAGCTCATTCTGTATCGGCAAGTAGGTGTTTCACGTGAAACAGTGCTCTGGGCGCAGCATCATTGTTGTTGGAGGCGGCCACGCTGGTTGCGAGGCAGCGTCGGCGGCTGCCCGCATGGGAGCAATCACAACTCTGGTCACACACAAAGCGGCCACGATCGGCGAAATGTCTTGCAATCCAGCCATCGGCGGCGTGGGCAAGGGCCACCTCGTGCGGGAGATTGATGCCCTGGACGGTCTGATGGGTCGGGCCATAGACGAGGCGGGCATACAGTTTCGAATGCTCAATGCCTCTAAGGGCCCAGCAGTTCGCGGGCCGCGGGCCCAGGCTGATCGGGCGCTCTACCGTCGAGCCATGCAAGGCTTGATCGCCGAACAGGACAATCTCGATGTTCTTGAGGCCGGTGTTGATGATTTCATCGTCCGAGGCGGCCGATGCGCTGGTGTTGTTCTGAATGACGGCCGCCATCTCGAGGCTGATGCTATTGTGTTGACCTCAGGTACTTTCCTTCGGGGTGTCATTCATCGTGGTGAGGAAAGAACGCCTGCAGGCCGTCAGGGTGAAGCACCGGCAAATGCTTTGGGAGAACGTCTTGAGGCAATGGAGTTACCCCTCGGACGACTGAAGACCGGTACGCCACCGCGTCTCGACGGTAAGACCATCGATTGGTCGCCGTTAGCGATGCAGGCTCCGGACGACGTCCCGATCCCGTTCTCGTTTCTCACGGATGCAGTCCGTGTTCCTCAGATCCCATGCGGGATCACTGCTACAACGGCGGAAACACACGCTATTATCAACGCAAACCTCCATCGGACGGCGAGCTACAGTGGGGCTTTGGCTGGTAAGGGGCCGAGATACTGCCCGTCGATCGAAGACAAAGTCGTTCGGTTTGCTGATAAACCGAGTCATCAGATCTTTCTCGAGCCTGAGGGGCTTGAAGATGATACGGTCTATCCAAATGGCATTTCAAATGCCTTGCCGGTTGAGGTCCAGGAGCAGTTCTTGGCGACAATACCGGGGCTTGAGAGCGCCACAATTCTGCAGGCAGGGTATGCGATTGAGTACGACTATGTCGATCCACGGTCACTGACCCGCGCTCTCGAGCTGCGAGATTTGCCGGGATTGTTTCTTGCGGGGCAGATCAATGGCACGACCGGTTACGAAGAAGCGGCGGCTCAGGGCCTTGTTGCCGGGACGAACGCAGCTCTTGGGTTATCTGAGCAGTTCACGATCGACCGGTCGTCGGGGTATATCGGTGTGTTAATCGATGACTTGATTTCACGCGGCGTATCAGAGCCTTATCGCATGTTCACATCTCGCGCGGAATATCGGCTCACGCTTCGTGCGGATAACGCTGATGACCGCTTAACGCCTTTGGGTATTGAAGTAGGGCTCGTCGGCGATCAGCGCGCAGAGATGTTTCACGTGAAACATCAGCGCTGGCGCGATCTTCGCGATTGGAGCTCCGCCACGCAACTGACCTCGTCAGAAGCCAAGAAGAAGGGCTTTTCGGTCAAGCAAGACGGTCGCTCTCGATCGGTGCTTGATCTGTTATCGCTTCCAGCCGTGTCGTTCGACAATCTGGCTGTTCTTTTCCCTCGGCTCAACGATGCTACAGCCGACGAGCGCGCGAAACTTGAGGCCGATGCCACCTATTCAGGCTTTCTCGATCGCCAGGAGGCCGATATCGCTGCGTTCAAGCGCGAAGAGGCTGTCGCTATCCCGAGCGACTTCTCGTTTTCAGAGATTCCTGGCCTGTCGAACGAGGTTCGAGCCCGGCTGGAGGCTGCGAGACCGGAGAACTTGGGGCAGGCGGCGCGAATTGAGGGTATGACACCAGCGGCACTATCCCTTTTGGTGGTGACGCTTCGAAAGCTCCATCATGCCGCGTGATCAGCGCGAGTCGTTTTTCACCAAGATCGGCGCGAGTTCTGAAGAGCGAGAGCTGTTCGAGCGCTTCGATGCTGCGCTGAAGGCCACCCAAGATCACACGAATCTCATTGCTCGAAGCAGCTGGGACGAGCGCTGGGAGAGGCACTACCTCGACAGCACTCAAATCTTCGATCTTCTGCCTCGGGCAGCGGTCCGGCTCCTCGACATCGGCTCAGGTGGTGGCTTTCCGGGCATTCCACTCGCCATCCTGGCGTCAACCCGGATGCCAAATCTCAAGCTTACTCTTTGTGATAGCGTGGGGAAGAAAGCGCGATTTCTCGCTGACGTCGTTGCTGCGTGCGGTCTGAAAAACACCAGTGTCCTTGCTGTGCGCGTAGAGAACCACCGGTTTCCAGAGCGGTCTGACGTCGTCACCGCCCGCGCTGTGACAGCACTTGATGGCTTGATTGGGCATGCAGAGCGCCATCTCTCCCCGGATGGGGTTTTGGTGTTTCCCAAGGGCCGACGTGCACAACAAGAGGTGGACGAGGCTGCGAAACGGTGGTCATTTCAGTTGGAGAAGCGGCCCAGTATCACTGATCCTGAAGCTTCCATCCTTTTGATCCGGTCACCTGAGAGAATCCGATGAGCCGACCACGCGTCTTAGCCATTGCCAATCAGAAGGGCGGCGTTGGGAAGACGACCACCGCGATCAACCTCTCAACAGCGCTCGCAGCTGTAGGCGAGACGGTCGCTCTGATTGATCTCGACCCCCAAGGGAACGCTTCAACCGGTTTGGGTTTGGCGCAGTCTGATCGCACCGGAACCACCTACGACGTATTGCTTGGTGATGCGTCGTTGGGCGAGGTGCTTGCTGGTACTACCGTGCCGCGTTTGTCGGTAGCGCCGGCGGGTATGGCCTTGGCTGGTGCTGAGATTGAGCTCATCGACGATCCAAGGCGCCATTACAAACTGCGCGATGCAATCGATGCATTGGTCGCGGAGAAGCCTGACCTCACCTACATCATCATCGACTGCCCACCATCACTCGGTCTTCTGACGGTGGGCGCTATGACGGCTGCCAGCGCCGTGATGATCCCTCTTCAGTGCGAGTTCTTCGCTCTGGAAGGTCTCACCCAGATCATGCGAACGATCGAAACGGTCCGCGCCCGCCTGAATCCTGAGCTGGAGCTCCAGGGTGTTGTGCTGACGATGTACGACAAACGGAACAATTTGAGCGCTGATGTGGAGGCTGACGTGCGTGCGCACTTAGGATCCAAAGTCTATCGCACCGCTATTCCGCGAAACGTGCGGATTTCAGAAGCACCGTCCCACGGCAAACCCGCACTTCTCTATGATCTGAAGTGCCCGGGCAGTCAGGCGTATGTGCGCCTGGCCAGTGAAGTGATCGGTAGAGAGAGGGCTGCGTAATGGCGAAAAAAGGACTGGGCCGCGGGCTCGAGGCGATCCTTGGGGATGCTCCCGCTCCTGAACGCACGGGTTCGCCGCAAGAGCTGCCACTGAGCGACATTGCTCCGGATAAAGATCAACCACGCAAGAGTTTTGCGCCGGAAGAGATCAAGGCGCTTGCGGATTCCATTTCGACGAGAGGGGTTCTTCAGCCCATTCTGGTTCGGCCCGGAACGCCTTCTGGCTCCTATGTGATCATTGCGGGTGAGCGGCGCTGGCGAGCGGCGCAGAAGGCTGGCCTGCAAACGATCCCTGTGCTGATTAAAGACGTTGCTGAGAATGTCTCTGCAGAGATGGCGCTCATCGAAAACGTCCAGCGTGTTGATCTCAACCCTATTGAAGAAGCCGATGCCTATCAGCGACTAAGCGACGTACACGGACGAACACAGTCTGAGATCGCAGCGGCTGTCGGTAAGAGCCGGAGCCATGTTGCAAACATGTTGCGGCTCACAGCCTTGCCTGACGACGTTCGGGCGATGGTTGTTGCGGGTGACCTTTCGATGGGTCACGCGCGGGCACTCCTTAGTGCTGAAAACCCTCTTGCGCTGGCCAAAGATGTTGTCGCTCGTGATCTCTCTGTTCGCGAGACCGAGAGACTTGTCAGTGCAGAGACGATGAAGGATGATGTTGAAAAGGTCGCCAAGGCGGTTGAGCGCAACGTCAAAGATGCAGACACCCGCGCGCTTGAGCAGGACCTGCGTGAAACACTTGGCATAGACGTCGATATCAG
The DNA here is from genome assembly GCA_039198765.1 of Pseudomonadota bacterium. Taxonomy (GTDB): domain Bacteria; phylum Pseudomonadota; class Alphaproteobacteria; order Caulobacterales; family Parvularculaceae; genus Parvularcula. The sequence continues at coordinate 6,796 of JBCCTF010000083.1, forward strand.
CCGCAAGGGCAAAAGCGGCGCTGGCCGTGTGACGTTGAGTTACCAAAACTTGGATCAGCTCGATGAGATTTGTCGGAAGCTGATGGGCTCGACGATCTAGAATGCTCTTCACCTCGGACAATTGGGGCGGCGTTCATCCGCAAGTTTTGCAGGCGATCAACGACGCGGACGGTGGTTTTGCGCCGGCGTACGGAAACGATCCGCTATCGGAGGATGTGCGGCAGCTCTTTTCTCGTGTGTTTGAGACTGACGTGGCTCTGGCGTTCGTGCCTACGGGTTCGGCCGCGAATGGTATCGCGTTGAGCTTGCTCACGCCGCCGTATGGCGCCGTTGTTTGCCATGCGCATGCCCACGTGATGATCGACGAATGCGGCGCGCCAGAGTTCTACACGGGCGGGGCCAAGCTGATCCCTGCTGCGGGCGACTTCGGCAAGATGACGCCTGACACGGTGGCGCAGGCGCTTGCACCGTACGACCCGCCCGTTGCTCACCGCGTGCGGCCGTCGGCGCTGAGTATCACCCAGGCGACGGAGTGGGGCACGGTTTACGCGCCCGCCGAGGTGAAGGCGCTGTCGGATGAGGTGCGGAAGCACGGAATGTCTGTACATATGGATGGCGCGCGTTTCGCTGGAGCGATTTCTGCCACGGGTGCTTCGCCAGCAGAGCTGACGTGGAAGGCTGGCGTCGATATTCTGTCGTTGGGCGCCACGAAGAACGGCTGCTTGGCTGCTGAAGCTGTGGTCGTTTTTGATTCTGACCGCGTTGAAGAGCTGACCTATCGCTGCAAGAGAGCAGGTCTTGGTACATCAAAACAGCGTTTCTTTTCAGCGCAGTGGCCCGCTTACTTCGCTGAAGGTTTGTGGCTGAACCTGGCGCGCGCCTCTCACCAGAAGACTATTCAGCTAGCGGAACTATTTGATCGCTCAAGCGATGCTGAAGTCATGGTGAAGCCTGATATCAACGAGCTTTTCGTTCGTATGCCGAATGATCTTGCTGAGCGTCTCCGAACAGCCGGAGCTCAGTTCTACGACTGGGTCCAGCCCGGTGACGCTTTCGAAGGTGAAGCTCGCCGGTTCGTCACCAGCTGGGAGACGACTGACGCGCAGATCGCCGCCCTGGCTGAACATCTCTAGCCGCTACCATCCGTAGACGTCGCGTGCGACTTCGTAGGTGCCAGCGTAGGCCATGACGGTGTGTTCAATAGGGTCTGAGTAGCCGCCGCCAATCGCCATGGAGCAGGGAATGCCGCGACTGTGGCATCCACCCAGCACCAGCTCGTCGCGTCTTCGCATGCCCTCGAAGGAGATGTTGAGCCGTCCGAGTTTATCCTCTGCAAGCGGATCAACGCCGGCTTGGTAGAGAACAAGATCGGGTTTGAAGGCCCAAACCTCAGGAAGCCGCTCATCGATGGCACGCAGAAAGGCGTCGTCCTCCGTCCCGTCGGGGAGAGGGACGTCGATGTCGCTCGGGACCTTGCGGAAGGGGAAGTTCTTTTCTCCGAACACATCAAGGATGAGGCAGTCCGGGTTCGGCGTCAGGACGGCCGCGTTTCCGTCGCCCTGGTGCACATCGAGGTCGATGATCGCGATGCGGTCCACCCACTCCTCAGTCAGCAGAATGGTGGCAACGATCGCTAGATCGTTGAAGATGCAGTAGCCGGAACCGAAATCGGGGTGGGAGTGGTGCGTGCCTCCTGCGAGCTGGCCGGAGAGGCCTGTTCGCAGTGCCTGATGGGCAGCGGCGAGGGCACCTCCTACGGTCCGGCGCCCCCTGCGCGGAATTTGCTTCGACCACGGAAAACCAATGCGGCGCATGGCGCGCGGGTCGATTGAGCCATCTTCGAGCGAGCGCAGATATCCCTCCGTGTGCACTGAAAGAAGCTGCTCATCCGTCGCCAGTGGCGAGATGCGGAGATGTTCCCGCGAGAGCGTACCGTCGCGGACCAGCTTCTCTTCAAGGAGGCGATACTTCTGGCCCGGAAACCGGTGCCCAGGCGGGAGGTCCAGGTTGAAGTCCTGCGCTGTGTAGACAATCATCCTTCGTCAGGACTGCGCCAGCCTTCGAGTTCCCGCAAACTCAGCCGCTCAAGGACATCGATGAAATCGTCCGAGCTGTTCAGGCAAGGGATCGCGGTCAGGTGCTCGCCCCCGCACTCTTCGAAGGTCTCGGCGAGTTCCAAGCCAACCTCTTCGAGGGTCTCGATGCAATCGGAGACGAAACCCGGCGTGATCACAGCGATGTTCTTTAGCCCTTCCTCGGCGGCCTGGATGACCAGGTTCTCCGTGGACGGCTCCAGCCATTTTTCAGGGCCGAATTTCGATTGGAAGGCGGTGGGTGCGAACGTGTCTGACCAGCCCATCTCCTCGCGCAGGAGGCGAGCCGTCTTCTGGCATTGGCAATGGTAGGGGTCGCCCGCGCGGAAGTAGCGCTGAGGCAGGCCGTGGAAAGACAGAATGACCCGCTCGGTCTCGGGCGTCACATGCTCCCGGCACGTCCGGGCGAGGGCTTTGATTAGGCCTGGGTCGTCATGGAAAGGCGGAACCACCCGAAGGGCGGGCTGCCAAGGCTGCTGTTTGGCCCAGTCGAAGACCGCATCGCATGCCGTCCCGGTCGTCGTCGCGGAATATTGCGGGTAGAGCGGGAGGACCAGGATCCGGTCGCAGCCGAGCTGCTTCATCGCGCTGAGCCGATCACCGACCGCCGGAACCCCGTAGCGCATGGCCCAATCCACAACGATCTCACCGGAAAGGCGTTGAGCGAGCTTTTCCGATTGTTCACGGGTGTAACGCCGCAGGGGGCTCTCGTTGGTCTCTTGGTCCCAAATTTTGGCATACGCGGCGCAGGTCTTGGCCGGGCGCGTGTTCAGAATAATGCCTTGAAGAACAGGCTGCCAAAGGGCTGCTGGGTAGTCGACGACCCTGCGATCACTAAGAAATTCAGCAAGGTAAGTGCGAACGGCCTGCTTGGTGAGTGCCTCGGGTGTGCCGAGGTTCACGAGCAGAACGCCAAGCTTGCCGAAGGCTTGGGGCGGGTGGTCCGCAGGCGCGGCGGTGAGACGCGTCATGATATCCATCTCTGTCCTCATGCCGAAGAGCAGCGTGTCGCGGTAGAGTTTTGTGGCGCGATGAATTATCGCTGTTGGTACGGGCGCCAGAAAGGAAGTCATCCATGTTGAAACGTTTCCTCGCCGTTACTGTGACCGCCGTTGTGGCGGCTTGCGCAACGCCAACCCCTTTTGAGCCCGCGAACGGCACAGGATATGGGTTTGCGGACCAACGGATTGAGGCCAACCGGTTCAGGATCTCGTTTCGAGGCAACTCACTGACAACTAAAGAACAAGTGGAGACGGCCCTGCTTCTCCGTGCGGCGCAAGTGACGCTGGAGAACGGGTACGATCACTTTATCGTGGTCTCTGACGATACGGAGTCGGAGCGGCGCACCCGCGTCACCGATCTTGGTCCCCGCTTTGGCCCTTATCCGTTCTATGGCTTCGGTGCTTTCCCTTATTATACATGGGGTTACCCATGGGGCCCTGGCTTTAACGACGTCCAGGTTCGTGAGACAACTCGCTATACGGCCATTGCCTATATTGTCCTCGGCCGCGGGGCGAAGCCTGAGGACAATATCCTCGCTTATGATGCGCGTGAGGTGCAGAAGAACCTAGAGGGTGCGGTTTTCCGCCGCCCAGAAAAGTAAAATCAATCAGGAGTTTACGGATGAAACGAACGCTTTTGGGCGCGGCGAGCAGCTTGCTCGCCTTTTCGGCTTTGGCGACAGCACAGGATAATGGTGTGAATGTGATGGAGAACGACCCTTTCCTCTGGCTTGAAGAGGTCGAGGGCGAGGAAGCACTGGCATGGGTTCGGCAGCAGAACGAACGCAGCCTGGCCGTGCTGGAGGCCCATCCCGCTTACAAGCCGATGTATGATGAGGCCCTGGCGATCTACACATCCGACGATCGGGTACCGTCCGTCGGTCTGCGCGGTGGCTACGCCTACAATTTCTGGCGCGACGACACCCACGTCCGCGGTATCTACCGGCGGATGAGCCGTGAGGACTATCTCGCGGGCAAAGATGAGTGGGAGGTTCTGATGGACCTCGACGCCATCGCGGAGGCCGAAGACGAAAACTGGGTCTTCGGCGGGCTCAACTGCCTGTCGCCCGACTATAAGCGCTGCATCGTAACCCTCTCGCGAGGCGGCTCCGACGCAGCGGTTGAGCGGGAGTACGATCTCGAGGCGAAAGACTTCGTGGAAGGCGGCTTTGAGGTTCCTGAGGCGAAGTCCTCCGTCGCCTGGCTGGACAAAGACACACTTCTGATCGGTACGGACTTCGGCGAAGGCTCGCTCACCGACTCTGGTTATCCGCGGATCACCAAGATCTGGAAGCGCGGCACGCTCCTCAGCGAGGCTGAGCAGGTCTATGAAGTCGCGAAGGAAGACATCTGGGCCTACCCGATCAGCTTCTTCGACGGCGAGAAGTACCGAGGCGGCATTTTCCACGGCGAGACGTTCTACGACTACAACTGGATCCTGCTGAACGACGACAATTCAACGACGCGACTGCCTCTGCCGAAGAAGGCGAGCATTTCGGGCTATTCCGCTGGCGATTTCGTCATTGAGCTGAAGGAGCCATGGGAGTTCGACGGCAAGACCTACCCGACCGCTGCGGTGGTCACTCTGAGCGAAGACCTCAAGAAAGCCCGTGCACTGATCACACCCGATCGTGAGATTGCGGTGCAGAGCATTTCGTCGTCCGATCGCGAAATCGTCGTCACGCTGCTGGACGATATTCAGGGTCGGATGGTCCGCTACAAGAAGCGGTTCGGTCGTTGGCGTGGGCAGGACATTGACATCCCTGAAGGCGGTGTCGTCGGTCTACGGACGATGGACCCTAAAACAGGCGACGTGATTGCCACGTTTGAGGACCCGATCACGCCAGACACGTTCTACTACATCGAAGAGACCAAGCCAGAAGAGCTGCGCCAGTCACCGGCCTTCTTCGATAGCGAAGGCATGGTGGTGCAGCGGTTCAAGGTCGCCTCGAAAGACGGGACGATGATTCCGTACACGGTGACTGCCCTGCAATCGACGCTCGATGCTGGTCCCGCAGCGACCGTGCAGTACGGGTACGGAGGGTTCGAGATTTCAATCCTACCGACCTACGGCGCAACGGCGGGCAAGCTGTGGGTTGAGCGCGGCGGCGTTTACGTCACCGCCAACATCCGCGGCGGCGGTGAGTACGGTCCGGAATGGCACCAGGCGGGTCTGAAGGGCGAGCGTCAGCGCATCTACGACGACTTCTATGCTGTCAGCGAAGACCTCATTGAGCGCGGCATCACGACGCCTGAGCAGCTGGGTATCCTCGGCGGATCCAACGGCGGTCTGCTGATGGGCGTGTCGATGACTCAGCGTCCTGGTCTTTATCGCGGCATCGGCATTGGCGTGCCGCTGCTCGACATGCTGCGCTACCACAAGCTCCTCGCGGGTGCGTCGTGGGTTGGTGAATATGGTGATCCGGACAATGCTGAGGAGCGTCCGTTCCTCGAGCAGATCAGTCCGTACCACAACCTTGAGGCGTCAGCGGACTATCCGCGTCCGTTCTTCTTCACCTCGACGAAGGATGACCGCGTCCACCCGGGCCACGCCCGGAAAATGGCGCGTCTGATGGAGGAGTATGGGCACGACTTCCTGTACTTTGAGAACATCGAAGGCGGTCACGGCGCGGCGGCGAACCTGACCCAGGCGGCTTACCGCCAAGCTCTTCAGTATGCGTACTTTGCTGGTGAGCTGGGCCTCATCGACTACGCCGACGCGGAGTAGCGGAGCATGATCGCGTTCTGGGGCGTCCTGCTGGGCGCATTCGCACTGCTGTTCTACCTAGGACGCATCGGCCTCCCCCTTTGGGCCCGCGTGCTCGCCGGCCTCTTCCTCGGCGGGGCGGCGGGTCTCGTGTTTGGTGAAGACGCTGGGAGCGCGAAGCCAATTGGCGACGGGTTCATCGATCTCATCCGGATGCTCATCATCCCCCTTATTGTCACCACGCTGACAAGTGGGATGATCGCACTCGGTGATCCGAAACGTCTCGGTTCCCTCGGCGTGCGGACGATATGTTTGTACCTTTTCACCACGTCGATCGCTGTTTTCATCGGCATCGGCATGGCGATCCTGTTCAACCCTGGTGAGGGTGTGGACTACCAATCGGTGGTGAGCACTTCTGACGTCACAGAGAAGCTCCAGAACGCTCGCAAGGAGGAGCGTACTGCGGTTCAGCAGATCCTCGACGTCATTCCAAAAAACCCCGTCAAAGCGATGGCCGACGGCGACGTCCTTCCGGTGATTTTCTTCTCCATCCTCCTTGGCATCGGCATTCTCGCCGCTGGAGAGAAGGGTATCCGGTTTGGCGAGGTGGTGGAGAGCGCTGCTGAAGCGGTGCTGAAAATCACTGGTGGCGTGATGGCCCTCGCACCGTTTGGCGTCTTCGCACTCATGGCGTGGGTTCTGGGAACGCAGGGCTTAGGAGTGCTCGCCAACCTCGGCAAGCTGGCCATCGCGCTCTACATCGCGTGCTTCATCCATATTATTGTGGTGTACGGAGGGTTGGTGACTGTCTTTGCCCGGATCAACTTCCTGAAGTTCATCCGCGGTATGCTCGATGCGATGAGCACGGCCTATTCCACGGCCAGCTCCTCCGCGACGCTCCCTGTGACGATCAAAGACCTGACCCAGAACATTGGGGTCAGCCGCGCCGTCGCGGGCTCCGTCGCGCCCCTGGGCGCAACGATCAACATGGACGGCACGTCGATCTACCTCGGCATCGTTTCTCTCTTCGCAGCCCAAGCTGTAGGGATTGATCTTTCGCCCGCCAGCTACTTGATTATCGCCGCGACCGCCACGGCGGCATCCATCGGCGCAGCGGGTATCCCGTCAGCCAGCCTGTTCCTGGCCATCGCGGTGCTGACCAGCTTCGGTGTGAAGGAAGAGGAAGCCATCTTGATCATTGCACTGATCTTCCCGTTCGACCGCCTCCTCGACATGATGCGCACGGTGACCAACGTCACCGGCGACGCGGCCGTCGCGACCACGGTGGCCCGATGGGAGGGAGAGATCGACGACGGCTCCACCATGGCGCCAACACTATGAGCGCTGTTCTGAGCCTGCTGTTTCTGATCGGCCCCACACACTTGCCATACTTGGCCTGCGCAGAGGAACGTTCGGATATTGGGCCGTCCACGGAGTATTGTGATACCGTTGAGAAAGCATCGCGGCACATGACGCGAAAGCGCTGGGGTGAAGCCTACTTGAGTTTAGCAAGTCTCAGTGACCTTCATCCAGGACTTGAAACGGGTAATGGCGCAGAGCTTTTGGGGATGGCGGAGGTCGCCTGCCGTCGTGGCTACACCACCCTAGGCAGAAAGCACTTCCATGCCATCGACTGCGCTACGTCATATCTTGCCCTCACCCTGAAGGGCTCAGGGTCGATCTATTCAGATTTTCAGGGTGGGGGGCTCATCACTGACGAGTGTTTGGCTGTTAACCAGCAGGGTTTTGACACCCGTTTAGGTTTTGGCGAGTGGCGCGACGAACGGTGGGGATCTGAGTTCGATCGTATAGCTAGCGTGTGCAAGACTGATCGCCGAACGTATCCCAGTGAGGCTGCTACCCATGGTTTGTGTAAGCTCTTTCCCGATTTAGATCCGTTTTGTTTATGAAAACCGTCCGCATTCTGACCACTGGCGGAACGCTCGATAAGGTGCATGATTGGCGTGCGGAGGCGATTGCCTTCGCTGGCGCGGGGAAAAGCCAGGTGCCGGAGATACTGGAGCAGTCTCGCTGCTACGCCCACGAAGTGGAGCAGCTGTTCCAGATCGACAGCCTCGATATGACGGAAACCTACCGCACACTGATCGCTGAACGGATCGCGGTGGCTAAGGAAGAGGCGGTGGTCGTCACCCACGGCACCTCCACCATGGGCGAAACCGCGCGTTACCTCGCAGAGAAAGCCTTGACGAAGACCGTCGTGCTGACCGGCGCGATGCGGCCCCACGCCCTCTTCGTTAGCGACGCCAGCTTCAATCTCGGCGGCGCCGTCATCGCAGCCCAAACCCTTGGCCACGGCGTCTATGGCGTGATGAACGGCTGCATCTTCACCGCCAATGAGCTGAACAAAAACGAGAAACTGGGCCGGTTCGATGTCTAGCGACGCCGAGCTTCAGCCTCGCCCTCGGCGCATCTGGGTGGCGTTCCTCCTTGGACTGATCAATGGCGGATTGGGGTTTGCTTATTTAGGCCGTTACGGCCTAGTCGCGCTTTACTTGATCGCGTCCCTCTTTCCGCTCGTGCTGTTGCAGTCGCCAGTTCTAGGCTGGCCCTATGGCGTTCTCGCGTTCATTGGTGTTGGGATCATCTATTGGCTTTTCTTCGCGGGCTGGGCGGCTTTCGTCTCCCAAGAGGTGCCAACGATCTCGCGACCGAGATGGCAGAGTTCAGTCGCTTACGTCGGTGTACTGATCGCATCAACGTTGGTGTTCGAGGTGCAGCGACCCCTGACGGAAGACCGTTTGGATTACCGGATCATGCATGTTCCAGCTAACAGCATGGCTCCCACTATCGTTGCTGGCGACTTCATCGTGATGCGCCGGACGTCATTCGATCAAGCATCTCCAGGGGATGTGATCATCTTCAAAAACGCGCGCGATCCTGATGCGAGCGGAAAGCCGCAGCTTTACGTCAAGCGACTCATCGCCATCGAGGGACAAACGGTCCAGCTGATAAATGGTGTACTGATCATCAATGGCGAGCCTATGCCCTCGAAAAATCTAGGCCCCTACGGAGAGCGGGGGCGGCTGGTTGAGGAGACGCTTCCCGGCAACCCGCCCTATGTCACAATCGATCTGGACGTTGAGAATGGTCCCTTCGATACGACTGTCAAAAGAGTGGTCCCGCCGGGGCATTTCTTTGTTCTGGGCGACAATCGCGATCGGTCCGCTGATAGCCGAACTGTGACCGTCCAGTTCGTCCCGGTCGATGCCTTCAGTGCTACGGTGGATCATATTGGTTTCAGTTGGCCAGAATGGCGACGCAGTGGCCGTGATATCGGTGAGGTGCCTAGTGATGTCTGATGATCAGCCAGCTGATGAAAAACCAATTCTCATTCCGCCGGCTTGGTTTTTGATTTTCGCGGGGCTCCAGTACGGGGCGGGGCGGACGGTTCCGGGGCTTTCTTTCCCGTTTCCGTTTGCGGAGATCATTGCGGTGGCACTGGCTATTGCTGGCTTCGGGTTTGCCTTCGTTGCGCTTGGGCTTTTCAGGCGTGCACGGACGACATTTCACCCTGAAGTGCCGGGGCGGACAACGGCGCTTGTGACGGATGGCGTTTACGCGATCACGCGGAACCCGATGTATGTGGGGATGGCGCTGATCCTTGGCGGCATCGCGATTTGGACCGGTTCGGTGATCGCTGTGCTGCTGGTCTTTGTTTTTATCGGTGTGCTGACGGCTGTACAGATCGTTCCCGAAGAGCGCGCGCTCGAACGGCTCTTCGGAAACGAGTATCTGATCTATAAGCACCGCGTGCCGCGGTGGCTTTTCCTTTAGCGCGTGCTCGCCGCTTCGATTTCGGTTTCGGTGCCTTCGATCAGGTCTTCGATTTTGAGTGACGGCCAGGTCACTTCGACCTCCACCAGGTCAGGCATCTGGTCCATCGTGTCGGCGCTGAACCGAACGGCGGAGATGACGGCTCTTTGGCTGGTGGTGAAGACCGTCTGCGCCTCGCGCTCACCCGTTTGAGGGTTGGCGCGGCTGGTGGTGACGACCACTTCGACATTCAATCCCCTCGCCAAGGCGTCAAACAGCAACGGCGTGGAGTCATCGTTCATTTTCGTGAACACCATCGGGCCGTATTGTACTC
>JBCCTF010000084.1:0-16443 GCA_039198765.1 Pseudomonadota bacterium
ACACGCACGCCTGACGTCGTCCCATTCCAATTGAAAACGAGGTCGTGGGAAGGATCGACACTCTCCAAATCCGGCAGCACACCGTAGTCCGCCGTCAGCACCGTTGGGTCGAGACCCAGCTGGTCCGTGACATCCTTCAGCCAGTCGAGGCCAAAGCTTTCCCAAGCCGCAACGGTCACTGGCCGCGGACCGAGCAGGTTCCACATGGCCATCTCCACCGCGCCTGTATCGGACGCAGGCACGATGCCAATCCGGTAGCCCTCAGGCACTTCGAGGACCGCGCGGGTCTTATCAATCGCCTCCGCAAGGCGCGCTTTGCCGATGGAAGAGCGGTGGGACCGCCCTAAGGTCGGCGAGGCAAGACGCGCGGCATCCCACCCCGGTCGCTTGGGACAGGGACCTGACGAGAACGATGGTTGGGCTGGTCGGATGGTGGGCTTGTCCATAAGCTCGTTGTGCGCTCTTCATGGTGCGGTGCAAGAGGACAGGTTCGCGTACGCTCTGTACTTGTCCCCAAAAGCACGATTCTCCGCGGCACTTCGATCAATGGTTCACAAGGGCTCGACCAGAGGAACCGTTCATGGGTATTAAGGTTCCATGAACACGATCTCCTCCAGCGCGATGGGTGAGGCGAGCTTTGCCTTAGGCCGTCTAGCGATGGCCGTAGACAGGTCCCCGCTGCGCTCTCTCTGGCTCAGCCACGAGACTGCGCGAGTGGTGGCGACCCTGTTTTCTCGAGGGGTTGAGCCGATTTCACCAGAGACTTTGCTGGCGATGAGCGCAGGCCTGCCGACAGGCAGCCACTCGATCAATGAAGCCGCCGCGCGACGGTTCTGGGGCCAGGCGTTGCGCCTTTGGCGAAGCCGCGTGGCTGTCGAACCAACGGGAACTGTCCCCGAAATCACGAACCTGCTTGCGGACCTATCCCGAGGAGACATCCCTCCAGGCGACTTGGCGTTGGAGGCACCGCTGCGGATGGCGAGCCTCACCTGCTGGGCCCTGCCCTGCATCGCCTTGGCACTTCCCGGCGCAGACCGCACAGAACCTTTTGATGAGGCGTTCATCTCAGGCCTCGGACGCGAATCAGCCGCTGCCCTCTCGCGCCTAGAAGCTCTTGAGAGGGACCACAGCCGATGGGTCTCTGCCCTACCCTCTGCGCGATCAGACAGCCGATTGCGGGATGCGGTCGTGCTTTTGGGGACAATGCACGCGCTCACCCCTCGCTATGTCGTCGAAACCCTAGGCCTCACGAGGCAGGCAGCGGCTCGTCTGCTGCGGAAGCTCGAATCGCTCGGCATCGTTCGCCAACAGGCAGAGCGTCAACGCTGGCTGGTCTATGTGGCAGAGAACGCAGCGCGTTCCGTCCCCGAAAACACGAGCCCTGCGCCAGATTTGGATATCTCGGATGTGCAAGCGATCGACCGGGCCCTGGACGCTGCGTACCAGGCGCTTGATCGATCGTTGAGACGGGATAACCGCTAGTCGAGGAGCTCGCTGATCGCTTTCAACAGTGCCTCTTTGTCCTGAAGCGCGCTCCGCTGGACGGTCAGAACCACAGTCCGAGCCTTGCGCTCAGCAGCCACTATGGTCTGGCCATCCGCATTGGTGGCAATTTGCGTATCCTTGCCGGGCCGAGCTTTTCCTGCCGCTTTCAGACGTTGAAGAACCGTCGATGGGCTCGGCTTGTCCCCGTTTGCACGAGCATCGGCGAGGTCGCGGGCGGCGGTGAGCACGTCCCCTGCCCGTTCGCCCGAAAGCAGCGGCGAAAGCTCCGCAGCATGGCGAATGCCAATGTCACGAACATCACCGTAAGCGCTGAGGATATCCCGTGGCAGCTCACCAATGCGCAAGTATCGGCTCAGCCATGTCCGATCGACACCTAGGCGTTCCGCCATCAAGGCCTTGTTGTTGCTGTAGTAGTGGCTAAGCGCCCGGCCATAGTCTCGTGAGCGCTCGTAGTCTGAGATGTCCTCGCGCTCGCGGTTCTCAAGATCGGAAAGTCGGAACGCTTCTTCGTCGCTGATCTCACGGATATCGATCAGATACTGGATGCCTGATCGATGCTCAGCATCGCGCAGGTGGCTCACCGCAAAGTGCCGCCGCGCACCGCAGATCACCTCAAACTCATGGGTATCATCAGCGGGCAAAGGCCGCACAATCGCAGGCATCTCTTGTCCGCCCACCGCTTTGATCGACCGGATCAGGTCGCCGCAACTTTCAGGCGTGAGAAGATCATAGAGCCGGTTGTGACCATCCCACATCCGACAGGTTTTCGGATCAACGAGACGCAGCTTCCCGTTTTTCAGCCGGCCTTCCGAGGCTTCTGAGATCAGTGAGCCGCGCTCCGCAGCGTAGTCGCGACGGGGTTTGGCCGCCTCAGCCTCGTTGGTCTCAAGGCGCGCATTGATCGCGTCGGCGAGAATTCTTGCTCGTTTCCGGGCCATGGGTTTTCCCTTCAGAACACGACCGTGCACATGTGCACGGTGAGAGCTGTGTGCACATGTGCACGCTTACGCGATTCCTTCCTGGCGCAACTTCGCCCGGTGGGACGGCCAGGTCTGACGAACCTTCACCTCAAGGTCGTGCATCACCGCCAGCAGGTTGTTGCGGCAACGCCGCGCCGTCCGCGACTGCCCGCCCGACGCCTCAAACACGGTGCGCATCTCCACCGAAGCGGTATCAAACTCCGCACTATCGAGGAGGGCGGTAGGCAAGATGGAACCGGAGAACGCCCGGCCCATCACCTCGCGCATCGCTTCGTGCGCGCCTTTTTGCTCAACGACCTTTGTCGCGAGAAGAGAGACGAAGCTGTACTCAACGGGGGCCGAAGTCTGCGAATTCAGCGCCTCAACGACTTCCTCAAGCATCGCGAGGTAAGCGGCGGTCGACGCGAAATCGATCGAGTTCGGAGGTGTTGGGATCAGGATCGCCGATGCTGCCTGCAGGACAGACAGCGAGATCATGCCCAGGGCAGGGGGCGGATCGATGATCACCACATCATAGCTCGCCGCCGCCGCAGAAAGCCCTGTCTTCAGCCGCGAAAGACGCGCAACATCACCCTTCACCTGCTGGGAAAGAATATACTCAGCCGAGTAGAGACCGAGATTCGCCGGAACAAGATCCAGACCATCCCACCGCGTAGGCCGCACAGCGTAGGCAATCCCATCGGAACGATCTGCAATCAGATAGGGCAGGAGGGTCGTGTCCGTGTCGATGTCGACGTCCGGATTGAAGCCAAAAAGCGCCGTGGTCGACGCCTGGCTATCGGTGTCGACGATCAGCACGCGATAACCACGCTCAGCAAAATACTGCGCGGCATGGGCAGAGATCGTGCTCTTCCCAACACCACCTTTGAAGTTCTGCACCGCGATCACCGCTGGCGGATCTTCTGGAGCGCGACTTGGCCGAGTTCCGAAATGCTCACGCATCCGGTTCACCTCTGCGAGGGTGTATCCGGCTCTCTGCCCAGACTTGCGCAAAGTCGGCTCGGGGAGATCACCAGCTGCTTCAGCGCGACGAATGGCATCCACAGACCGCCCTACCAGCTGCGCCGCCTCGGTCAGTCGATAACGCCTTGGGCCAGTCTCTGCCACGCGTTCCTCGGCCATACCGCGCATGGAGTCCAAGATGCCGTCCGCCGTCGAGACGAGATCACCAATCGATTGGAGGGTCGCGCGGCTGCGTTCTGACCCCTCAGCTGATTCTTGCGGTTCCATCGCGAAACTCCTCGATGCGGCGGATTTCGCGGCAAGGTGCCGATTTCCGCAGCGATTGCAAGCACGCTCGGACCTAACGCAGATTCGGTTCGTGTTTTCACGGCGAGGTCCAGTTCAGCCCCTCGTGCTATCAGGGCCCACCACTCGTGTCTTCACGGCCTTTCATTTCGTGCTTTCAGGACACGTGGGTCGTGTTTTCACGGACCTCCGACCATGGATTTCATTATTGGATTCAGAGTCTTGGGCCTCAGTTAATTCAATAACCTTCCTAACTGATAATAACAGGGGGGTTTGCTGCAGATTTTTTGGGGGGCAGGAAATATCTGCAGCATCGCACACCGAGCGATTCGCGATATCTCTGGTGATCGATGTGCAGCTTCGTGCCTTTGGGGACAAAAGTTCCGATTCGTCCCTGAAAGCACGAAATGAGGGTGGCGGACCCCCGAAAGCGTTGAGAGTCCCCAAGTTCTGCGACTCTTGCCAGAGGCTTGAGGCGCCCGGGCCGGTCAATGCTCGTGCTATTGGGGATGAATCCCCGTTTGCACGAACACGAATCGTGGACTCCCTATGGACCAGTGGTCGGATGTCCGACTGATACGCGTAAAGATGAGGCCTTGATGTCTGAGCAATTGAGCCTGGTGGAACTCGACAGCCCCCTCCACGGTCACGTGAAGGGGGAGCGTTCTGTGATGGCGTTCCCGTTCTTCGCCTTGTCGAAGGGGCGGCGGATGCAGCCCATCACCTACGCCGATGACTATGTCTCGATCGAGGTTCGCCCCAGCCAGACGGGCGTCGCGACGATCTACGACAAAGAGATCCTTCTCTACATCGCCAGCTTGCTCGTTTCGCAAATGAAACGACAGGAAACGCCGAGCCAGGAGTACAGCTTTACGGCCCATGACTTCATCCGCGTCATCGGAGGGAACCGCTCGGCCCGCAGCTACCAGCGCATCCACGGCGCGCTTGAACGGCTGCAGGGCACGCAGATCAAGACCAACATCGAAGCGGGCGGGGAGGGCGAAGACGGCTTCTTCTCTTGGGTCTCCGAAGCGAAGATGAGCTACACCAAGAACGCCGACGGTTCGAAGCGCCTGAGCCGAGTGAAGGTCCGCCTGTGCGACTGGCTCTATCGCGCGATCATCAAGGATCAAAAGATCCTCACCTACGATTCCACCTACTTTCAGCTTTCTCCGATTGAGCGGCGTCTCTACGAACTGGCGCGGGTCCACTGTGGGCAGCAGCGCTTCTTCCACATCGGTCTTGCGAAGCTGCAGAAGAAAGTCGGCTCCGAAGACCGGCCCGCGAAGTTCAAAGCCGCGCTGCGTGAGGTTGAGAACCGTCAACCGATCCCGGAATACGACCTCTTCGTTGTCGATGATCCCCATTCCGACGGCGCGCGGATGATCACGTCGGCAGGCTTCGGCGCCCAGGTCTCCAAGCGCAATCCGATGGTGCTGTTCCGCCCGAAAGGCCGGCAACGTCCGAAGCGGCGACAAGTGGTGATTGAAGCCCCAGCCCCTGCGCAAATCGCTTCTCCAATAAGCACCGCAGACCCCGCTGATCTTGACGTCTCGAGTCACGCTCTTGAGCAGGCAGGCCGGATGTTCCCCGGCTACGACAAGTACGCTGTGCTGGATGAATGGAAGCGCTGGGCGGCGACCAAAGAGGCGCCGCGTCGCCCCGATGCTGCGTTCCTTGCGTTCTTCACCACCTACGCAAAGCGTAACCCTCTGCCCAACTGATGAGGTTCCGGTTCCTCCACACAGCGGATTGGCAGCTCGGCAAGCCGTTCGGCGGTTTCGATACCGAAACAAGCATGCGACTGCAGGACGAACGCTTCCAAGTGATCAGCCGCATTGGTGATATTGCTGCGGAGCAGGGCGTCCGCGACATCCTCGTTGCGGGCGATGTCTTCGATCAGGAGCAACCCTCCGACCGCGTCCTGAGGAGGGCCATGGACCGGATGGGCGAGAAGGCGCCCTGCCGCTGGTGGCTGCTGCCCGGCAACCACGACCCTGCTGGCCCCGACAGTTTATGGGATCGCCTCGCCGCAGGTATGTTGCCCAGCAACGTTCACCCCCTCCTGACGCCAGAACCACACGACTTGGAGCCCGGCGTGACGCTCCTCTCGGCCCCTTGGACATCGAAAGACCCAGGCCGCGACCTGACCGAAGTCTTCGACAATGATGGGGAGGGCATCCGCATCGGGATCGCCCACGGCAGTGTGCAGGCTTTCGGCTCTGACCCCGACCAGACGAGCATTATTCCCTCAGACCGCGCGGACCGATCAGGCCTCACCTATCTCGCCCTCGGCGACTGGCACGGCATGAAGCAGGCAGGCCCGCGGGCTTGGTACCCCGGCACGCCAGAGGCGGACAGCTTCATCAACAACACGCGGGGCCAGGTCTTGCTCGTAGACACCGACGAACCCGATGCTCCGCAGGCTCTTTCGACGGGAACGTTCACTTGGCTTGCGTCCTCGCTCACCTGCGCAGTCGAAGAGACCAGTCTCGAACCTTTGCAGGCCTTGTTCGATCTGCCTGCTCTCGACACGGTTCTGATCAGTCTCACCCTTCAAGGTGCACTGACCCTGCCGGTCAAAACGGACTGGGACCGATACCTTGCGGAGCAGGCTTCTCGACTTGCCGCGCTGCGCATTGATCACGACGCTTTGGACGTCATCACTGACACCTCTGCTCTCAACGATCTCCTGGGCGATGGCGTTCTGTCGAAAGTCGCTGCGCGTCTGAGTGCCGATGGAAGTCCTGATGCCGAGGCGGCGCTGCAGCTCCTCGACGCCTACGCGAGGCGCTAGGCACGATGCTGTTCTCTGCCATCAGGCTCAGAAACGTCCGTCAGTTCGGTCCCGATGGTCTCGCCATCGAAGGGCTGAGCCCTGGTCTGAATGTGCTGACGAAGCCCAACGAGTTTGGGAAGAGCACGATTTTGAGGGCGGTTCAGGACGCGCTCTTCCTCAAAGCATCGTCAAAGAAGGCGAGCGATCTGGTCCCGTTTGGAACCGATGAAGCCCCTTACGTTGAGCTTGAACTCGAGCTCGCTGGAACACCTTTTCGCATCCGAAAGTGCTTTGCCTTTGGAAAGAAGGCGACCCTTCATCGAATCGAGACCTTGGCTGGTGTCGAAATCGCGCGTGACGGGGAGGCGCAGCAATGGGTGACTGCCAACATCGGCGCGTCTTCGGTCGGCGAGGGGCTGCCGGGTCTTTTGTGGATGGGGCAGGGCGATGCGCTCACCACCGTCCTGACACCTGCCCACACCGAAACCGCCCAGGGCATGTTGAGCGATGCCGTGACGGAAGTGGCCGGTGGTGACGCAGCCCGAGATGTTGCCGATGCTGCAGCCGCTGCACTTCGAGAGATCGAAGACGGCAATCGCCGACCGAAGGGCCAGCTGAAGGATGCCCTCGCCCAAATCGAGCAGCAGACCGCGGCGATTTCTGAAGCTGAAGCTGCTCTTAGACGCACCGCAGCGCTCCGTGAGCAGGTCCGATCGCTGCGTCGCCGTGTGACGAGCCTGACCGATCCGGCCGAGGATGCACGACTGACAGCGGACATCGAGAAGGCTCGATTGGAGGCTGAGAAAGCTTCCAAAGCGGAGGCGGATCTTGGTCATACCGAGGCGGATTTGGCGCGGTCGCGAGACGATCTGAGCCGCGCAGAGAAGGTGCTCTTTGCTTTTGAGGGTGACGCTAACTCCCTCAAAGAACGCGTAAAGAAGCAAAGTATGGCTGAGGCCAACCGGCTCCAGTTGGACGAGGCACTAGGCCATACCGACGCTCAGCTGCGGGATTCTGCCGAGAGAGCCGTCAAAGCGGAGCAGAGGCATCGCCAGGCCGAACTGGTGCTGCGTCAGGCATCGGCCCATGCTCGCCGAGCGCTTGAGACCCAGCGCCGTGAGGATCTCCAAAAGCAGCTGAAAGCAGCTGAAGCCTTGCAGGCCGAGATTGTCGCGCTGAAGCCGATCGCTGATCGGGAACGCTTAGACTTGAAGACGCTCGCGTTGCTGGAAAGATCAGCGATCGAAGCTGATGCAGCGCTCAGCGCTCAGGCACCGATCCTCTCTGTCGAAACGGGCGGGCCGGTCGATCTTGATGGACTGACGCTGAACGCGGGCGATACCGCGCCCATCATTCGGGCTGGGCGCGTGGTCGTTGGTGAGACGGTCCTTTCCATTTCCCAAGCGGGCAGCGATCAGGCGCAGTCCAAGGCACGAGATACCAAGCGGGCGCTTCAAGAAGCCCTCGTGAAGACGGGGTGTGCGACGATCGACGACGCTCGTCATTTCGAAGGCGAGACGAAATCTGCCAACGCGGCGACAGCCGCCAAGCGCGAGGAACTCGCACGGATGGCTCCTGATGGCCTGAACGCTCTGGCCGAGGAGCTGGCAGGGCTTCAGACCGATGGAGACGATCTCGAGGCGCCTCAACAAACCCTCCCTGAAGCAGAAGCGGCCTTAGCCGAAGCCGAGATTCAGGTTCGCGAACGGCGGGCAGCTGCTGCGGTCTTGGAGGAAGAATTAGCTAAGCTGACCAAGCAGCTTGCCGATCTCCAGATCACGATGGCCGTGGACCAGGCCGACATCGATCGGCTTTCCGTCGAGCTCGGTACCGAAAGCGAACAGGCCAAGCGCCGGACAGAGCTCGAGGCGGATGTCGAGAATGCGCGTGCGGCTCAAGGGACCATCTTTCTCCGGATGGAGGCCCTGCAGCGGGAGGTGGAGGCGGGGACGCTCCTCAAGGATCGCCATGCCCGGCTGGTCGAAAACCAAAAGCAGCGCCAGCGCGACAGGACGCGAGACGGAGAAAAACTGGCCCGTGATGAGGCGACGCTGAACGCTCAACTCGGGCAGGGGGCAGCTGAGAACCTGGACGCCGCGCGC
This sequence comes from Pseudomonadota bacterium, assembly GCA_039198765.1. Classification (GTDB taxonomy): domain Bacteria; phylum Pseudomonadota; class Alphaproteobacteria; order Caulobacterales; family Parvularculaceae; genus Parvularcula. The sequence continues at coordinate 8,616 of JBCCTF010000084.1, forward strand.
GGGAAATGCGCAGCAGCGGAGCGGACGCGAGATAAGCTCGAAGCAAAACGGCGGGCTCTGAAGCTCTTGATCCAGACCATTGGCGAGGAGCAGGCGGAGCGGCAAGAGCGGTTTCTTGCGCCGGTCAGGCGGGAAAGTATGCCCATGCTGCGCCATGTCTACGGCGAGGCTGCACTTCATTTCGACAGCAAACTGAACCCGGAAACGCTTGAGCGTCCGTCCGGATCCTTTGAGAGCAAAGCCCTTTCGGCAGGGACCCAAGAACAGATCGCGCTTCTCACACGCCTGGGCTTCGCCAAACTCTCTGCCAGCCAAGGCAGCCCGGCCCCACTCATCCTTGATGACGTGCTCGTCTATGCCGACGATGATAGGGTTGAGCGTATCTTCGATGTGATCCGCGAAGTCGCCAAGGTCACCCAGGTGATCGTGCTCTCTTGCCGCGAGCGTCTTTTTGAACGCTTGGGCGGTCAGCCGATTGAGCCGAAGCCGTTTCCGCTGCGCGATTAACCTTGGTGCTTCCCGTCGTGTCTCTTTGTGTTAAGGTCACGTTAAGCATTGGGGACGGGTACAATGGCCTACGCAGCAGATAAGATACGCAAGGCAGACCGAGATATTCGTGTGACGGAGATCGCAGGCTTCGCTCTGGCCGCCGCCATCGGCATTGGCGTCGCGGTGATCGTGGACCTCTTCCAGCACCGGGAAGCGTCCGCGCTTTACGTGATCAACCGCACGTTGCTGGATGTCACATCCCTTCTCGGCATCGAAGCGATCCCGCTATACGGTGTGATGCTTCTTCTCATGGCCGCTGGCGCTGGCATGGTGATGTACTTCCAACCCGTCACGGCGCGCGGTGCTTTCACCCAAGGCTTTGGTGCTCTCGCGACCCTTGTCACCCTCGCTCCTTCCGACCTTGGTGCACCGCTGTACGCGCCGATGGACGATATGCTGATGATGGATGAGAGCTTCGACTTCGGCGACGAGGACGACGGTGGGCTTCCCGGCGGTGCAGAAATTATCGAGCCGGCTACGGATGGTGACGGCATGCCGATGGATGGCGAAGAGGCATCTCTCGAGTTGGAGCCTCTGGTCATTCCGGCTTCTCTTGCGATGGTACAGCCCCGCCCGAGCGGGAACGACTACCAGATGCGCATCAAGATCGAGTTCCCGAACGGTCTGAAGAGCGATCTGCAGACCATGGTCCGTCGCGGCACGCTCGGGGGCAAAATCTGGAACCCTGACACGCAGACGGCGTACAACCTGTTCCGAAACTCCGGCGCGCGGATGGCGTATCGCGATGACACGCTGCGCATCGAGACTGTTGTTCCCGGTGTCGATTCGTCAGCTCAGCTGTGGATCCTTGTCGAGGCTGATGGCTATGCGATCCTCGAAGAGGGTTTTAACGCACGGGCAGGTGCCAATCGGATTTGGACGGTCGAGATGGAGCCGAGCACCACGCCGCTGTTCATCCAACGCCTGCGGCATTCCTACCGGTTCTAAGTCGCTTTTATTCCAGTCGGCACGCTCTAGGTCTCTCCCGTAAGGGAGAGCCTGATGGAGAAGCCACGGATTGTCATCGTTGGTGCTGGCCTCGCTGGGCTTGCCTGCGGGGGCGCGCTGGTGGACGCTGGGTTTGCGCCGCGGCTCCTCGACAAAGGAAGAGGCGCAGGCGGCCGATGCTCCTCGCGTCGTTCGTCGGTCGGCCGGTTTGATCACGGCGCTCCTGCACTGCAGGTGACCCAGCCGAATTTTGCAGAGGCCGTTGAGCGGTGGCGCGTCGCTGGTGTGGTTGTCGCCGCGGGGCAGGGGAGCTCCGTCCTCGGCTCGCCTGCGATGAACAGCTTTGTGAAATATGAGGCCGAACGTCTGCAGGCTGAGTTTTCTGTTGAAGTGGCAGCTCCGCAGAAGACGGCCGGTGGCTGGCAGATTTACTCAGCGGGCGGACACATTGTTGATGAGGCGGACATCGTCGTCTTCGCTGCACCCGCCCCTCAGACAGCAGACCGCTTGCCGGAAGGCCCTCTGAAAAAAGCTGCCCAAAGCGTTCAGTATGCACCAACCTGGACCCTGATGGCCGCCTTTGAAGATGGGGCATCGGGACCTGATGAGGCTGTCCTGTCTCCGACACGTGGTCCGTTAGAGTTGGTGATCTCACAAGCTGATCGCCCGGGCCGAGAGTCTGGCGTCCGCTACGTTGCCCACGCCCGAGCCGATTGGACACGAGAGCATCTGGAACACGACAAAGGGGAGGTCGCAGAGCTCATGCTCCGTGCTCTGAGCGATAGTGCGCCTAGCCTTGGCGCGCCGACGCATCTTGATGCGCACCGTTGGCGCTATGCGCGGGTGGAGACAGCTGTCGGCACACCGTTTGGTCTTGATCTTGAGCAAGGCCTCGCGACGTGCGGTGACTGGCATCTCGGTCCGCATGCGGAGGATGCTTGGGAGAGCGGTCATGCTCTCAGCACAGCTCTTGTTGAGGCTCTCCGTTAGCGCACCAGTTTTGGGATTTGCTTCTTGAGAGCGAAGAAGCCTTTGCCGCAATGGGGCCAGGCGCTGCGATCGTAATCGCGCAGAATTTCGCCGTAGCTGAGGCCAGCCTCGCTCCACTGCGTCCGCGCAGCGTTCAACCGATCCTGAACAGGGCCGATGGGCGCGTAGGGGTAGACCACTTGCTCTGCACCCGTCTTTTCCGCGAGATCAATCAATGACGACGGACTGGCCAGTTTGATCGCATCAACAGGCAGGCCATCATCAGCGCGGTTGAGGGCATCCTCCACGGCCTCGATGGCAAACTGCTTGGCAAGCTCACTTGCTCCGTAGGGGGAGCGATCATCGGTGACGGTCATCCCCGCCACACCGACCAGCTCAAGCCCAGAGAGGTCCAGGCTGTCCCAGCCGCAATCGTCTTCATGCAGAAGAAGGATGGTTTTCCGTCCGGGCTCTGGCGCTTTGACGACAGGCACGCCGCCTGCTTTGCCGTTCCAGTCGTCCTCAAGCGGTGCGGGATCGACGGCAAGTTGGCCTTCGGGGAAGAAACGGCCTTCCGTGTACCGCTGAATGTTGCCCGCTGAAGCGGCGTAGTTTTTTCCTTGTGTATGAAGACCAGCCACCCAACGCCAAGACAGGGTGTTGGACGCTGCGTCACCGTCGAGGAGATGGCGGTAGAAAAAATCAGCACCCAGAACCCAAGGCAGCTTCAGCGTGAAGATCCAAATCGAGGCGTACCACATCCGGGCGTGGTTATGCAGATAACCGCTCTGGGTCAGCTCCTTCGCCCAGGCGTTCATGCAGTCGATCTCGGTCTCGCCAGCAATCGCCCGTTCGTAGGCTGTCTTTCTCTCGCCCTTCAGCCCGTCGATGGCGTCGCGCACCGCAGATTTGTACCGTGTCCAGACGGATGGGCGCAGCTCTAGCCAGCCCTTGAAGTAGGTCCGCCAGTAGACTTCCTGGATGAACTTCTCCGCCTGCTGCAGACCGTGCTCACTCAGCGCACGCTCCACGGTTTCGCTCTCCATGAGGAGGCGATGGGCGTGGAAGGGGGAGAGGCAGGAGACGTTTGACCGGTCCTCAGGACCATAGTCGCTGTTTCGCTCCTCCGTATACGTCTGTGCCATCGCTGCTGTGAAAGCATCGAGGCGCGTCAGGGCATTGGCGCGAGTTGCGGGGAAAAAGTCAGCAGTCTGAAGGGTGTCGTGTTCCAGCATGGTGCTCTATCAATCACTCACAATGGTATCGCGGAGGGCAGGGTTGCTATCGGAGGTAGCTCTAAACGTCGGCTCGAGTCGCGGCGGCAAGATGTCTTCGAACGCTTGGCCCAGCCGCAGGACGTTCGCGTCCGTCCACTGACCACCCATGATCGACAGGCCAAGGGGCAGCCCCCGAAGATCGCCCATCGGCACCGTCACGTGGGGGTAGCCCGCCTGGGCCGCCATCCAGCCAGCGCCAGCGCGGTTGGCAATGATATCGCCGCGGATGATATCGATCATGAAGGCAGGGCCGAAGCTTGGGGCGATCAGCGCCTCAACGTCATTCTCCGTGAGCAGACGATCGATACCGTCGTCACGCACCCGACGCCGAAGGGCTTCGAGCGCTAGCTTGTAATCTTCGCCCGCCATGCCCTCGGTGGCCTCGCTATCGATCAAAATCGTCTGTCCAAAGAGGGAAAGCTCTTTGTCATCTGCTTCGTTGAAAGCGATGAGGTCGGGCAGAGTGCGCACCGTCACCTCAGGCGCGGTGTCGGCGAGGTATGCGTTGATCAGGTCTTTGAATTCCGCCTTGAGGACAAGGAAACCCTCCCCGCCTGGCAAGGGCTCGCCGCCCAGCTCTTCAATCTCGACGAGGATCGCGCCCGCTTCCTCAGCGCGGCGCAGGGCTTCGTTGAAGACCGCTCGCTCCCGCGCATCGCGGCTCTCCGCCCAGCGCAGGACGCCGAGTCGTTTGCCCTCAAGGCTCGCGCCGTCCAGCGATGCGACAAAGTCCGTCTTCTGACCATCCGCGTCCGCCGTCGCCGCGTCGCCTTCGTTCGTTCCTGCGAGGGCGTTCATCAGCATCGCGGCATCGCGGACGCTGGTCGTCATCGGACCGATCGTGTCCTGGGAGCTGGAGATCGGCACCACATGGCGGCGCGAGATCATGCCGACGGTGGGCTTGAAGCCGACAATGCCGTTCAGCGCAGCGGGGCAGGTGACCGACCCATTCGTCTCTGTCCCCAGCGCCGCCCAGGAAAGACCAGCCGCGACCGCGGCGCCGCTGCCGGAGGAGGAGCCGCAAGCGTTGCGCGACAGATCATGCGGATTACGGGTCAGGCCACCCACGGCTGACCAGCCGCTGATCGACCCCGACGAGCGGAAGTTCGCCCATTCGGACAGTTTGGTCTTGCCCAGAATCACCGCTCCGCTCTCGCGGAGCCTCGCCACGGCGGGCGCATCCCGGCCCGTGTTGTTCGCGGCCAGCGCGCGCGAGCCCGCGGTGGTGGGCATATCTTTGGTTTCGATGTTGTCTTTGATCAGGATCGGCAGACCGTAGAGTGGGCCCTTCTCAGCGCCTTCACCAACTTCCCGTTCAAGCCGTTGCGCTTCCGAAACGGCTTCGGAGTTAACAAGCAGAACGCTCTGCAGCTTCGGTCCTGATTGGTCGATCAGCTCGATCCGGCGGAGGTACTTGCTGACAACTTCCCGCGGGGTCGTGGTGCCCTCCTGAAGCCGCCGGGGCAGGCTCTCGGCCTCGGGCGCCTTGACCATGGTGGTCCGAGGGGCAGGATCAGGACGCGGGGGCTCACCCTGACTTGTCGCCTCTTCGGCGCACCCTGCCAGAGCCAATAAAGCTGTGCTGAGGCACAAAAAACCGCGCATTCTGGGCCCTCTCTCCCTTGACCACGCCTTGTGGCCTGCTACGGGGCGCGGCTTCAAGACGGGACGCCCGAGAAACCGCCGTTGCAATCGTCAGGCACATGGTGTGCGAGACCGGTTTTCGGGCAAAGAGAGTGAACAATGTCCAAGCGGATCTCCGCCAAGTACAAAATTGATCGCCGTGTAGGCGAAAATATCTGGGGTCGCCCCAAATCTCCGATCAACAAGCGCGACTACAAGCCTGGCATGCACGGCCAGCGCCGCGGCGGCAAACTGTCGGACTTCGGCCAGCAGCTGATGGCGAAGCAGAAGCTCAAGGGCTACTACGGCAACATCTCTGAGAAGCAGTTCGCGCGGATCTACACCGAAGCGGCGCGCCGTAAGGGCAACACCGCTGAGAACCTGATCGGTCTTCTCGAATGCCGCCTCGACGCGCTGGTCTACCGCGCGAAGTTCGTCCCGACGGTCTTCGCTGCACGCCAGTTCGTGAACCACGGCCACGTTATGGTGAATGGTCGCCGGACGAACATTCCTTCGTTCCGCTGCCGCCCTGGCGACGTGATCGAGATCCGCGAGAAGTCCAAGAACATGGCCCTCGTCCTCGAAGCGCTGCAGCTGCCTGAGCGTGATATCCCGGACTATGTCGACGTCGATCCGAAAAAGATGACGGCAACCTTCGTCCGCGTGCCAGAATTCGCTGAAGTGCCTTACGCCGCGACGATGGAACCAAACCTGGTCGTCGAATACTACGCTTCGTAAGCGATGTGTCAGACCCGAAATCAAAAAGGCCGCTCGGTCCCCCGGGCGGCCTTTTTGTTATTCGGGGAGCTTCACCAGTGTGTGGTCACAGCCCTCTAAGGCGGTATTGATCCGCTCTGATATGATCGCCCAATCGCCGCCGGCGAGGCCTGCGCCAATCATTGGATAGCCTATCCTCGCCCCATTGAACTGCTGTGCAATCGTATCAAACGCTTGCGAAACAGCTTCGTAACTGACGCGCGGCTGCGGGCCTCTGAAATCGAACTGGGTGTAGGCGTTCACGATGGTGAACTTACCTGTGGCCCGCTCGACTTGAGCAAAAGAGATCGATCCCAGCTTCTCTCGATCGCCCGCCGGAGTCGCTTTGTCGGCTTCGAGTGCTTCGGGAAAGTGCTGGGCAATCACACGAGCGATGCCACCGCCCATTGTGTGAAAGCAGTTGCAGCCATGCACAATGACATCGAACTCGCCGTCGAGGGCGAGTAACAGCAGGTCGCCGACACGCTCTTTCATTGGTTGTCCCCTAGGGAACGACGGGCTCGCCGCCGTTCATTTCGATGAGGCCCATCCGGTTGCCTGCCGGGTCGCGGAAGAGGCCGATGACGGCGACGCCGGGTGCTTCGAAGCGGGGGACGTCGATGCTGCCGCCCAGCTCGGTAATTTTTTCTTCGGTCGCGGAGATGTCGGGCACGCCGACATAGATCAGCTGCTCGGCCGGGTCCTCGCGGATGGAACCGTCGATCTTCGGCAGATTGCCCGGCGCGAAGGTCCCGGGCTGTCCGCAGGGCCAGTCGAAGACGCCCTCGTAGAACGAGCGGAGCGCGGGCGTGTTGGGGCCAGCGATATCGAAGAAAACAATGGGGGCGGGCATCACGAACTCCTGTGAGATACTGCCTCGGCGTAGCGCAGGGCCGCTGTCTTCGCGATGGTCCTCCGCAGTGGCGGTACGAGCTGACCGGTGGCAGGCTGGCACCATGGTCCGTGTTCTGATCGCTCTCCTCATTGCCGCGAGCCCCGCCCACAGTGAGCCCTATCCCTGGCCGCGCAGTGGCCAGTACCTTCGAGAGCCGGCAGTCCTGGTGTTCAGCAAGACCCGCGACTGGCGGCACGAGAGCGGCATACCTGCCGCCACTCTTTTCGTGGTCGAAACGGCTGAAGAACTCGGCATGGGCGTGCACTCGACCGAAGACGGGCGCATCTTTAATGATGCCGATCTCTCTCGCTTCAGCATCGTGGTGATGAACAACGTGACCGGCGCCGCCATCGAGGCCGATGAGCAAAAGGTGCTTGAAAAGTGGATCGCTGCAGGCGGCGGCGTCCTGGCGATCCACGGCGCTGGCGATGGCTCGATGACGAACTGGCGCTGGTATCTGAACACCGTCATCGGGGCGGAGTTCACCGGCCACCCCATGGGCCCACAGTTCCAAGACGCTGGCGTTCATGTGTTGAGCCCGGGGCACCCGGTCACCGAGGGCTTGCCGCTTCAGTTCATCCACAACGACGAATGGTACTCGTTCACCGCGCCGCCGAGGGGGCCGTTCATTCCGCTCCTCGGTCTCGACGAAAGCACTTACCAGCAATCCGGAACAGTCTTCGGTCCGCCAGAGCGCATGGTCATGGGCCCCACCCCGTCAGACCACCCCGTCGCCTGGGCCACCTGCGCCGGCACAGGCCGCATCGTCTACTCAGCCCTCGGCCACCGCGCCCAGGCCTACAAAGCGCCC
>JBCCTF010000085.1:0-16415 GCA_039198765.1 Pseudomonadota bacterium
ACTCTTAACTACTAACTTACATGAACATTATTCTGGTATCAACTACGCTTGGCAATGCCTGGACGCCATCGCAGCAACCGAGCCGCCGCGCATGAGCCGTGAGATGAAGCGGGACGTGTCCGCTCCTCGTTTCGGGGTAATCCCTGCCATGATCCCTCCCTAAGGACGCACTGTAATTTTTGTTGACCCGTTGGTCTTTGATGATGAGTATGGCGGTATTGTCATCGGTGTCAACATCGGACTGACATAAGACTGTTGCGAAGAATCCTCGGTAAGAAAAATACGAGGCATACGGGAGAAACGAACATGGGCTTGTGCCGCAAGGTCACGCCATTACTATTATCTGTGTACGGTGCTTCGGCCGCGGCACAGGCCTGTACGGTCGATGCGCCCACGAACTCTGATGGTGCAGCGATCGTCTTGAGCCAGATCGGCTGGGAGGTTTCTGGCCCCATGCAGGCGACACTGCACACGCGCTCTGCGGAGGCTCAGCCTTGGGTTCTGCGGGATGCAAGCGGCGCAGAAGTCGCCAGCGGCCTGACGGTTCCGCGCGCTTTTGACGACGCAGCTGGAGCGCCGGGTCATATTATCAGTGTGCCGCAGAGCATTGAGGCTGGTGACGGTTTCACGCTTGAGAGCTGCGGAGAAACATCGCGCACGTTTTCAGTTTCCAAAGCGCCCTATCGCACCCTGTCCGAGGATGCTGTCCACTACTTCTACCTCAACCGAGCGGGCGTTCCGTTGTTCGAAGAACATATGCGCGGCCCAGCATGGGCTAGGAATGCCGGCCATACATCTGAGAAGGTCACTTGCTTCTCCGGGCGCGATAAGTGGGGAACCCGCTGGCCTAAGTGTGATCACACGCTTGATGTTACGGGTGGCTGGTACGATGCCGGAGACTTCGGAAAGTATGTGGTGAACGGAGGGATTGCCGTTTGGTCCCTTCAGAATGCCGCCGAGCGACTGCGCTATAGGACCGATGAGAGGTCAACAGCGTGGGGTGACGGCCGACTGCTCATCCCCGAATCGAACAACGAAATCAGCGATATCCTCGACGAAGCGCGGATTGGGATGGAGTTTCTGCTCTCGATGCAGGTGCCGTCAGGCGCGAAGGTCGCTGTTGCCCGGGGGCAACAAGAAGACGGCAAGAAGCTCCGCGTCAAGACGATCGACGGAGGCGGCCTTGCGCACCACAAGGTGCACGAGAAGAAGTGGCTGACGCTCCCGCTCCTCCCCGAAAACGCTCGCGAACCGCGGTTCCTTGCTCCGCCATCAACGGCAGCAACGCTGAACCTTGCAGCAGCCGCGGCGCAATGCGCGCGGCTGTGGAAGGGGATCGATAATGGGTTTGCGGAACGTTGTCTGACGGCTGCGACGTCCGCTTACGAAGCGGCGAAAGCCAACCCCGAAATTCTCGCCTACAACAACCTTGATGGCGGTGGGCCTTACGATGACAAGGATCTTTCAGACGAATTCGCCTGGGCGGCGATGGAGCTTTTCGCCACCACGGGTGACCGCTCCTACGTCAGTGGCCTGAGCGAAACACCAGGTCGCACTTGGCTTCAGCGGAATGGTAACGGCTCACTCCGTGACACCTATTGGGGCGGCGTTGACCTCCTCCCGATCATCACAATTGCAACGCTTACGGATGTTTTTTCTGAGCAAGACCGTGAACGCGCCAAGCTGGTCCTGACTGGCGTTGGTCGGCGTTACCTCGCGCAAGGCGAAGCCAGCATCTACGACCTTCCCTTCCCCGCTGACGGTTTCAATTGGGGATCGGCAGGTGCCATAGCCGACCGCGGGATTGTACTCGCAGCAGCCTATGATGTGAGCGGTGACGAGGCATTCCGTAATGGCGCAGTCGCTGCGCTCGACATGCTGCTGGGCCGCAACGTGCTCGACCAGTCATTCGTCGCTGGATACGGCGAGCGGGCACCGCGCTTCTTCCACCACCGGTTCTGGGCAGCGGGCGCTGACCCGAAGTTCCCCGAAGGACCACCGGGTGCCATGTCGGGCGGCCCTAACGGCAAACCAGCAGACGACAAGGCCCGTGAAGTCTTCGCCACAGGCTGCGCGCCGATGGCCTGCTGGATCGACGACCACAACAGCTACTCGATGAACGAAGTGGCTATCAACTGGAACGCAGCCCTCGCATGGCTGGCGATCTACTTAGATACGACTCCCCCTAACTCCATCGAGCGCGTTGAGGACTAGAAGACAATGATGATCAAAAACTCAGTCAGCAGATTGTGCATCGCTCTCGTGATGGGCGGAGCTTTGGCGGCATGCGGGAACGAAGCTGGCCAGCCTGAAGCTGGCGCGGAAGCAACGCCCCAAGCAGCGATCCATCCTGAGCTTTGGCCCGAGATCACACCGCCGCCCCTCGACCCTGAGGTGGAAGCGCGCGTGGATGAGATATTGGCCAAGCTGACGCTAGAGCAGAAAGTGGGCCAGGTGATCCAGGCGGATTCTGATTCCGTCACGCCTGAAGAAGTGAAGCGCTACCGTCTCGGCTCCGTCCTCTCAGGCGGCAACTCTGCGCCTGGTGATCTTCCGTATGCAGATACCAAGACATGGTTGGAAGCGGCGGACGCGTACTACAACGCATCCATCGATCCGGAAGGCGTGGAGGTGGCGATCCCGATCATCTGGGGCATCGACGCAGTGCACGGCCACGCCAACCTGATCGGCGCGACGGTCTTCCCGCACAATATAGGCCTTGGCGCCGCGAACGATCCTGACCTGATCGAAGAGATCGCGGCCGTCACAGCCAAGGAACTGACCGTGTCGGGTCACGACTGGACCTTTGCGCCAACCCTCGCCGTGCCACAAAATGATCGGTGGGGCCGGACGTATGAGGGCTTCTCTGAAGACCCGCGGATTGTCGCCAGCTACGGCGATCGGATCGTGTACGGACTGCAAGGACGTGTTGGCGAGGAGGGTTTTATGGGCCCTGGCCGCGTGATTCCTTCTGCGAAGCACTTCCTCGGCGATGGGGGCACAGAGGACGGCACGGACCAAGGTGACGCCGTCATCTCTGAAGAGGCCCTCCGCGATATCCACGCAGCGGGCTACGTCACTGCCATCGAAGCAGGCGCGCAGAGCGTCATGGCCAGCTTCTCCGCGTGGCAGGGCCAGCGCATGCACGGCCAGAAAGAGCTGCTGACCGATGTCCTGAAGGGCCGCATGGGCTTTCAAGGCTTCGTCGTTGGCGACTGGAACGGCCACGCGCTGATCCCAGGCTGTACGCGTACCGATTGTCCGGAATCGCTCAATGCAGGCCTTGACATGTATATGGCGCCTGACAGCTGGAAGGGCCTCTACAACAGCACACTCAAACATGTGAAAAGCGGGCGCATCCCTATGGAACGCCTCGATGATGCCGTCCGCCGGATCCTGCGCGTGAAAGTCGCCTCTGGCGTCTTCGAGAAAGGTGCACCCTCAACGCGGCCCTTCGCGGGCGATGAGTCGCTGCTGGCCTCAGCTGAACACCGTGACGTCGCGCGCCGTTCCGTCAGGCAGTCGATGGTCCTCCTGAAGAACAATGACAATGCCCTACCCATCGACGGCGGGCAAACCGTCCTCGTCGTCGGCGACGGTGCATCGAGCATTTCCAAAGCTTCCGGCGGCTGGACTCTGTCGTGGCAAGGAGGCGGCATTGCGAATGATCAGTTCCCGAACGGCCAAACGATCGTCGACGGCATCAATCAAGCGGTAGCGCAGTCAGGAGGGACCGTGATCCACGATCCCGAGGGCACCAGCGACGCAGATGCTGATGTTGTCATCGCGGTCTACGGTGAAGATCCGTATGCAGAGTTCCGCGGCGACCGCGAGAACGTCGACTTCACACCAACCGGGTTCGACACTGAAAAGCTCTCTGAGTGGAAAGACGAAGGCAGAACGGTCGTCTCCGTGTTCCTGTCGGGCCGGCCACTTTGGACCAACCCAGAGATCAACGCATCGGACGCTTTCGTTGCCGCATTCCTGCCGGGCAGTGAAGGCGGCGGCGTGGCCGACCTCCTCTTCCAGACAGACCCCAGCTTCGACTTCACCGGACGCCTTTCGTTCTCTTGGCCCAAAAACGCTGGCCAGGTGGAGGTCAACGTGGCCGACCCTGCTGCGGACCCGCTGTTCCCGGTCGGCTACGGCCTCAGCTATGCAGAACCCGCCCAATTGGCCGCGCTGTCCGAAGAATCAGGGATCGACGGCTCGTCTGTGGGCGACAAAGCCACGTTCTACGCCCTCGGCGAGACGAGACTGCCGTGGGTCTTCATGGTCAACGACAAGCCCGTGGGCGCAGCGCCATACGCGTCAGCATCTGTCAGCCTTCAGTCCACGGACAGTGAAGCCCAGGAAGACGCGTTCAGCGCCACATTCACCGCTGACGAGACCTTCGCGATCGGCTCAAGCTACGCGCTCGACTATTCGCGTGAGAGCAACGGCGCTATGGAGCTGGTGTTCCGTGCACGGTCGATGGATAGCTCAACCACAGTGTCGGTCGGCATGGGTTGCGAGGCCGACAATTGCGCCGCCGCGATCCCAATGGAGTTCAACGCGGACTGGGAGGAGCATCGCGTCGCCCTCTCCTGCTTCGCAGGCCTGGGTGTGAACATGGCCGCCCTGAACCGTGTGCTGATCATCAACGGCAAAAAAGGCCAAGCCGTGGGCATCGCAGATGTCAGGCTCGAAGAAGACGACAATGGCAACCCCGACTGCGGCGCGGTTGGCTAAGACTTGGGCTAGGCACCCTTTTCATGGGCCGAAGTTCGCCGGAAAGGCGGGCTTCGGCCGATAGTCCGTGTCAGGACGTCATGTCCTCGAGCCGCATGCCCTTTGTCTCGCGCACACCCTTCGCGACGAAGGCGATCGAGACGAAGGCCGAGAGAGCATAGAACCCGTAAGCACTCGTCAGACCCGTTGTCGCCAGCAGTATCGGGAACGTCATCGTGATCCCAAAGTTAGCGATCCACTGCGCAAACCCGCTCACAGCAAGCCCCGATCCGCGCACCTGGTTCGGGAACATCTCGCCCAGCAAGACCCACATCACCGGCCCCCAACTGAAGTTGAAAAACGCTACATAAAGCACCGCTGAAACGAGTGCAGTTGCACCCAACACCGGCGGCAGAGTGAGGCCTGTTTCCGTCACCGAAGCCTGCGAAAACACGCCAGCCATAATGGTCAGCGTCACCGCCATACCGACCGATCCGATGACCAACAGAGGCTTACGCCCTACGCGATCAATGAGCGCGATCGCGAGCAAGCAGGCCAAGATGCTGATCGATCCCATGATGACATTCGTCAGCAGACTGTCCTCTTCGGTGAAACCGACAAACTCCCAAAGCACCGAGCCGTAATAAAAAATCACGTTGATCCCAACGAGCTGCTGAAAAACCGCTAGCCCGATGCCAATCCACACGATGGGCCGTACACGACCCTTCTCTTGATCGAACAAATCTGAAAAGCGCGGTGTCCGCTGAGCTACCAACGACTGTTGAATACTCTCGAGCGTCTGATCGACCTGATCAGGACCATGAAGACGAAGCAGCACCTCGCGCGCTTTATCGATTTTCCCTGCGGCGACAAGGTACCGGGGACTCTCGGGAATACGGAATAACGCGACCAGAAAAAGCGAGGCGGGAATGATCTCTGCCCAGAACATCCACCGCCAAGCAGGGAAGCCCAACCAGAATGAACTGGTCGAGTCGCCTGCCAAACCTGCAATCAGATAGTTGCTGAAAAAAGCGGCGGTCAGACCGCTGATGATCGCCACCTGTTGGATCGACGAAAGCCGACCCCGCGCTCCAGGCGAAGCAATCTCGCTAATATAGGCCGGCGCCATCACGCTGGCCGCGCCAACAGCAAGGCCGCCAAGTATCCGATAAAAAACGAATTCTAGCGACGAAGCCGCAATTCCTGAGCCGAAGGCGCTGACGAGAAAGAAAAGAGCAGCGACCATCAAAACAGCGCGCCGGCCGAAACTGTCTGCCAACCGGCCCGCAAGGAATGCTCCAACGGCGCACCCTAAGAGCATCGAAGCGACGTTAAAGCCTGTCCCTGCGGACTCCGACTGAAAGGCCTCCTGCAAGCCTTTAACCGTCCCGTTGATCACCCCGCTGTCATAGCCGAAGAGCAAACCGCCCAAGGTTGCCACCAATGTGATGCTCAGGATGTATGCTGATCGTCCAGATGAAGACTGATCCGTCATTGTCTCTCCTCAATCAGCTACTCAATGGTCAGCGTAGCCATCGCTGTCGCGCTAGAACTGTTTCCTACGATGATATCGAAAGACCCCGGCTCCACCACGCGATCCATGTTGATGTCATAGAACTGAAGTTCAGCTGGGCCAACAACGAAGGTCACCTCGCGACTCTCACCCGGCGCGAGGTTTACACGCTCAAATCCCTTCAGCTCACGAAGAGGCCGTGTTACGCTGCTGACCTGATCTCTGATATAGAGCTGAACAACTTCAGCGCCTGCTGTATCGCCATTGTTCTGTATGGTGACAGTAACCCGCGTGCTATCCCCTGGGCCCATCGACGATCGCTCGAGAACCGGGTCGGAAATCGAAAAATCCGTATAGCTCAGACCGAAGCCAAAGGGGTAGAGTGGACCAGCGTCAGCAAATGCGTAGCCACGCCTCGCTGTTGGCTTTTGATTATAAAAAACCGGCAACTGGCCGACGTTACGAGGCAGAGTCACCGGGAGCTTTCCGCTCGGCGAGACCTCACCGAGGAGCAGGTCGGCCATTGCGGTTCCCGTTTCTTGACCCAGGAGCCAGCCATAGAGGATCGCGGAAAAATGGGGCTCAACCTCGGTGAGCGCAAGGGGGCGGCCAGAGATGACGACACCAACCATTGGTATTCCTGACTCGGCCAACGCCTCGACCAGCTCCTCCTGCTGACCCACTGGACGAATATCATCCCGATCACCCATGTGAGTCTCCGACCACGCCTCACGCGACGTTGACTCATCACCACCGAACGCCACGATGATAACATCAGTACCCTGAACAGCGGCCACCGCCTCTTCGATCAGCATACGGTTCGTATCTTCGCTGATCAAACGGACTTCGTCATCCCACCAAGAACGATTATCCGTAAGCAGAACGCCCTTCGCATGGACAATCCCTACACTATCGGGGAGCGCAGCCGTGAGTCCTTCAAGAACACTGATCGTTTGCCGCGGTTCGTCAGAATAACCGCCGAGAACCGTCACGTCAGAATTAGGGCCCACAACAGCAATTTTCGTCATTGCACTGACATCCAGAGGCAAGAGGCCGCCGTCGTTCTTGAGAAGAACCGCAGCCTTTTGTGCCGCTTCAAGTGCGAGCGCTCGACCTTCAGCATCACCTGTCTTGGTTTCTGCTTCCTTTTCATCAGCAAACGGATCACTGAAAACACTGCCGCGAACTTTCATCATGAGCATGCGTTCAACAGCTTGATCAACGACAGAAATATCGACTTGGCCTGCTTCAATCAGTTCCTTCATCTCGTAGAAGGCAACGCCATCTGGAAGTTCAATATCGACCCCGGACGAAATGGCTAGGCTCCCTGCCTCGGCAACTGAACCAACAATCCGATGGCGCCGTTCGAGCTCATTGATCGCGAAATAGTCCGCAACCACAGCACCGTCGAAACCCCACTCGCCACGCAAAACATCGTTCAAGAGCCAGGAATTGGCATGGGACGGGACGCCGTCGATCTCGTTGTAGCTTGCCATCACGCTCGCAGCACCAGCTTGCTTCACGGCTGCTTCAAAGGGCGGAAAAAAGACTTCTCGAAGGACGCGTTCCGGAAGCTGAGCGGGACCGACGTTCATTCCTGACTCCGGTTGTCCGTGTCCGGTCATATGCTTCAAGGTCGCAAGTACACGATCGTCTCCGATAACGTCACCATCCCCTTGAAAACCGCGAACAGCGGCAACGCCCATCTGGCTCACCAGGAACGGGTCCTCGCCGAACGTCTCTTCAATCCGACCCCACCGCGGGTCTCGGGCAACATCAACCACTGGCGAGAGAACGTGATGGACACCACGTACACGGATTTCTTTTGCTGTGGACTCATACACCCTCTCAACAAGCTCGGTGTCAAAGGTACTCGCGAGTCCTATCGCCTGCGGAAACGATGTGGCGTACCGCGCTTGAAAGCCGTGGAGGCCTTCCTCGTGGAACAGCGTCGGGATACCAAGCCGCGTTTCATTGATCATCCACGTCTGGATTGCGTTGGTGAGACGGACCGTTTCGGCTGGAGTGCGTGCAGATTGTCGCCGGATTACAGTTGAATCGTTAAGGTCCTTTCGTTCAGTTTGCTGCTCCAACCCGATCGTGTCCTGGGGACGTGCAAAGCATCCGACCCCATGGGGAAAATGCTCAGCCATCTGAGCTTCAGAGAAATCGCCATTCTCGTCGAGGACCTTGGCTTTCTCCATCCAAATACATGTTATTTGTGCGATTTTCTCATCGAGTGTCATATCAGCGACAAGCGCGCGGACCTCTTCTCGCGTTGTCGGAGCGCCAGGTTTGGATTGGCTTTCCGCACATGATGACAAGAAGAGAGCTGCGAACAGCGCCGTTAGTGTTGTGATGCTACGCATGCTGATGGTCCATTAGACAAGGTTACGGTTGACAATGTTCTCGAGGAACTCCTGGCGACCAGAATGGTGCCGACCGTCTATCGAAGCGGAAGCAGCCCGGTCCGCAGCGGCGTCTAGACTGGTGCCCGGGTCAAGGAGGAACGAACCCAGGTCCGCCTCCCATTCCGCATACCGATGACGCTTAAAGGCCTCGATACGGCCGTCCTCAATCACCTTCTCGGCGCTCAGGAGAGCTCGGGCAAGCGCATCAATGCCGCCAACATGGGCGTAGAACAAATCGATCGGGTCTGAACTCTGCCTACGAACTTTTGCATCGAAATTGAATCCGCCCGTGTCTAACCCGCCAGATGGAAGAAGCTCAACCAACGCGAGAGTGATGTCGCGGATATCGAGATTGAATTGATCAGTGTCCCAGCCATTCTGCGCGTTGCCACAGTTGATATCGACCGATCCCATCATGTCGAGGGACAGTGCGGTTGCGATCTCATGGGCGAAACTGTGGCCAGACAGAGTTGCGTGGTTAGGCTCGATATTGACATGAACCTCCCCACACAGATCATATCTCTTCAGAAAGCCGTAGATGGTTGCCGTGTCGAAATCGTACTGGTGATAGCTCGGCTCGTGAGGCTTCGGTTCGATGAGAATTTTGCCTTTAAAACCAACTCTATGTTTGTGGTCGACGACCATCTGCAAAAAGCGGCCGAGATGATCCCGCTCGCGTGTAAGTTCCGTGTTCAGAAGAGTATCGTACCCCTCTCGACCGCCCCAGAGTACGTAATTCGAACCTGCCAGTGCGTTCGTTGCATTGAGACAGTCACGCACCTGGCGCAGGGCGCAAGCAGCCACCTCGGGATCAGGGTTGGTCAGGCCTCCGGCGGCGTACCGGGGGTGGCTAAACAGGTTCGCCGTCCCCCAGAGGAGGTGCTTCCCTGTTTGCTCCTGATACGCACCAAGTCGATCCACAGCACGGAGAAGGTTCTCTGAGAGTGCATCGGGATGCGGCGAGGGCTCAACGACATCAACGTCATGGAAACAGTAAAACGGCACATCCAGCTTCGTCAGGAACTCAAAAGCCGCCGCCATCTTGAGATCCGCAGCTTCGCGAGCATTCGAGGGCTGATGCCAGGCCCTGGAAAACGTGCCTGCACCAAACATGTCGGTGCCGTCCCAACAGAACGTGTGCCAATAGCACACCGCGAGACGCAGATGGTCTTCCATGCGCTTGCCGAGGACAACACGATCTTTGTCATAGTACTGATACGTGAGCGGATCAGTCTCCGACGACCCGCCATGGTGGATGAGTCCAGTTTGGGGAAAGAAGCCCTCACCTTGTACACTTGCAACAGGATCGATCATAGCGGCCACCTCAAGTCTAAAGAGTTTGGAGCGTGTACGGATAGGTATCCAAACTCCTGATGGCGAGTCACTCCCGGGCAAGCACAATTGTAGTCGCTCATGGCGTACGCTGATCGATTTTTGTCATCGATGTCAAGCTTTATTCCAATCCGACCTGAAATGCTTATCGCAACAACCATGCTGGTTTCTCCTCGTCCCTCAAAAGCGGTCTGGCGCCGCGTATTGTTAGCGCTAACAAATTTTCGTTGCGGCAGCAAGGCGGCGTTGCCGGGAGTGGCGTAACACTTAGCTGTCTAGTGCTTCGCGCTCGGGACGCTCGCCGTCATTAGGCGTAAAGCGCTGATAGACAACCGCTATCGCCACCAGAGCAGCGCCGAGGCTGAGGAACGCCGTGGCGCGCCACAGGCCGTCCAAGCTGGCGATATCGACCAGGAAGACCTTGCCCACCGCCAGGACCACTGAACCAAAGCCCGCATACCGGAGCACCACATTGCGATTGAACGCGCTGGCGGTGAGGAGGAACGCTGCGGCGATAATCATCAGGACCGTGTAGGTCCAGGATTCCGCGTCAGTGATCCCGCCCGCGCTCAGGTCTGGTGCGTGATAGGCGTGCCGGACGGCCAACACCACCCAGACAACCACGAGGACCGCGGCTAAGGCTCCGGAGACTTTCATCAAGCGCGTAACCTCAATGCGTCGGCATAACCACGCAAGAACGCCCAGAGCCAGCCCAGGGAGGGCGTAGTACAGCAGCAGCATGTTGGCGATAATCGGCCCGCCTACCTTTGGGCCGTCCCCCCACCATGGGTTCAGCAGCACGAGATTGCCCGTGACCAAATTGGCCATGGCGAGAGCAAGCAGTCCGAACGTGGCACCCTTTCGGATCAAGGTGAGATCCATCCCTGATCGCCAGCGCATCATCAGCACAATGAGCAACCAACCCAACGACTGAAGCGTGACCTCAGCCAGCTCGTAGGAAGAAGAGCCAACATCACCGTTGTTCAAGAGATGGCGAATTTCGCCGGTCGTGAAAGCGGCTAAAAGGACGATGGCGACACCTTCCACGCTCTGCACCACCCAAGTCGACGGAGCCAGACCACCGCTCCTGAACCATTTCGACGACAGCCAGAAGAGGGCGGAAGGCAGAAGGTAGAAGACGATCAGCATATTGACGATCGGGAGCTGGCCGAAGTCCTGGCCGATGACATCGGTGATCGCGAGGAGCCGTACCGTGGCAAGGATAGAAACGATGGCTGAAAACAATTTAAGTGCTGGCAAATGGAACCGGCGCCACAGCCACGCCATGACGGGAACCTGCACAGCGAAGCCTACCGATAGCCAGAGGCCGTCCGCCGCGATGACCACAGCGAGCGTCGAAGCCAGCGTCGCTCCGACCACGAATGCGGAGATAGCTGCTGGGTGGGTATCGGGTGAACCGGAACGCCTGATCAGTGAGCTGACGAAGTAGCTGTTAAGAACTGCTGCTGTTCCAGCGACTGTCGCCCAACGGATCGCACCAAACCCGGCGTCCGGTCGGCCCTCGAAAACGTAGAGCGCCGCAGTGAAGCCGATGGGCGCAAACGCTAGGAGCAGCGCCGCCATTCCTTTCTCTTGGCGGCTGATCATGAGAACAAATCCGCCAGCGGAGTAAATCAGCGCTGCGCAGATCGCGAGCGTCCTTTGGGGACGTGTTTGGCTCAAATCCGCGAAAGCCACAGCCGCAAACAGCACGATGAGAAGGAGCACGGGCGCCACTGCGAAAGCATCGCGATAAGCGCTGACTCCGATCAGCAGCACACTGATGGCCAGCCACATGAGGAGGGCCAACGGATCGCCGAGACCGACCAACGTGGCAAGCACCCCCAGCGCGATCGTCGCCAACAACACCGCAAAGAACTGCAACAACGGATAGGACAGCTTCCGCCCGCGCGACTGCGCAATTGTGCCCATGTTCAAAGGCTCCGCAGCGCCACCCCAAGCATAGGCGATCGCGACAGCGAGGTATCCCGGCAAGAACACGAACACGCCGCCAGGCACGAAGAGCACACTTCCTTCGATCACCAGAAGCGCGAAGAACCCGCCGCCTACCATCGCAGTCAGGGCCACGCTGTTCCAGCGCAGGACCTTGGCGACTTCCACACCCGACGCAAGCACGGCAGCGACATAGAGCAAGAGAGCGTTGGCGTTGCCGCCCTCACCAGCCGTGAGAACGGGCGAGAGATACGCCCCAACTATGCCCAAAACGGCCATCGCCGCGTACCGGTGCCGGGCCGCCAAGATCAGAATACCAGCGCAGCTCAACGCCAATGAAGCCAGCGCCATAACGGCGGGGATCATCCCATAGAGACTGTAGGCTGCGTAGACGGCGCCATACACCGTTGCGCCCCCTGCCCCCGCGAGTACTGCGGGGATAATCCCGAGCCCCCGGCCGTTGGTTTCAGATTCGTTGTCCTCGGAACGATCAGACCGAAGGAGCCATTCTGCCGCCCCAACCATCGCGGCTGCCGCAATCAGTGCACAGATAATCCGCATCCTCGGGCCAAAGAACCCGGCGTCGACGGCGTTCTTCACGAGGAACGCGCCGCCGAGGATCAACGCAAACCCGCCGATCCAGATCAGCCAATTGCCTGACACCTGCTCCCGCACGAACCGGCCAAGGTCGAGCGACTGTGCACCGACGGGAACCGTCTGCTCTTGCTTCTCGGGCTCAGGCGCCTCTTCCAGGTCAGCTGCTGCCTCTAGGCGGTCTCGCAACCAAGGCTGGCGCGCTAAGTCCTGAGCGAGAAGAGACGCGTTTTGCTCAGCGTCATCCACTTCGGCGGTGGGTTCCGCGCCCTTTTCCTTGCTAGGCGCCGTCGACGTGGCAACGCCGCTCGCAACCCGCCGCTCTAGCCGTTCAACCTCGCGGCGGAGCCTTTTGATCTCCGTGTTGGCACCCGACGCGACGAAAAACCCGACGAACCCCAGTACCCAACCGATCACAATGATCAGACCGAAAACAACAAAGCCGAACACAACGACATACCACTCAAAACACGAGACCAACTCCGGCACTATTGGCGCGGAAACGCAACAGCTTCGGAAAGGACGAGGGCTGAAAAGCGAAGCTGTACCGCCCGTTAGCAGCCCTCTTCCCGCGAGAAGCGACTGCCCCTCCGCCTTGCAATCAGTCCGATCCTCGTTCTGGATTGAATAGAGAACGTTCAGGAGGGTCGCCAGAACGATGGTTCATCACGAGCACTGCGAGGGGAAGCAGGCACTGGCTGTGCTGCTCACCCTCACAAGTCTGGGACTGTCAGCAGCCGTGGCCCAACCGGAACTGGACCGGGATCGCCTCAGGCAACGCGACCGCCCGCCGCCGAACGTCGACGTTCCTTCTCAGTTTCCGGAACTGTTCCCGACAGACAACGACTGGACCACGACGACCATCCGTTGCCGCGGCGGTGGAGGCACCAATATCGGCCTGACGTCCCCGGAGGGTGCCACCAATCCTAATGGCACGTGGCAGCTTGGGTTTTGGTTCATCCCAGCCCTGCAGGGCTACAACCAAGCCCCTCTCTCGCCCGGTGAATGCGCCATGGCGAACCAGCCTCTCGTTGTTCGTCATCGCGGCGAGCCTCTCTACAGGCTTGAATACACCCTTCGCGGGCCGCAGCCAAACAACCCGCGCTACCCGACTTGGCGGCCGATTGATCGGATCGTTTTCGACGAACACGGACAATTCTATCTGCAGCTGCCCACAGCCGACAATCTGATCGCGGGGTTCCACGCCAACCAGCGGATCCGGTACGACTCACGGGGGAACGAGACCGCTATCGAATCCGTGCCCTTCATCGAGCTGACCATCACAAGGAAGCGCGTTGATCCAGCCAGGCCGAGACCTGACGGGGCGGAGTACTATACCAACACCTTCGTGATCCAAGGCATCGCGGGCTACGGCGATGATTAGAGCACTTCTCACCGCCCTCCTTCTCAGCACGACGTGGTTAGGCCATGCGTATGCTGACGAAGCGCTCTTCAACGCCAACTGCTCAAGCTGTCATGGTCAGTACACACCGGTGGAGATCCTTCGCGGGCCTGGTGGAGACCTAAGACCTAAAACCATCAGTTATCTCGCGTTCCAACAAACGCTGCGGAACCCACCTGCTAGGATGTCGTCGTTCTCCGAGGCCACAATCAGTAACGACCAAGCCTGCTCTTTGTTCGTGTACCTCCGCTCGCAAGGCATGTCGGGATCCATGAGCGGCTGCGAGCTCGCCGAAGACCCGCCGCCAAACCCCGTCCCTGCGGACACCGAAACGCCAGAGGCACCCACTGAGCCCGAGGAGGACGTCCCCTTCGATCCATTGGCTCTCCCCGTAGATCGCGTCAGGCTCCTCAAATGCGACCTCGGTGGAAGCTGGAACCTAGTAGGAAACGGGAGCGCGAGCCCGCGCCCACTGGCCAAGTTCTCGATCGTCCGAAACGCAGAGCGTAACGAAGCGGGCGCTTTTGACGAGGGTCGACCATCGGCACAAAACTGGTGGCTCGAAGTCCCAGTAAGAGCCTGCGATTGGGTCGGTCTTGAAGGTGACAGCAAGCCAAACGGCTTCTCCGGCGAACTCATCCGTATGAAGATCACCACTGGAGAGCCGCCGTTCCGCGGGCTCTATCGCTGGGACCTGAACAACTATTTCGAACTGACCAGCCGCGACAATCTCGGGCGCAACATCCGCCCACAGCGAACGCCCGATAACCCACGGATTGAGTTCAGCGACCACGGCCGCATGGTCGATCTCGATCAGTTCGAGACCTTCTTCCTCAGTCTAAGAGACGAGACGAAGCACACCTACTTTGCCGTCGAAGCCGACCCCGAGCGGATCAGCCAGGGGAACGGTATCGAAGCCTACATCGTCGTTGGTGCTGAACAGGTCGACAAACCTTAGCTGCGCTAGCGTCTGGCCAAGCGCCTTCGTTGTTGGTTTTTCACCCTCGCGCGACCTAATTGCTTGTCAGCGCAGGCATGTTGGTTTGGGTGTGATGCTGATCCCTTCGCGGATGTGGTTGGTGCTGGCGGTGGGCGTTGCATACCCCAACGTCGCGGCCGCGGATTGGCGCGTGGCCACAGGCTTCGACGCCAGCACGGGGACCTATGGCCTCGGTGACCCAACCGACGTCGCCATCACGTTTTTCGAAGTGGGCGCATCCACAGGCCTTTGGAACGCGCAGATCACAGTGCCCTATCTCGGCGTTGAGGGACCAGCGGAGTTTGGCCTTCCGAACCTTCCGCCGGAAGAGGCTGAGAACGTTACAGGAAGAGATCAGACCTGGGGATTGGGTGATGTTCGCCTGGGCGTGTCGCGGTTCTTCCCGCTGCGTGACGGTCGAGCACTTCTTGATATCTCTGCGGCCGCGAAACTCCCAACAGCTGACCCTGATAGGCTCCTCGGAACCGGGAAGGCCGACGTCACTCTGCGTACCGACTATATTCAGGATGTTGGCAGCTTTACCGTTTTGGCAGGGTTGGGCTACACGTTCTCGGGACGGTCGGAACAGTTCGATGTCCAAGACCGTGCGGAATTTTCCGTCGGTGTGCTGAGGGAATTCTCCGGTCTGCCTACACTCGGGGTGACGTACGCCCATCGCAGCGCTGTCATTTCAGGTTTAGACGATGTGCGCGAGCTGTCGTGGTCAGCCTCGTTTCCGGTCGGCGATCATGTCAGCATGATCACCTACGCTCTTACCGGATTTTCCGAGACCAGCCCAGATTACGGCCTAGGCTTCAGGATCACTTACCGCCCCTAACGAGGCCTTCAGTTTACGGAAGAGAGAAATTTCTCAACCTCTTCAGGCGTAGCAGGTCGACTTTCAGCAAGGGCCTCCGTCAGGCCCACACGGTCTCCTGCACCCGCGATCACATAACCCGCGTCGTTCAGCGGCGGGTCCTCGGCATCGATCCGCCACGCAGCTTGGCCATCGTCCCAACACAAAAGCCCTGCAGCACCTTCAGGTCCACCGACGATCGCCACGCGGCAGAACTCGCCATCGGGGTTCACATGGCTGCTCCTCACACGGATCAAGCCCGCTTCCTCACCGTCGGCCAAAGTGATCAGCGCTTCTGAAGCATCAACACCTGCGATCAGCACCGGGGTGACGTTCGTTGCTTGCGGCGACGTGCCGAAGACAGCAACGGCAAAAATCGCAAGCGCAGCCGCAGCTCCTACAGGAACCAACACAATGGGCTGCTCCATCAGAGCCCTGATTTTGGACATGACGATGTCGCCGAAAGACGGCTGCGCCAGACGCTGAAGCGTCTTTTCAAGTCCGGGGCTTAGAGGCTGATCATCGATCTGAGCCGCCGCGCTTTGCGCGTTCCGGCGCAGCTCGCGGTAGAACGCGACACTCGCAACAATATCAGGCCGCGAAGCCATCGCCGCTTCAAACTCAGCACGCTGATCGTCCGTCAGCTCGCCATCAACAAACGCTTC
>JBCCTF010000086.1:0-16316 GCA_039198765.1 Pseudomonadota bacterium
GTGATGCGGGTGGGCCTGTCGAACCGACCGATCCCCCTGACTTTTGCGCTTGAAGCGGCGACGGCCGATCTCGTCCCTGACCAACGCGAGGCGCTGCAGCAGTTCTTCTTCACGCCGAACCTCGTCTCCACCAATGACGATATTGTCGACGGGCGGATGATCCTGAACCGCGATGGGCACTCACCCCTCTCGCTGTTTACGGCGGAGCGCGTGGATTATTCGCTGAACCGCATTCGCCACTACACGGCGACGGACCCGGAGCATTTTCAACCCTATATTCTGTTCACGAACTATCAGCGGTACGTCGATGAGTTTTGTGAGTGGGGCCGCGAAGAGGTGATGGCTGGTCGCGCTGATCGCCTCGTCGAACCCGGCGAACGGATCACCGAGCGAGACGGCAAACCGTCTAAGGAGCCGCTGGCCAAGCCCCCGCAGATGCCTGCCTACCATCTGGTGCGCGAGGGCAAACGCGGGGTCACACTGGTGAACATCGGCGTGGGTCCGTCGAACGCGAAGACGATCACCGACCACCTTGCCGTGCTGCGGCCCCATGTGTGGCTGATGATTGGTCACTGCGGCGGCCTGCGCCGGACCCAGCGTCTCGGCGACTACGTCCTCGCCCACGCTTACCTGCGAGACGACAACGTGCTCGATCACGCCCTGCCGCCATCTGTCCCCCTACCGACGATTGCCGAGGTGCAGCTCGCCCTCACCGCGGCAGTAGAGGATGAGACAGGACAGTCAGGCGCGAAGCTGAAACAACACCTCCGTACAGGGACGGTTGTCACCACTGACGACCGAAACTGGGAGCTGCGGTTTGAAGACCTCGCCGTGCTTCTGAACCAATCGCGAGCAATCGCCATCGATATGGAGAGCGCCACAGTCGCCGCTGCGGGATACCGCTTCCGCGTGCCCTACGGCACGCTGCTCTGCGTGTCGGACCGCCCGCTCCACGGCGAAATCAAGCTGCCTGGGATGGCCAACGCGTTCTACCAAGAGCGGGTGGGCCAGCACCTGAAGATCGGCATCCGCGCGCTGGAGCGGCTGCGTGATGAAGCGGAGGGCGGCACCCTCCACTCCCGTAAGCTCCGGAGCTTTGACGAACCCCTGTTCCGCTAACGGAACTGCATCAACAGTTCCGTTAGCTGATCATCAGCCTACCACCAGATGCCGTAGAATACGGCGAGCACCACAACGATCAGCACGGCGCCGATGTTGTACCCGGTGCTTGTGCCAAACTCGATATCGCCAAGCTCCACCGGTTTCTCAGGCGAGGGCTTGGGTGTGACGAGCGACACCACCACGCCGAGGGCCATACAAATCAAGAAGACCACACCGACACGATCCATGAACGGCATGGGATCAAACGGAGGTGTCCAGACGATTTCACCCGTTTCCTTCGAGACCACGGGGTCGCCACAGATGAGCGTCCACGACAATCCGAGCACGACAGATGCAATGACGACGGCAAGGCCACCCAACTCCGTCGTCCGCTTCCAAAACATACCGAGCGCGAAGATCGCCACGATGCCCGGCGTAAACACGCCGGTCCAGTTCTGGATGTTCTGGAACACCTGACCCGACGAACCGAGCAGCGGTTCAGCGAGGAACAGCGCGATGACCAGCGCGGTGAGGCTCGCCACGCGGCCCACCGAGACAAGCGTCGTCTCTTTCGCATCGCGCAGGACCAGCGGCTTGACCAAGTCCATCGTGAAGATCGTCGAGATGGAGTTCATCATTGAACCCAACGAACTCACGATCGCTGCGACCAGCGCGGCAAAGATCAGTCCACGGATGCCCACCGGTGCCAGCTTCATCATCTCAGGATAAGCTTGGTCAGGCTTGGCGATGTCCGGGGCAAGAATGACGGCTGCGATGCCGGGGATCACAATGATAAAGGGCATCACGATCTTGAGGCTCGCTGCGAACATAATGCCCTTCTGCGCCTCTTTAATGTCCTTTGCGCCCAGAGCACGCTGGATGATGTACTGGTTGAAGCCCCAGTAGCTGATGTTCATCATCCACATACCGCCAAGCAGCACGCCGATACCCGGCAAGTTGATGTATTCTGGGTTGTCGCGCGACAAGATCATGTCGAACTTGCCTGGCAGCTCAGACATCAAAACGCCGAAACCATCGACCGCGCTGCCCGTACTCGACACTTGGCCGAGGGCAATCCAGGTGATCAGGATACCGCCGAAGACGAGGAGCACGACTTGGATGATGTCGGTGAGCGCCACCGCCTTCAATCCACCGTACAAGGAGTAAGCAGCTGCGAACGCACCAAGCGCCATCATCGCTGGGAAGAAGTCGAGACCTGTAAGCGAGTTCACGGCCGTCGCGCCCAGCCACATGATCGTGGTTAGGTTCACCACGGTGTAGAGGATTAGCCAGAAGGTGCTCATCACATACTTCACGGTGACGCCAAAGCGCTTCTCGAGAAACTGAGGCATCGTGTAGATGCCGCGCTTCAGAAAGATGGGCAGCAGGAACTTGCCCACGATGATCAGCGTTGCCGCTGCCATCCACTCATAAGAGGCAATCGCGAGACCCACGGCGAAGCCGGAGCCGGACATGCCGATGATCTGCTCAGCTGAGATGTTTGCCGCGATCAGCGATGCACCAATCGCCCACCAGGGGAGCGCACGTCCAGCGAGGAAATAGTCTTCCGTGTTCTTCGTTTCGCCAGCCTTCTCCCGGCTGACGATCGTCGCGATCAAGATCAACGCGACGGCGTAGGCCGCGACCACGGCCAAATCGAGTGTTTCCAAGCCCATTCCAACTCTCCCGGTATGCCGGTGTCTCTCTTGGAATGCTTGAGGAAGGGGATAATCGCGCGCCCTTGCGATCGTGTCTCGATCGCTGGCGCCAGCCCCTTCTCCCGGCACCCCGCGGAGACACTCTCATTTGCGTGATAGCTATGCCCGAACCGAGCGAAAGCGCAAGTTCGCTCGGGGCCCTGAACGCAGTCGCTCGTTGTTTGACCACCCCTGCGACGAAGGTTAATTCCTCGTCTCCAGGCGAAGTGATCGCCAGGGAAACAACCAATGAGGGGCATAGTATGAAAATCGCACTCGCCGCCGCGGCGGCCACCGCTTGCCTGTTTGGGGCCGCGCAAGCGAACAGCGTTGCCTTTGTCGCGAACGGAACAGACTCCATCTACCTCTCAGGCGACGGGAGTTACACGGGCGATGGCACAGCGCCGTTCACCTACAGCTTCACCCCTGGCGGCGGGCAGGTTCTGTCCTTCTTCGACATTGTTGGCTTCACCAATTGCTGCAGCAGCACGCCAGACACCAATGCCGACGGAGAGAACGGCGGAAACAGCAACGTCGATGGTTCGGCTGGCATCTCCGGTATTGTCTCCCCGGGGCAGTTGTTCTTCGCCGGTGTCTTTATCGACAGCGGCAATCCACCATCGTCGGGCAGCACGCCGGCCGACCTCGACTTCTTCTCGATCGGCACCGACTTCACGTCGCTTGCGCCCGCGCTGAACCAGGCATTCTTCATCGGGAACGGTCTGACCAGCACATTCCAGGTTCAGGAGTTCCTGATCCCGGACAGCGCGGACACCCTTGTTCTCGGTTTCATTGACGCTTTCGCGTTCACAGGCGCGCCCGGTTTTTACGATGACAACACCGGCTCTCTGTCCGGCGATTTTGAGATCACAGGCGGCTCTGCCCCTGTTCCCGTCCCAGGTGCCTTGCCCCTGATGGTTGCAGGCCTCGCGATCGGCGCCATGCGGCAGCGCGCCAAAGCTTAACGGCGTTTACGTCTCAGAAAGCATCAGGCGGGACGGGTTCAGGCCCTCCCGCCTTCTTTTTGTCTCAATCCCGAACATTCCATCCCGATCTGGACCAACCCCCGCACATCTGGGGGTGGCACGAGTGATGCATTTTCACTCCCGGGTAACGATTGGAGATGATCATGCCGCATCAGGTGGATCTCCACGTAGGCCAACGGTTGCGTCAGCGCCGTTGCTTGCTGGGGATGACGCAACAGAAGCTCGCCGACGCGGTGGGCATCAAGTTTCAGCAAATCCAGAAATACGAGAGCGGTGCAAACCGGATCTCTGCTTCGCGCCTTTGGGTCATCGCCCGCGCGCTCGAAGTTCCCGTCAGCCACTTCTTTGAAGGTCTGACCGAGGAAGAACGCGCCATGCACGAAGGTGCCATGGGTGACGGAATTGCGCCGGAAGTCTTTCAGCAGAAAGAAACCATCGACCTTATCCGGGCATACTACAATCTGAAAGAAGCCCCGCGACGGCGGCTTCTGGATCTTGCGAAAACGCTGGCTGACGCCGCGGCGTAGCGTTTTTGCAGGGAGAGCCGGGAGCGCCGTGTTTCGTTAGGCGCCTTGGCCATGGGGGAAGGTCCCGCGCGCGGCAGAGGCCGCAGCGCGGGACCTTGCTATTTGGGCCATGCTTTGCCTTACCGGTCGCATGGACAACGCCGCTTTCTTTGACCTCGCCCACCGCCTCGCCGATCGCGCGCGGGAGGAGACGCTCCCTCGTTTCCGGACTGGGACAGCCATCACGAACAAAGCTGAAGGCGGGTTCGATCCTGTCACCGAGGCTGATCGTGAGGCGGAGAAAGCCATCCGTGCTCTGATTGAAGAGGCGCACCCTGATCACGGCATCCGCGGCGAGGAATGGCCTGAGAAACCAGGCAATAGCCCATGGCGCTGGGTCCTCGATCCGGTCGACGGGACGAGAGCGTTCATCTGCGGCGTGCCGGTTTGGACGACCCTCATCGGGCTTGAGCGCGACGGTGTGCCCGTCGCCGGGGTCATCGACCAACCATTCCTCCGTGAACGGTGGATCGGAAGCCTGCTTGAAGAAGAGCCGCGGGTTCAAGGTCCTGGCGGCCTGGCGAAGACCTCAGGTCTCAAGGCGCTGAGCGACGCCCGGATGATGGTGACCGATATGCGGGCGGGAGAATACTTCTCCGACGAAGAAGCGGCCTCGGTCGCGCGCCTCGCCGAGCGCGTGAAGCTCACCCGCCAAGGCCTCGACAGCTACGGCTTCGGCCTCGTCGCCAGCGGACACATGGATCTGGTCGTGGAAGCCGGCCTGCACTGGCACGACATTGCCGCGGTGATCCCCGTTATCAAAGCCGCAGGCGGCACCGTCATCACCTGGGAAGGCAAAGACCATCAGCCCACGGATGGCACAATCAAAGCAATCGCCGCCGCCACCAGCGACCTGGCCCTTGAAGCGGCAGAGGTGCTGGCGGGTTAGTTGATACCCGCCATCCACTTCTTCAGGATCGGGCTCATCACAAGCACAACCGCTGCAACGCCGAGGCCGAGATAGCCCGCCAACATGAAAGTATCCGCGTAGGCCGAAAGTTGCGCTTCGTTGTCGGTGACGACACCGCCAACGGTCTCCGTCGAACTGAGCTTAGCGATCTGTCCGCCGAGGTTGTGGCCCAGTGACGACGACAGGAACCACGCCCCCATCATCAGACCCACAACGCCTGGAGCGGCGAGCTTCGTGATCATCGACAAGCCCACTGGCGAAAGCGACAGCTCACCCGTCGAATGGAGAAGGTAGGCGACCGCCAAGAAGATGAACGGGACCAGATACTTCGTACCGTCGGCGGTCTCCACGGGAGATGCAAACGACGTTGCGCCCCAGACCAGGACGAAGAAGCCTAGTGCGACCTGCGCAAGACCCAGCGAGAATTTCACTGGCGTCGAAGGCTCGCGACCGCTCTTCGCCAACTTGATCCACAGCCAAGCGAAGACCGGGCCGAGCAGGATGATGAAGAACGGGTTCAGGAAGCCGACTTGCGCCGCGTTCATCTGAACCGGTCCAACGCCAGGTAGCGCGGAGTTGTTCGCCGCGTAGAGGGTCAGCGATGTGCCTGCCTGCTCGAACAGAGCCCAGAACATCACCGACGCGAACGTCAGCACGATCGCCACAACCATCCGTGTCCGGACTTCCGCTTTGTAGAAGAAGATCGTGAACGCCAGCAGGAGCGCGTAGAGGATCGGGCCGCCCCAAGTCAGGACATCGGACAGAAACTCATCCCGCTGAATGGCGAAGTAGATCGGCGCGAGAGCTACGATCCCACCGAGCCAGGTCGCTGCGATCAAACCGCCCTTAAGCGTGATCTTTGGCTCGCCGCGTCCCATGAGAAGCGGTTTGCCGAGCACGAAGACGATCAACCCGAGCGCCATGCCGATGCCCGCCGCGCCAAAACCGTAACCCCAGCCGTAGCGATAGGCTAGGAAGCCGCAGAGCAGATACGCCGCCAGCGAACCCGTGTTGATGCCGATATAGAAGATCGTGAAACCGGGATCACGCCTTGGGTCTTTATCGCTGTAGAGCTGGCCGACCATGGTGGAGATGTTCGCCTTCAGGAAGCCGACGCCCACGACGATAAGCGACAGAGCGAGGAAGAGGATGTTCACATAGGTCTGCTCGCGCTCGATTACCTGCTCATAAGAGCCGCGGTCGATTTGCGCGGGAGCCGTGCCCTGGCCCTCAACCGCGATGCCCTCAGAGCTGAAACGGATGGGGCGAAGGGTGCCGTTGTCGTCGATGAACGACTTGGCGGTCTCGCCTCGGCCCTCAACCACCACTTCATAGCGCGAATTCTCAAATTCGATGAACGACTTACTGCCGTGCCCCTCAAACGCCATCATGCCGTGGCCTGCGGTGAGGAAGATCGCACCGATGAACACCGCACGGCGTGGGCCGAGGAAGCGGTCAGCGATCAGACCGCCAATAACCGGCGTCAGATAAACCAGCGAGCCGTAGGCCGCATAGATACCCTGCGCCTTGTCCTGCGAGAACAGGAAGTGCTGCACGAGGTAAAGCGTGAGCAGAGAACGCATCCCGTAGAACGAGAACCGCTCCCACATCTCTGCGAAGAAAAGAACAGCGAGGCCTTTCGGATGCCCCAGAAAGCTGCGGTCTTCGGTGAGGTCGGGAAGAACGGCGTCGGTTTCCGACCCGGCCGGATTGGCCGCTTGCGTTTCTGACATAGATAAAGCCCCTGGGACGCTGACGTGACGCGGGACACTAACCATCGTTCACGCTGTTGGGAAGGGCTGGGCGGTGACCCGTGCGCTTGACCGAGGGCGGTTTGCGCCATCTACTGTCTGCTGCACGGGGCAACGTGCGTGTTGGGTGGGTCCTTTGGGAGGGGCAGATCATGGATCAGAGTAGAACTGGTGCCGGCTGGACCGTGGGGAACATCTTTAGCTCGCTGAGGGAGCTGGGGCTGTCGCCAACGATGATCGAGCCTGATGCCGATGATCCGTTCCGCCTCATCGCGCTTTATGATCCGGCCTCGACCCTGAAGTTTGGCTGCCTCTACGAGCCGGGTGCCGGTGACCATGTGCAGATGATTGGTCTCCTGTGCATTCTGCCTGCGCCGCAGATGTCGGTTGACGACGTGATGGCGATCGATCGCCGCCTGACGATGGCGACGGCGATGCTCCAGGATGGGCACCTGTGGATTTATGCTGAGCTGAACATCGCGCCGACGTTCTCCCACGCGCTTTTCGATGCGCAGATGAACTTCTACCTCGCGGATATGCGCACGGCCCTGCAGATGATGATGATGGGCGACGCGATGACCTACAAAGCCGCCGAAGCCATGAAGCGCATCAGCAAGAGCCGCGGCT
Source organism: Pseudomonadota bacterium (assembly GCA_039198765.1). GTDB lineage: Bacteria > Pseudomonadota > Alphaproteobacteria > Caulobacterales > Parvularculaceae > Parvularcula. The sequence goes on from JBCCTF010000086.1 coordinate 7,639, forward strand.
TGAAATCGCCCATGGTCAGTGCACTGACGAACAAGGGGCAGGAACGCCCCTCGCTCGCGTCACCCCGCGCCGCGATGGCAGCGGCGCAAGAAGTGAAGAGCTCACTGCGCCCCGCATCCCACTGCCCGAAGTGTAAGGGCAGCGGACGCGGATTGTTTGGCCGTTGCCGACATTGCGACGGCACCGGCCTCGTCCGTTAGGCCTGCATCGTCCAGCCTTCGACACCCATAGCCGCTTGACGGAACGCTTCGGTCCGCGTCGGGTGCGGGTGGCAGGTGCGCGCGATGTCTTCGGACGATCCGCCGAACGCCATCACAACGCAGGCCTCGGCAATCATCTCGCCCACGCCTGAGCCGATCATGTGCACACCGAGCACTTCGTCCGTTTTCTTGTCGGCGAGGACCTTCACGAAACCGTCCGTCTCATGATTGGTTTTGGCACGGCTGTTCGCGGTGAACGGGAACTTGCCGACGCTGTAGTCGACGCCCTCTTCCTTCAGCTGCTCTTCGGTTTTGCCCACAGAGGCGACTTCAGGATCCGTGTACACCACACCGGGAATGATGTTGTAGTCGACGTGGCCATGGCCCTTAGCGATGACCTCTGCCACCGCGACGGCTTCTTCCTCCGCCTTGTGCGCCAGCATCGGGCCAGGGGTGCAGTCACCGATGGCGTAGACGCCTTCCGCGCCGGTGCGCCAATGGTCATCGACCTCAATGAACCCGCGCTGGTTCGGCGTGACTCCGACCGTCTCGAGGCCTAGGCCCTCCGTGTACGGCTTACGACCAATGGAGATCAGGACGACGTCCGCGTCGATGACTTCAGCGTCTCCACCTTTCGCAGGCTCAACGGTCAGTTTCGCGCCAGCATTCGTCCGCTCAATCCCCGTTACCTTCGTGCCGAGTTTGAAGGTCATGCCCTGTTTCTTCAGGATACGTTGGAATTGCTTAGAGATCTCGCCGTCCATGCCAGGCGTGATCCGATCCAGGAACTCCACCACCGTCACCTTCGCACCAAGGCGGCGCCAGACCGAACCCATCTCCAGACCGATATAGCCGCCGCCAACGACGACCATATGCTCCGGTACCTTCGGCAGGCTGAGCGCGCCAGTAGAAGAAACGATGACCTCTTCATCGATCTCAACACCAGGCAGCGAGAGAATGTCCGAACCCGTCGCAATAATAATGTTCTTTGTGCTGAGCTCTTCGCGACCATCCTTCGTCTCAACAGAGACCTTGCCCGGCCCCTCAATCTTGCCCCAGCCGAGATAGCCGTCGACGCCGTTCTTTTTGAACAGGTACTCAATGCCCTGGGTCAGGCCATCCACCGCGTCACTCTTTTGGCCGAGCATCCGGTCGAGATCGAGCGACAGGCCTTCGATCTTCACGCCCAGATCAGCGAAGTGCGTCGACGCCTGCTCGTACGCTTCGGACGCGTGCAGCATCGCCTTTGACGGGATGCACCCCACGTTCAGGCAGGTGCCGCCAAACTTGCCGGTCTCACGCTTATCGATGCACGCGGTTTTCAGGCCAAGCTGGGCCGCGCGGATCGCTGCGTTGTAACCCCCTGGCCCGCCACCGATAATCACGACGTCGTACTGTTTGCTCATCACAAAAACTCCTTGATACCGCGCTGGTAGGAGCGCGCAGATACCCGGTCAACACTACGAAAGGCTGACCACTGCTTCTCTCAGCAAAACCACGCCGGTGATGAGCAGGTAGACACCGAAAAAAGCCGACAGCCGCGGTGCCGGCAGGCGATGCGCGAGGGCCGCCCCAACCGGCGCGAAGATCAGTGTGCCGAGGGCTATCGCCAGGAATGCAAAGGCGTGGACGTAGCCGATGGCGCCCGCGATCCCGGCCTGCCCCAGGCCGATGGCGAGAAACCCGAGCGCGCCAGGCACCGCGATAGCAAGGCCGAAACCCGAGGCTGTCCCCACGGCCTGATGCATCGGCCTCCCCGCGAGGGTGAGCAAGACGACGCCAATGACCCCGCCGCCGATCCCCATCAGCGCCGAGAAAAATCCTGTGCCCACGGCGAGCCCCCGCTCCGCCGAAGGCTGCAAGTGGATGGCCTTGCCGCCACCTTTCTTTCCGAGAAGCCGCTGCGCACCCATACCGAGCGCGCCGAGGGCAAAGACGATGAGGAGGGCCTCACCGCTGATGACCCTCGCCGCCAACGCTCCGAGCACTGCACCGCCCGCGATGAATGGCCCCCAGGTCTTGAGAACGGAGAAGTCCACCGCCCCCCGCTTATGATGCGCGCGGAGTGACCGGATTGACGTGACAATGATCGTCGCGAGCGAGGTGCCCACCGCGGTCTTCATCGCCACGGTCGGATCCGCTCCCCCATAGAGAAAGACCGCGTACAGAACAGGCACGATGACAATGCCGCCGCCGACACCAAACAGTCCGCCGATCGTGCCCGCAAACGCGCCCGTCAGCACAAGGAGGAAAAGCTCAGTCACTCAGCCGCCAAAACCTCTTGGGGCCGATGGTCGAGGCCAGCTTCTTCCATGATCGTCATCAGTATGGCTGGCTTTGCTTGGCGCGCCTCCTCGCTCACCCGGCGGCGCCACATCCGGGCACCAGGCTGGCCAGCAAAGAGGCCAAGCATGTGCCGAGCATACCGCCAAATCGGTGTCTGATCCGCCTCAGCCTTCGCAACGATCGTTCGCACTACACTTTGCACCGTAGGCGGAACATCTGTATCATGAAAATAGAGCGCATCCACCCCGCGGAGCAGCGCTGGCTTCTCATAAGCCGCCCGTCCAAGCATGACGCCGTCGAGCATCTCAAGGTGCTCAAGAGCCGCCTGCGGAGATGCCAAGCCGCCGTTCAGAATAACAGTCAGGCCGCGAAAACGCGCGTTCATCCGGTGCACGAGACTGTAGTCTAACGGGGGAATTGTTCTGTTTTCTTTGGGGCTTAGCCCCTGCAGCCAGGCCTTGCGCGCGTGCACGATCACCGTGGCGACGCACGCTGCCTCAACTTGCTCCAGAAACACCGGAAGCGCTTCCTCCGGGTCCTGATCATCAACGCCAATCCGGCACTTCACCGTCACGGGAAGCGTCGTCGCCTCGCGCATCGCAATGAGGCAGTCACGCACCAATTCTGGCTCTTGCATCAGACACGCGCCAAAACGACCCGACTGGACACGGTCCGACGGGCAACCAACATTCATGTTGATCTCGTCGTAGCCGTAAGTCGCGCCGATCGCCGCCGCGCGCGCCATCTTCTCAGGGTCCGAACCACCAAGCTGCAACGCTGTCGGGCCAGCATGGTCATAAGCGAGAAGGTAATCCTGGTCACCATTCAGGATCGCCTCAGCCGTAATCATCTCCGTATACAGAAGAGCATGCCGGGTCAGCTCCCGATGAAAGAAGCGACAGTACCGATCCGTCCAATCGATCATCGGCGCAACGGAAAAGCGGTGGCTATCCATCTGCTTCGCTCGGGGGTGGCATGGTGAAGTAACCCAGCGCATCTTCATTGATGCTACCAATCCAAATCTTGCCGTCCCGTTCTCGCACACCTGTTACGTAGTGGTATACGGACGGATCGCCCTCGAGTAGATGAACGAGGTTCCCGCTGAGATCGAACGCGGCCACGCGGCAGCATTTAGGAACTTGGGGCCCTAGCGCCTCAGGCAACTGGGCGATCAGCTTGCGGACAAACTTGGGAAGCCCGTGTATTTTCTGAAGTGAATCAAGTGGTAACGAGGGTACAGCGCACCACAGCAGGCCGTCAGAACCGATCGACAGATTGTCAGGAAAGCCAGGAACCTCGGCAAACAGGTCAGCCTTTCCACTGTCGAGCCACACGCGATGGATCTTCATCTTGCCCGTCTCTGCCACAAGAACGAACCGGCCGTCGGGATCGAGCACGACGCCATTCGCGAAACTCAGTCCACTGAGAAGAATCTCAGGTTCCTCACCTGGCCTCCACCGCAAAAGCCGACCGGTTTGTGTGTCCTCGATGATATCCTTACGGAAGTTCTCCAGATGGAAGACCTGAGAACTCTCCGAGAAATAGATCGTACCGTCTGGGGCGATTGCTGCATTGTTGCACACGCCAAATGGCGCACCGTGCACAGTCTCAAGAAGGGCCTCAACCGTTCCTGATTCGGGATCAACGGCCTGGAGCCCAAGGTCAGCATTGCAAACAAGAATGCGGCCATCGTCCATGAGCTCACACCCAAGCCCTCGGCCGCCGATGTCGGCGATCACCTCTGCCTCAGTCTCACCGGGGCGTACACGGAGCAATTTGCCATCGTTGCGCAGCGCAGAGTAGACCGTGCCGTCGGCGGTGATTACCGCATCCTCCGGACCCAGATGATGGACCGGGACCCGCGTGACAGGCGGCATCGCACGCGGCGTCATTCGGAAAATCCTTTAAACTCAACACTCTCCCCCAAGGGAGCACGATCAGCACGCCATGAATTGACGGCTGCGTCACGGTCAGGGTGACCGAGCGCCATGCCGCAATAGATGACCTCGTCATCACCAAGCTCGAAATGCCCGTGTAAGGTTTTACGCACCTTCGCCCACGCCTCCTGCATACACGTGGCGAGACCAGCCTCTGTCGCGAGGAGCGCGATCGTCTGCATGAGCATACCCATATGCGCCCACTGCCCGTGGCCAAAACTGCGCCGCGTGACGAAGAAGAGTGCTACTGGTGCACCAAAGAACCCAAAATTTTGAGCAAGCCATGCGAACCGGGCAGCTTTGTCCTCACGCGGAATATTCAGCGACGCATAGAGGTCCTCACCCACCTTGAAACGGCGCGAGCGCCAAGGCTCTGGCAGGTTTGATGGATAGATTGGATACTCGTCGTCTTCACCGGCCGGGTTCGCGAACAGGACCTTCTGCGCAAGAGCGGTCAATGCGTCTTTCTCAGCACCGGAAACAGCGATCACGCGCCAAGGCTGAACGTTGCCGCCCGAAGGTGCGTGCATGGCTTGCTCAAGCAACCCGCGCACCACGCCCTCCGGTACGATTTCGTCGGTGAACGCGCGGCATGACCACCGCTCCGCGACAGCTTGAGACACGGAAATCGTCATATCATCCGCCTGCGTATTGTTTGGCGAGGTTGGCGAGAGGCATGACCATCTTGCCGTAGCCCAGCGCCTTTTCACTGGATGCGTTGCCATCCCTCGCCCGCTTGTAAACGCCCTGAACGATACCTGCGAGGCGGAAAAGGTTGTACGAGAAGTAGAAATTGAGATCGTCGGGGATGTCCGCACCGGTTTTCTCTCTGTACCGATCAATCAACGCTGGCTCTCGCGGAATGCCGAGGCTTTCAAGATCCTGCCCAACGAGGCTCTCACCGCGGCTAGGGTCGAGTGGGATCTTCCAAGACAGAAGATAGTAGGTCAGGTCCGCGAGCGGATGGCCAAGCGTTGACAGTTCCCAATCGATCAGCCCCCGCGGCTCAGGGCGATCGCTGTAGAACATGCAATTGTCGAGGCGAAAATCGCCGTGGATCAGGCAGGTTTGATCAGGACCAGGAATATTTTTCGGAAGCCAGTCGATCAACCAATCCATGGCTTCGATACTGTCAGTCTCGGACGCTTTGTACTGCTTTGACCACCGACCCACTTGCCGAGCGAGGTAGTCCGACTCCGGACCAAAATCTGAAAGGCCGACGGCGCGATAGTCGACTGAGTGAAGCGCGGCGAGCGTGTCAGTCAAACCAAAATAGACCTGGGCCCGTTCATCTTGAGGAAGATCGGTAAGCAGAGGGTTCCAGAAAATCCGACCATCCATGAACTCCATCATGAAGAATTCGGACCCGATCATGTCAGGATCGTCCGTATGGAATAGAATGTTGGGAACAGGCACGGGGGTGTCGGCGAGCGCCGCCATCACGCGCGCCTCGCGCCCGACCTGGTGCGCTGATCCCAAGAGCTTGCCCGGCGGCTTGCGGCGCAGAACATAGCGCCCTTCGCTGGTGGTCACGAGGTAGGTGGGGTTCGACTGACCGCCCTTGAACTTCTCGACTTTCACATCGCCCTGAAGATCCGGGACCGCGTGACCAGCGCCTTTTTTCAGGCCCTCCACATCAAAGGCGAGGTGCTCGGGCACGTCTCCCAAACCTGCAAAATCGCTCGCCATGTTTCCTCCGTGGGTTCTGTTTGATCGGGGTTTTGGCGGAGAATGCGCCCGCGTCCAAGACCTCGGAACGGCTGTCGCAAAAACGACCAGCTGGCTCGGCTACTGAGCACCCTGTACTTAGTTTTCGAGGGGGTCGTTGGGTGCGGGAGTAGGATTTGAACCTACGACCTTCAGGTTATGAGCCTGACGAGCTACCGGGCTGCTCCATCCCGCATCATCAACGAGCCGCGGGGAATAACGAAGAAGCGCAGGGTGCGCAAGAGCTACCCGTTGAAATTTCCTGCTATCGCCAACATTTAATGGGGGAGCGTTGCGGACCGGGGTGGACCGCCGACTCGCGTATCAGGGGAGGTGCATCCGTTGGAGCCCACACAGTTTTCGAGCAGCGCGCCGGACGACGAACCGCTGCCGTTCATCAGCAATTTTCAAGACGTTTTTCTCGCCACGGGCGTGGTGCTTCTTTTGGTCGGGCTCACGTTCGGAGCCGTCCAGCTTACGAACGGTCTGTCTGGGGGAGAGACGGCGAGGACGCTTGCGATTTCGATTGTCTTCATTGCTGCGTCGGCTGGCCTCTCGGAAGTGCTGGTTCGAAAGCGCCGCCGGACATTGCCGGGCATCGTTCTGGCGCTCGTTTTCGTCGGGAGCACGATCACAGCGGTGATGGCGATGTATTCCTTCTTTGCCGGAGCGGGGAATGGCACGCTTTTCGACCAGTTCGCGAACGTTGATGCTGGGTCAAACGAAGTGAATGTCGACACCGACTTTGATTGGGAAACGGAGATCAACGCTATGGCGGCCGAGATCCCATGGGTGGCGAAGTTGTGGTTTGTTCTCACACCGCTAGCCGCGGCTTGGGCTGGAATGGCTTACTATCTGCGCTACCGGTTGCCGTTCTCCGTTGCGATGATCGCAGGCTCTGCTGCGGCGACGGTCTTTGTTATTTGCGGCATTGTTGCTCCGGCCACGACCGTGAAAGCGCTTCCGCTTCTTCAGCTTCTGCTTGGCCTTGCGGTTCTGGTGGCTGCTATCGGGTTTGATATGCGTGATCCCGAGCGGGTCACTCGGTTCTCAAACAATGGTTTCTGGCTGCACTTTGCGGCCGCGCCGATGGTCCTTGGCGGAGCACTGGCGGTAGCGACGGTCGGGCCGTTCTATAATGCGTCTGACTTTTTGTCTGACACAGCCCCGACCATGGGCAACGCTTGGCAGGCCCTGGTTACGTTGATTGTCATTGCAGCGTTCGCGGTGATCGCGCTGCTCCTTAACCGCCGCGCGCTTTTGGTAGCGGGATTGGTCTCAGCGGGCACAGCCACGTGGGTGCTGGTCCGGAGTGTCGGGCTCGACAATGTCGGCGGATCCATCGCGATAACGCTGATCGTGCTGGGCGCCGCCGTTCTTTTGCTCGGCGTTGGATGGAACGGAGCTCGGCGAAGCCTTCTCCGCTTTGTCCCGGAAAGCGGAGTCGCAAGCCGGCTGTTTCCCCGAGTGGAAGCCGACGGGTAGTAGCGTGTGGCTATCTCGGCATGTTGTCCGCAGAAAAATGCCATTCAGCTCGCATCCGATGGGTTCGCGAAAAAGCCTGCGCAAAAAGCGTGCTGACGCTGCCGGAAAGACTGTGCGAAGCCCAGATTTCATGGTTCTGAAGACCGAGCACGACCGATCGACGGACCGCAGCAGCGCCCTTAGATTCTGTCGGAGCTGACTAGGCTTATCTCGCTGTCGAAGTGACTGGCGACATAGGCCGAGATCGTATCAGAAAACTCATCCATCAGGGCTGTACCATCAGGATCGCAGTCATTCTCAGCCGTGAGGAAGAGCTTGTCGTCTCTAAAGACGCAAACAACGTTCTGATGATGGGGCCGATACTCAGCGAATTCTTGGGTGGTGGCCCTTGCAGCTTCATAGCCTTCTGCCGGAGGTATACCTGAGCAAACAACGCAAACACGGTAGATGGTTTCGGTCATCCTGTCCTCGCAAGCTGCGACCTCAACTCGTGATATGTCATCCTCGGATGTGTTTTGCGCTACGTCGACATAGCAAACGAAAAAGCCCGCCGTCTTTCGACGTGCGGGCTTTTTTATGAAGAGAAGACGTGTCTGCTTGGCAGGCCTGGCGACGACCTACTCTCCCACGGCTTAAGCCGGAGTACCATCGGCGCTGCAGGATTTAACGACCGAGTTCGGGATGGGATCGGGTGGGGGCCCTGCGCAATAATCACCAGGCCGGCCAAGAAGACAAATCTTGCGAGAGTCACGTCTGAAGAAAACGAACCACAAGCGCGGGCTATTCGCCACGCATGGGCACTGTCCCAACCACCAAAGTGGCATGGGAAACGATCAAGCCTATCGAACAATTAGTACCAGTCAGCTTCATGTGTCGCCACACTTCCACATCTGGCCTATCAACGTGGTGGTCTTCCACGGTTCTCAGGGAAATCTAGTATCGAGGGCGGCTTCCCGCTTAGATGCTTTCAGCGGTTATCCGTTCCGTACATAGCTACCCAGCTATGCCGCTGGCGCGACAACTGGTCCACCAGAGGTACGTCCACCCCGGTCCTCTCGTACTA
>JBCCTF010000087.1:0-16126 GCA_039198765.1 Pseudomonadota bacterium
GTGTGCCGAAGGCCTTACTACCCGAAGTGAAAGATAACGCAGCGGCATTCGGTTCCTGCCCTGCGGATCTCTTCGGAGAATCTCTGCCCATTCTGGCTATGGTTGGTGACCAACAGGCGGCCACCGTGGGACAAGCCTGCTTCGACACTGGCTCGATCAAATCCACCTACGGCACCGGCTGCTTTATCCTCGTCAACACGGGTGACGAGATCAAACGTTCCGAGCACAGACTTCTCTCCACCGTCGCTTATCGCATTGGCGGCAAACCCACTTTCGCGGTCGAAGGTTCGATCTTCATCGCAGGAGCGGCCGTCCAGTGGCTGCGTGATGAGGTGGGGGTTCTCGCCAGCGCCGCCGAGACGGCAGAGCGAGCCGCACGCGCGCAAGAAGACGCTGAAGTGGTCATGGTTCCCGCCTTCACCGGCATGGGCGCGCCCTATTGGGCGGCTGATGCCCGGGGCGCGATTTTCGGAATGACACGCGCGACTGGGCCTGATGAGTTGGCCAGAGCTGCGCTCGACGGGGTGGTGTATCAGACATCAGACCTCGTCGATGCCATGCGTAAAGACGGCCTCAACATCGCGCGGCTCAGCGTTGATGGTGGCATGGTTGTCAACGATTGGTTCGTGCAAAGATTAACCGATGTCCTCGGCCTCCCGATCGACCGGCCGAAGGTTCTTGAGACGACAGCCTTGGGCGCAGCCTACCTTGGTTTCCTCCAGGCTGGCGTTTTCAGCTCTCTCGCCGACATCAGTGAGCGCGTTCGGCGCGATGCTTCGTTTGCGCCTGCAATGGACAGTGACGAACGGTCGAGGCGACTTACCTACTGGTCGGCGTGTGTGCAGGCGGTGCTGACGGTAGCAGCGGGCCGCTAGCGGATATCAGGGTACTGATCTCCAAGGCGTTTGCGCGCGCCAAACGCCCATTGCATCGCGACTTTGAAGTAGATCCAGTTTGCGCGGAGGCCGCCCCATGCGGCCACGCGGCGATCTGATGTTTCCACGATCCTGTTGATCAACCGTACACGGCCTTTCGCCGTGAACTTCACGCACATGTCGGCGTCTTCCATCACCATCATCTCAGGATCGCAGCCCCCGACATCGAGAAAGTCCTGCTTTCTGAAGAACATAGCGTGATCGCCGAACAGCAGACGGCAACCGCGGAAGAAAAGGTGGGGCCGGAAAATCAGCGGCGCGTACCAGGTCTTTGCCCAATTGTGCAGGGTCGTTCCCCAGCGCGTCGTGTCCTCTCCCGCTAGAACTGCGGTGAACCCGCTCAGGGCGACGCTTTTGTCCTCAAGGGTTTCTGTTATCACTCGAACAGCGTCTAGCGGTAACCGCGTATCCGCGTGCAGGACACAGACGAGTTCTGTCTCCGCCGCCTCAACCCCGCGGTTGATCTGATGAGCTCGCCCTGCAGGCGTTTGGTGAACGACGGTCAAACCCAGGCCTTCAGCGATCGATACGGTCTCGTCTTCGCTGCCGCCATCGATGACCAGTACGGCTTGAGGTGGAGGATGAAGAGCGCCGATGTTCCGCGCTAATGCGGGCAACGCCTTGGCTTCGTTCAGTGCAGGGATGATGATTGTGAGGCCCGTCATGGCGCGTATTGTGGCCACCGCTCGAGGTCTTCGGGCCGATCAAGATCCGCAAGTTCTGGCAGAATGTGCACGTTCAGCCCTTGCTCTTCTGCACGCGCCATCGTGAGCTCAAACACACGCTCAGTCCCCCATGGCATATCTTCGAAAAGCACCGGGCACGGACGAGAAAGACCGATCGTCCAGTATCCACCATCTTTAGCGGGGCCTATCATCATATCATGGGTAGCCAGCTCTTGATCGGCGAGCCCCAGGTGATCAGCCGTCATGTTTGGAGCGTCCGTGCCGAGGAAAAGAACAGGGTACGGCTCACCAGCGGCCATCAGCTTCGCACCGAGATCACCGTCGACTTGCGGACGAAATTTGTGTTGACCGAGCCAGTCTTGGAACGCTGCCTCCTCTGCACCGGTTCCGTGCAGTTCAAAAGGAAGGCCAGATTGCCGAACTGTTTGAACGGTTTGCTGAGCCAGCGCGCGATGAACGTGGGCCGCTCCCTCTGGGCCTACAGCTGGTTCAAGCCGCGTCTTGCAGCGTCCAGGCTCGGGCCATCGACATAAGATCACCACACGGAGCATCAGACAGCCACTTGTTTCCGTGGACGTATGTATCCAGCGTCAACCGCATAGGCCACGATGTTGGTGAGCCACTCCTCCGTCGCGTCGGGACTGCGCTGCCCCGACCACTGCGTGTACTGTGTATCGTCAAAGTGCGGGGACCTGGTGAAATAGGCCGCGTAAATCTCGGCACCACGCTTAAAGAAACGTCGCTCCGTTGGCGGAAGAGTTGCGAGGTCGAAATCGGCCGGATCAATCCAGGTTGGAGCATACAGGCTCGGAAACTTCGCCAGCGTATCGGGAAACGCGCGAAGAGGGGTCGGTTGCGATGAGACCAAGTGAAAGACGCGTCCCACCACTTCCTCAAAGCGTTCCGCCATCGCCGTGACGCCGTCGCAGACATGGTCCACGGGGACGAAGCTGAACGTTGCGCAGGGCTTTGCGGGCATTGTTTTGACCCAGCCTTCAGCGAGGACCTTCAGCATTGGGTAGATCGTCTCGAAACTCTGTGTGCGTCCATTTTCAGAATGGCCAAGAACGATCGAAGGCCTGGCGATCACCGAAGGAACATCGCTCGCTGCAACAAGCTTTTCAGCCTCGAACTTGGTGGATTCATACCCGTTCGTGAACCCCTGCCCTGCGTCGAGTTCGCTTTCGAGGACGCTGCCTTCGCGGTCTCCTGAGACGTAAGCTGTGGAGACGTGGACAAGACCTGCACTTGCGCAATTGCAGAATTCTAAGACGTTCTGTGTGCCGACTACATTGACTGCGCGATGCTGCGGCGTCTCGTCCGTGAATTCTGTAATTGCGGCGCAATGCACAACACGATCAACAGTTTGCGTCAGGGTGTGCCAGTGGTCATCTCCAAGTCCGAGGCGGGCCTTGGTAATGTCTCCGCGGATCGTCCGGTGCACATGAACGAGGCTGCCATCGTTACTACGGACGTCGGGATTGCGGTTGATCAGTGCAAAGACCGACCATCCTGCTTTGGTCAGGAGGCTGCATATCTCGCCACCAAGCAGGCCAGCGGCGCCGGTGACAAGGACGCTGCGGGTCATCAGATCAGCAGCAACCTGGAGCGGCGCCTTGCTCCGCCTCACCGGTGGAGATGGAACTGGCCCCGCAGTCAGGGAAAACGCCGAAGTGTGTGTCGAAGTTTCCGATGAACTCGAAGTGAGCGCCGAAGCGTGTTTCTTTCAGCATCCGGAAGGTGTTGCCGCAGACAGGTGCGATCCGGTTGGTCTCAAAAACGTGCCCGTCGTCGAGAGTAAGCGCGACCGCAGAACCGGCGACAGTGCCGCGGTAGATGACGGCCTGGCCATAGTCTTCACATTGAGGTTCCAGACCAGCCAGCTTGAACAAGCGGTACGTGGCCGATGAGAACCGATAGCCTTCGACCTTGGCTTTTTGGGCGGGGTCGCCGATGACCAGTGGTCGATGGGTCACCAGACGGGGGTCGCCGAAACCGCACTCTTTGGCGATCCGGTCAAAGTCGCCCCAGTAAAGCGCGCCTGAGATGCACTCGCCGTGGAGGATCGGATCCTCTTGAAGCGCCTGCGGGATGCGGCGGTTGCCGTAGACGTCAGAGAAGTACATCTCCCCACCTTCCCGCAGCAGACGATGCGCGGCGGAGAAGACAGCCGGCTTATTGGCCACCAGATTGATGACGCAATTCGAGACGATCAGGTCGAAGCTGCCTGCCTCAAGCGGAAGTTCATCGAGCCGTTCGATATCGCCCTCAAGGAACTCAACGTTGGCAAAGCCGAAGCGTTCGGCGTGCCAGTCTTTGTATTGGTTCGCTATCGCCAGCTGCTCAGGGGTGGCATCCACGCCCACCACGCGCCCGCGGGGGCCCACCAGTTGGGCGAGCACGTAGGCATCCTGGCCGCTGCCCGATCCAAGATCGAGGATGCTCAGACCCTCCAGCGCATCAGGAGCGACGAGCCCGCAGCCATAATAGCGCGAGGTCACATCCTCGTGGACATTTGCCAGCGCCTCGCGAATGGCGGGCGGCGGCGCTTCTGTCGTGCAGCAGGCGTCGGTCAGCAGGTCGTCTGAGCGCTGCAGGACTTGGCCGTAATAGCGCTGGGAATTCTCGAGGTTCATCAGGTGGCTCTCTCTGACCGGGTGCGGCACTTTTCAGGTGGGACTTCGCTTCGCGTTCGGATGGGGTTACGAAGCATGTAACTTTTTCGTCGTCCAACCCAAAATACCCACCATGCCTCAGTTTCCTGATCCTGAACTCGCCCCCTTTCGGCCCGAAGGCGTAACGATGGGGGAAGGCAAGTTCTCCTCCCGCACGATCACCCGAGACGGTGCCGACCGGGCGTTTGTGCCGCTGGCGAGGCTTGAGACCCTTTGGTTCAACACGGGAACGCTGTGCAACCTTGCTTGTGCAAACTGCTACATTGAGAGTTCGCCCACGAACGACGCCCTCGTCTACCTCACCTGTGCTGAGGTGGAAGAGTATCTCGACGAGATCACGGATAAGAAGCTCCGAACACAGACTGTTGGTTTTACCGGTGGTGAGCCGTTCATGAACCGGGAGATGGTACCGATCCTTGCGCTGACGCTTGAGCGTGGGTTCGACGTATTGATGCTGACCAACGCGATGCGTCCGATGCGCCGCTTTGAAAAGCAGCTTGCGGACCTGATCACGACCTACCGGGACAAAATCGTCTTCCGGGTGAGCCTCGATCACCATTCCCAAGCAATGCATGAGGCAGAGCGCGGTGCTGACACATGGGACAAGGCGCTTGATGGACTATGCTGGTTGCGTGACCAGAGAGCGAAGATCGCCATCGCTGGCCGGCAGCTTGCCGGCGAGACGATGGAAGAGGCGCAAGCGAGTTATGGCCGCCTGCTTCGTGGTCTGAACATCGACCTTGATGTCGGCGATCCTGAGTCGCTGGTCCTCTTCCCTGAGATGGATGCAAGTTTGGATACCCCTGAAGTCAGTGAAGCGTGCTGGGATATCCTTGGTCTGCAGAAGACGGCAGTGATGTGCGCCTCGAGCCGCATGGTTGTGAAGCGGAAAGGGGAAGAGACACCCCGCGTTGCTGCGTGTACGCTCCTTCCGTACGAGGATGACTTCGACATGGGCCGGACACTCACCGAGGCATCACAGTCTGTGCACCTCAACCACCCCCACTGCTCCCGCTTCTGTGTGCTGGGCGGTGCAAGCTGTTCAGGCTAACTCAGCGGCGACGGCGCGGGAGCAACGTGCAGGGAATACCATCAAGGCGGACCGTCTCTGACGTGTCGCGCCGGTCGAGATAGCAGCCTTCCTTGTCGATCAGCACATCGAACACGACGGGCCTAGCCAGGCTCATGTCCTCGTTCGCCGAAAGCGCAGGTGGCCGCATGACCAGCACGGACGAAGTCGTGCCGTTCGGCAGACCGAAGGTTACTGACGGGTAGGAAGCCCGCAAGATCGTCTGCACGCGGTCCAGTTCTGCCTGCGGGATCTTGGCAGGGCCATATTTCGTAGGACCTTCAGGATGGCTGGCACAAGCTGTTGTTAAGACAGCCAGAATGAGTCCCAGCGTACGGCGCATCAGTTTTGCCCCTCGGGCAGGCGCATATCGAGATTGTTCTCAAACACAGGCTCTCTTAGCGAAATCGACAACGCGTCCGTATCAGGATTTGCGCTCCGCGAGGAAGCGACCGATGTCGTCGCAAACGGCACCGCTGGACACGTCCCGTTCTCTCGGAACCCAAGCGCAGCGGCGAAGAGTTTCTCTGAAGGATCACCGAGAGTTCCCGAAAGGTCATCCTCCACCTGACAACCATCGATCCGTACACCGAAGGGGAAGTCTGAGTTCATCGGAACGAAGCCGTCCGCAAAATCGCCAAAGCCTTTGTCGTTCGTCCCTTGGAACTGGATGGTAAAATAGGTCTCGCCGCAATTGTCCTGCGGGAAGAAACCGAAGGGCTTCCCGCAGGTCGTGTCGCCGATGAGGATCACTTCAAAGTCCACTCCGCGCAGACCGTTGATGACCGCCTCGCTGGCGCTGCAGGTTCCCTCCGTCGACAGAATATAGACGCGGTTCACATCGCGCAGATCGGGGAGCGGAAATCCATTCGCGACGGTGAATCCAAGCCCAGTGCTATAGAACGGGATCGGATCATTCCGTGCACCGGTCACTGGGTTGAAGTCCCCTGCATCGTCGTTGAACCGAAGCCGCTCAAAGGCTCTTCCACTTGTGAAGGCAGGACCAGCGATCATATAACTCAGTTGCGAGGCCACGGCGAGCAGACCGCCTCCATTATAGCGAAGGTCGAGCACCAGGTCGGTGACATTCGCATCACTCAGCTGTTGGACCGCCTCGACGATCTCCAACTCAGACGCAAACGGACTAAATGTATTGAACAGGATGTAGCCCACAGGCCCCGTCGGTGTATCGACGATCCGCACACGGTTCACAGGGTCACGGCTCAAGTCTGCGGCGGTCAGGGTGACGAGCCGCTCTTCACCATCAGGATCGCGCATCAGGAACGTATGCACCTCACCAGCTTCTTCCGGGAACAGCGCATCGTTCAGGCCGTCGACATTGTCGCCGTTGATGAAGTCGATGCCATCCACTTCGAGGATGCGCGCGCCGCGGACGAAGTTAGGTTTGTCACTCACCACAACTTCTGCCGCCGGTGTGTTTTCATCCACGTACCGCACTCGGAAATCGCGTGGCGGGGAGCTTGCGATCGCCGCGAAACTCACGCCGTAGCTTGCTGAGCCAGCTGACGTCCGCTGCTCAAGAAACTCGTCGGTGGGCTGGGAAAAGTGGAAGTCGTCCTTGTCTTCGCCCGACGGTGTCACCTCTGTGGTGCGAAGCAGATTGAAGTACTCGATCCGGTCGTTGAACAGCCGCGGGTCGCGATCCACCACCTCATCATTCCAGAGATACGTCTCGTTGGTCCATGACCGGAGCCAGAAGTTCTCCAGTGTCGTCGAGCCGGAGCGATCGGGGAATGGATTGCCCTCGATGTCGACGCCCGTCCGCGGAACTTGGCAGCGATCCTTGAAGTCGCTGGCTGGGGCGAAGACGCCTGCCGTCCAGCTTGGACCCGTCGGCGTTGTTGGCCCGCCGCCTGTTGGAGGGTTGAAGCCCCCTCCTCCGCCGTCGCTTGAAGGCCCAGAACAGCCCGCAAGAACAGCCAGAGCGGTAGCCAAAGCGATGTACATCGCCCGCGAGACGAAGGATTTTCCTATCACGGCCCTGTTTTTCCGAAAAAATGCCTCACTGAAGCGGACGCTAAACGCTTTAAGAATAAAGGACAAATACCACAGTTATTAAATCGCGAATGGATCGGTCCGATACGAAACGTCTCGGAGTGATCTGTTCACGCGACGGGGAGCGCAACCTATATTGCGCACGATGGCGAAGATAGCCGTGTGCAAGGCCGGTTCGCTGCCTCAGCGCGTAACGATTGATCTGGAGGACAGGGTGTCAGACGGAGCCCATCACAAACTCTCTGCGCGCCACATTGTGGGGCTCGTAATCGAGATTCTGAAGTCAGAACGGGGGTTTCTGGGGCTTACCGCTATTTATGGCATCGGCATCAGTCTCCTCTCGCTCGCCACGCCGATCGCGGTCCAGGTCCTCATCAATGCGGTGGGCTACACCGCGCTGACAGTGCCGCTCGTGGTCCTCTCGTTCACGCTGTTGGGCCTTTTGATCGCATCTGGCCTGCTCAACGCGTTGCGGGTGCACCTCATGGAGATCTTCTCACGAAGATTTTATGCCCGTCTCGTCTCGGAAATCGCACTCATTGGCCTCTACGCGCAGAACCCGTTTTTCCATGACGATGGCCGCGGTCCGCTGTTCAACCGCTACTTCGACATCATGCTGGTGCAGAAATCGGTGCCGGTCCTCATGGTCGGCGGCTTCACCGTGATTTTGCAGGTCGCGGTCGGCTTCGTTCTGACCAGTTTCTACCACCCGCTGTTCCTCGCCTTCAACTTTGTCGTCGCCCTGCTCATTTGGGGCATCTGGGGCCTTTGGGGACCTGCTGCTATACGCAGCGCTGTGGAGCTCAGCCAGGCGAAGCACCGCTCGGCCGCATGGCTTCAAGGCATCGGCGCGTCGAACGGCTACTTCAAATCCGACGACCACATTGCCTACGCGCTCCGCCGAACTGATGAGAGCACAGCTGACTACGTGGAAACCCACCGGAAGCACTTCCGCCGCCATTTCTCCCAGACCGTCAGCTTCCTGATGCTGTACGCTGCAGCGAGTGCAGCGCTGCTCGGTCTCGGCGGTTGGCTTGTGATCCAGGGGCAACTGACCCTAGGCCAGCTGGTTGCGGCAGAACTTGTGCTCTCCGTCGCCTTCTTCGGCGTGAGCCAACTCGGCATGTACCTCACCTATTTCTATGACACCTGCGCGGCGTGCGAGGAGCTGAGTCTTTTCTACAACGTCGATCAGGAAGAGCCCTCCGGCGTTGAAGAGCCGAGCATGACCGACGCGTCGCTCGAGTTCCGCAGTGTCAAAGGCATGGGCCGTGGCCGCGAGGCAGAGTTCAACATCAACATCCCCTCCGGCACGAAACTTCAGGCGTCGGCTTCGTCGCATGGCACGCAGCGTTTGTTCACAAACCTATTGAAACGGTTTGAGGAACCGAAGGGTGGCCTCCTCACCCTCGGTCAGGACGATATCCTGGCAAAGGATGTGAAGAGCCTGCGCCGCGAGGTGGTGGTGCTCGATCGGCCTACGCTAGTCGAAATGCCGATGCGCGAGTATCTTCGGCTTTCGAACGCACGTGCCTCTTCGGCAGAGATGCTCCGTGTGCTGCGTTCCGTTGGCCTCGAGGACGTGGTCGAAGATCTCGAAGACGGTCTGGACACGATGCTCTCCGTCACAGGTTGGCCCCTGTCGATCAGTGAGGCCATGCGCTTGAAACTCGCCGCAGCGATCCTCTCGCAACCATCCGTGCTCGTCCTGAACCAGCTCTATGACACCATGCCCGCTCCGATGCTGCGCAGTGCAGTCGAAACGGTGGTCACAGATGGCAACACGCCCTCGACGGTGATCGTCTTCACCAGTCGCGGAGAAGATCTCGGCCTGGGCGGATACCTGTACCTTGAGCCAAAGGACCAACGCCTCCTCGGGGACTTTGGCAGCTATTGCCAAGCCAAGGCGAAAGGTGATCCGCAACAAACCGCGGCGCATCTCAAACCCGTTCTCAAGGAGGTCTGACATGCCCTTCCGTGAACAGCATATCGTGCACTTCAAGACACTCAGCAGCATTCAGGTGCCGCATATCATGCGCGTTGTGGCCATCATGCTGGTGGTCGGATTTTCAGCAGTCGGAATGTTCTTTGCTTTCACGCCATGGGTCCAAACCACCAACGGCCCAGGCGTTGTCACCGCGCTCGACCCCAATGACCGGGTGCAAGAGATCAACGCCCTCGTCCCAGGCCGGATTGATCGGTGGTACGTACAGGACGGCAGTCGCGTCGAGGCGGGTGATCCCATTTTGCGCCTCGCCGACAACGACCCGCGTCTGCTTGAACGCTTGCAGGCTGAGCAAGACCAACTGATCCGTCAGCGCGATGCAGCCATCGCCGCGCTCGAAACGGCCAAGATCGATCTTCGGCGTACGGAGGACCTCTTCAATCAAGGCCTCGCTGCGCGGCGTGATTACGAACTTGCACGCATCAAGGTTGAAGACCTCAACGCCAATGTTGCCTCCGCTGAGGCGTCACTGACGCGCCAGTCGGTCACGGCCTCGCGTCAAAGCTTGCAGCTCATCACAGCGCCCCGCGACGGTACGATCCTTCGTGTGAACGCGGGCGACACGGCAACCTACATCAGCGCTGGCGAGAACATCGCGACCTTCCAACCCGATGGCGCACGGCGCGCGGTGGAGCTCTTCATCGACGGCCGCGATGTTGCTCTCGTGAAACCTGGCCACCCAGTGAGCCTGTTGTTCGAAGGTTGGCCTGCTGTGCAGTTCTCGGGCTGGCCTTCGGTAGCGCGCGGGACGTTTCCTGGCGAAGTGATCAGTGTTGACCCAACCGCCCAGCCCAATGGACAATTCCGCGTCTTGGTTGGTGAAGTCGATGACACCGGTAATCCGTGGCCAGACGAACGATTTGTTCGCTTCGGCGCGACGGCGCGGGGTTGGGTCCTTCTTGAGACCGTTCCCCTCTACTACGAACTCTGGCGACAGCTGAACAACTTCCCGCCGATCTTCACGGAGAACGGTTCGGGCCAGGTGCCGGCCTCTCGGCCTTCGGAGCCTGCGCAATGAGCCTCAAGCGGTTGGCGCTGTCGTTCGCTGCGATGCTCCTTATGCAGACCGAGGCGGCGGCTGAGGTGCTTCCCGCCGACGTTGCGGCTTCGGCACAGCGCCATTATCCCGAAGTGATCGCCACGCTCGCCGAGCGTGACGCAGCCGCGGGCGGCCGCCTTTCCGCGGCAGGAGCGTTCGATACGGTTTTCAAAACCGAGGCGACTACTTGGCTCGAAGGCTTCTACTCAGGCGACACACTGAGCACAGGCGTCGAAAAGCAGCTCGGCCCCCTCGGCGCAAAGGTCTACGGCGGCTACCGCGTTTCCGACGGCGATTTCCCAATCTACGAAGACATCAACTTTACCAACCGCCTCGGTGAGGCCAAAATCGGTGTTCTCTTCTCGCTGCTCCGTGACCGGACGATCGATAAGCGCCGCCTCGATGTGAGGCAGGCAGATCTTAGCCTCCTTGAGGCAGATCTTGATGTGTTCCTCACACGGATTGGTGTGCAGCGCCGTGCGTTGGTCGCGTACTGGCGGTGGGTCGCTGCTGGCCGTGAGCTTCAAGCGTACCAAGATATCCTTCGGATCGCAGAAGAGCGTGATCGTGCCCTCCGCCTTGAAGTGTCCGCCGGTGCGCGTGCACAAATCGTTCTGACAGAGAACGCTCAGAACCTCACCCGTCGCCGCGAGTTTGTGCGAGGAGCAGAGCGCGATCTCGCTTTGGCCGCCAACGCTCTTGGCCTGTTTCTTCGCGATGATGATGGCACCATGATTGTTCCGACAGCTGACGACTTGCCTGGGACGGTTGCCATCAATCCGCTCCTTAACACTGTTGAGCCTGAAGCCATTGCCGGGCAGCGGCCTGAGTTTCGCCTGCTTCAGGTGGCGGAAGAGCGCATCGAAAACCGGCGTGAGTTGGCCCGCAATGACCTTCGACCACGGTTCGATATCACCGTTGAGGCGAGCGATGACTTCGGCGCGATTGGAGCGGGTGGTGTCAGTCGCGATCCAGGCGAGCTCAAAGCTGGGGCTACGTTCACAGTGCCCCTTGGTCGCCGGAATGCTCGGGGGCGGATCCAAGAAGCTGAGGCTGAGCTGCGTGCGCTGCGCCAACGGCAAAGGCTCCTCCGTGATCAAATTGTTCGCGAACTGAACGATATCTCGACGAATCTCGACACAGCGAAAGATCTCCTCAGTCTAACGCGCCAGGAAGTTGGCCTTGCTGACACGATGCGACGCGCAGAGGCGGAGCGGTTTCGCGGCGGTGCGTCGGACTTCTTCCTGGTGAACCTTCGGGAAGAAACCTTCGCCGACGCCCGGGTTAAGCTGGCACGTGCAGAGTTCGCATTGGCGGCAGCCAACATCACCTATCGCGCAGCGATCATGGATACGGATGCGCTGGGTCTTCAGTAGCCGTTCCAGCGACGATCTCTGCTGCTTCGCCAAACTGCAGCTTCAAATACCGGGCATAAATACCGCCACGCGCTGACAGCTCTTCGTGCGTACCCTGATCAACGATCTTGCCTTGATCCATCACGACGATCTTATCGGCGGACCGCACAGTCGCCAGACGGTGGGCGATGACCAGGGTCGTGCGCGACTGTGCCAGCTCAGCAAATGCAAGCTGGATCGCCCGTTCGCTCTCAGCATCCAGCGCACTGGTCGCCTCATCAAGGAGAAGGATTGGTGCGTCCCGTAAGATCGCCCGTGCGATGGCCAACCGTTGGCGCTGCCCGCCTGATAGGCTGGAACCGCCCTCACCCAGCATGGTTTGAAAGCCTTCGGGCAGGTCACGAATAAACTCATCCGCATACGCTGCATGAGCAGCCTCTTCGATTCCACTCCGGCTTGCCCCCGGTTTGCCGAAGGCAATGTTCTCCTCCACCGTTCCACTGAACAACGGCGCATTCTGCTGCACCACAGCGACGGACCGGCGGAGATCCTCGGGGTCGAGGTCTTTGATATCGATCCCATCCAGCTTCAATACCCCATCCTGCGGGTCATAAAGGCGGAGGAGAAGCTGAAACAGCGTGCTCTTCCCCGCTCCCGAAGGTCCCACCAAAGCGACGGTCTGCCCCGCCGCAATGTCGAGGGATGCGGACGAAAGCGCCGCTGCCTCAGGCCGTGAAGGATAGGAAAAGCTGACATTCCGTAGGCTGATATCCCCGCGAACGGGTACGGGAAGAGTGGCCGGTTTCTCAGGCGCAGCGATGTCTGGCGTTGAGCCGAGGATGTCCATCAACCGCTCCGTCGCGCCTGCCGCGCGCATCACCTCGGCATAAGTTTCGGTCAGCATCCCAGCGCCGCTGACTGCCACGAAGGCGTACATGACAAACTGGGTCATGGCGCCTGGGGTAATCGCACCTGCCTGAACCTGTGTCGCACCAAACCACAGCACACCGATCAATGCGGAGAGGACAATCGACGAGATGGCCGACGTCATCACTGCGCGCACGCGAATGCGCCGCAAAGCGACGTTGAAGGTCTCTTCGACGACCGCGCCAAAGCGGCGGCTCTCTTCTCCTTCGCGGGTGAAGGCCTGAACCGTCTCCACCGCGCGCAGGCTTTCGCTGGCCCTGGCCGACGCGGAGGCTAACGCGTCCTGGCTTTCGCGGCTCAGGCGCTGTACCCGGCGGCCGAGCAGAACGATCGGTCCAAGGACGAACGGCCCCACCGCGAGGACCATCAGGGCCAGCTTCCAACTGACCACCACCATCAAGATCAGCGCGCCCGTGGTCGTGGCCAATGTCCTGATCGCTACGGAGAGTGATGATCCGACCACGGTCTGAATCAGCGTCGTGTCGGTAGTCAGCCTGGAGATCACCTCGCCGGTCTGAGTCTTCGCAAAGAACGAAGGGCTGAGCGTCAGGATGTGGTCGTAGACCTTGGCGCGCAAGTCGGCGACCACCTGCTCGCCGAGCCGGCTGATGAAATAGAACCGCAGCGCACTGACCAATCCCAGGAGAAAGGCCAGCACGATACCGGCGATGAAGTAGCCCGAAAGATCGCTACCGAGGGCGAAGGACGAACAGGCTTCGGAACTGGATGCCCCGCCAAAGCCGCAATCGACCACCAGCCGGAAGGCCGCGGGCAAGACAAGGGTCAGCGATGAGGCCAGTATCAAGAAGACCGTGAACGCAGCCAAAAGCCCCGGATACGCCAAGATGAACGGCACGAGCCGACGCAGAGGCTGGATCGTGCGCGCTTTCTCCCGATGCTGGGCGTCGCGTTGAATCTCAGACATCGTCCCTGCACCCCGGTCGCGTGCGGCGGTAGAACTCGATGGCTGGGCTGTTGACGACACGGGCGTCGGCTCCTTTCCCCACGGTCACGCATAGCGCTCTGGGCTTTCTCAGGGAGATAGGCTGTAATGCCCCTGATGAACATGATCTGCGGCGTCATCGCCCTCCTTTCTTCCCTCGCAGCCGTCCAGGCGGACCATCGCTACACACCGGGCCCAGTGTTGGGGTTGCCCGGCGATCTGTCGGAGATCTCTGGGCTTGTCGCTGTCGATGACAGAACCGTCCTCGCCCACAACGATGAGGTCGGAGAGGTCTTCTCGGTCAATGTAGGGACAGGCGAAACATCTTTGTTCATGCGCCTCGGGACCAAAACGGTGCGCGCGGATTTCGAGGGCATCACGCTTCTCGGGCCTTATGTCTATCTCGTGACGAGCGACGGCTTGCTGTTCGAGGCGCGGCGTGAAGGGGCGGGCATCACGAGGCGCTACAACATCTACGACACGGGCCTGGGTGACGTTTGCGAGATTGAAGGACTGGGCACATCGAACGAGGGCGACCTCCTTCTCCTGTGCAAGCGTGCCGCGCCGAAAGACGAGTTAGCACGGCTGCGCGTCTTTCGTTGGCATCCTGATAAGCGTCTTCAGCCTGCGGAAGAATGGATCGACGTCGCCGCAGCAACCTTCATGGCTGGGTCGCCATCTGGGCGTGATCTGACATGGACGGGCATTGAGCGCGATCCGAGGACGGACGGTTACCTGATCCTCTCATCACGGGGGCACGTGGCCGTATCGCTATCAGCCGACGGCACGCCCCTCGGCGTGATGCCGCTCAGTGTCTCATCTCATCCGCAGGCTGAAGGGATTGCCCTGCTGCAGAACGGCACGTTGGTTATCGCTGACGAAGGCGGTAAAGCGGCGGGTCGCCTGACGACCTACCGCCCGCTTTAGCTTCCTACTCGCGGCAGTAATCGAAGATGGTTTCCTGAGTACTCGCATCGTTGGCGATGTCCTCGAAGAAGCTCTCGATATAATCCCGTGATTTCTTCTGACGTTTCTCGCTCATGCCCGGCACCGTGTCGACCATGCTGAGGAACTCATCACGCCGCGGCCGCAGGCCCTCGATAACGGCGCGCGCCTCATCGTTGTGGATGCAGAACCCGCGATAGCGCCGGTCACGCACGCTGCGCAGTTTGAACCGTGTCGGCGGGTTGGCGTAACTCGCATCGACGAGACCCGCGTGGTCGAAGTCGTAAGGGATCGGCATGATGTTCTCGAGCACATCGCGATCCTCGACCACAAGCTTCACGTTGTGGCAGCAGTCCTCGCCTTCCTTGCCCGACACCATCGACCAATCGAGATTGCCGATCATGTACTGGAACACGGCAATGCGCGCACCCGCTTGAGGATCGACGGCAGGACGGCCAATGTTGGGAACCTCAAGCTCCTTGTGGTCGACCCGCTTCGCCATGTCGTCGATGTCTTCGATGAAAAATGCGGCTCTCTCAGCAACTTGCTTGCCGTTCTTCTCATCAACGTAAGAGATATTGGCCATCCGCACACGGAGGCTTGCAGGCGTGAGCGTATTGAACAGGCGATAGGCCAGGTACTCAGCAGTCTGATATTGTGCATAGACCGGACTTGCCCGGCAGTGTGTCACCAACTTCAGCGATTTCTGTTTATGGAACACAGACCCGCTGCTCGGCTTCTCCTGAAATCTCACCCTTAGCGGCGGGAACCGACATTTATCGCGCTGCCTGCGAAAGTTGCCCCGCGCATTCATGGTGATGGGAAGCGGCGCACTCTCCTCCCCGGCAACAATCAAAGTCGCATCATAGATCGGCGGCTCATCGGCTGCGCGCGTTCTGAGGAGCTGGCTAAAGGGGCCAGTGATCGTGATCTGCAGAGGCGTTTCATCAGCAAACAGAACTTTCGGAGGCTTCGCCTCTTCCTGCGCCAGCGCCGTGCTGGTCAGACCTACAAGGCAGACTGCGATGATCGATAGAAAGCGTCTCATGGAGCTTCTCCAAACAGGACTCGTGCAACGCCATCATCAACCGCGGTGAAGGTGCCGTCTTTGATTTCTAGGTAAGAGCGTGTGCCGCCATAGTGTGCGGACATGCCCGTATCGACGATGATCAACTTCCCTCCGTGCACGGTCTTGATACCCTTACGGCTTGGGGTGTGCCCAACAATGATCCGCTGTGCGCCGAAGGCTTCAAGCACGGCGTCAACCTCGGCCTCAGCCTCAGGTGTCTCTTTGACATTGCCGCGGTACCACATGGGAGACGTTCGGCCCGCAGTGATCTCGATGCTTTCACGCTCTTCGAGCGCCCGATGCACTTCGGCGTTGATGCCATCGAACATCGCCAGGCTTGGGCACCGACAGGGCGTTTTGGCAAATGGGTTCTTGGCAACGACGCCGTCGCACTGATTGATGGCATTCTCTATGTCCACGCTGGTATAGAGAAAAGTAAGGCGGCCGATACTATCGATGGCA
>JBCCTF010000088.1:0-15987 GCA_039198765.1 Pseudomonadota bacterium
TCCTCGCCGACAAAGCAGGCGTGATGCAGGTCAATGTCGCGCTGGGCGGCCTGTCTGACCAGACCGTGTTCGCCGCGTGGGACCTGTTTTTGCTTGAGACGATCAAGTTCCGGGCCTTCCTCTACGGCGCAAGCAACAATCTCGCGAACAGCGCGTCGCTGATGGGCCAAGGCCCGGATGCGCGGCAGCTCTATGATGGAGGCATGACCCTGGCTGAGGTGACAGCGCGGGACGACCTGCTTGCTGAGCACCTGAACCAAGCGCCCACCGGATCGATCCAGGAAGTCTCCATCGGCGTGACCCTCACGGACAAACAGCGCGAATTGTTCAGCAAGGACAGCAAGCTCGGTGTCAACACCGAGAAGAAGTGAGCGCAGAGCGCGCCGCTGATGATCAGCGGCGCGGCATCGCTGCGATGAGGAGCAGGCCACCAGCCTGCGCCAATGCACCAAGGAAGATGTTCATCATGACGACTTCTTCCTTGCCGATCACGTTCCAGAACGGCGCCCGAACCGCCGCCAGCAGAACGACGACGACTGCCACGGCCACAGCCAACGCGCGGTGAAGCGGCAGTCCGATGATGATGATCACCCCAACCAGAGCCTGCGCACCCAACAGAACGGGGAACAACGCCGCCATCTGGGGATAGGCCTTCTCAAAGGCCATAGACGCCGACGGATAGTCGAGCCCTGCCATCAAAGCGGCGACAAGAAACGGCGCGACGATGAGCACCCGCGCGAGAATAGTAACCACTGACCCCATAAAGACCTCCCAGACTTTGTCTGGGAGACTATCACGCAGATGGCGTGCCGTTAATGTCTTTCTGAGGAGCTATGAGGTCGCTCGGCGGTCTTCGAGGAGCAAGCCGCCCGTCTTCTGAAGCTTGTCTGCGATCTTCTCAGCCATCGGCGCGAGCATGTTCGGCAGGTTCACGGTGATCCGAACGTGCTGGGGGAACAGCTCAACGGTCCCCGTCAGCTTTTGCAGCATCGCCTTGGCTGTGAAGTGGAGGACATCGCCCTCCCAGTGCCGCTCAACCTTCAGGGACATCGACCCGGCAATGCCGGAGGTCAGCTCATCGATGTTCTCTTCGATGCGGACCCGTAGGTCCTCCATCGACTTCTCGTGCTCCAGCACAACGGATACGGGCTTGCTCATGGCCTTCGACGTAAGGGTTGAGGCGAAGAGATCAATCGTCCGCAGTGTCCCGACGGCAGGCTTCTACTCACACTCTCCACCATACGCATCGCCATAAGGCTTGCCGAAGCAGGCCAAAAGCCCCTCGACGACGTTGAGGTTCATAGGTTGATCCACGAAGCCCTCAGCCATCGTGATTTCGGGATTGTCCTCGAGAAAACGTCGCCTCGCAGCCTTCGTCTCTTCGGATGGAACGAAAGTAGCAATTGCGTCGCGCGCGGCGACCAACCGTTCTCGGTCCTTCTCGATGAAGGCAATCGTGGCGATAACGTAGTGGTCCCAGGCGTCGAGCTCTTCTCCTTGACTGGCATTGTTGTGGAAGCTCGCCCGAAAGAACGGCAGCGCCTCCTGTTCAAACCCATCGCTGGCCAACGCTTGACCAGCGTGCCAGCGGAGAATGCCAATACTGTTGGGCGGCGTGGGGGTTGAGTAGGCAAGATACGCTTTAATGACCTCTGCAGCGGCTTTTCCGCAGCTTTCTTCCTTTGTGATCGCCCGCCAGCCGCCTTGGAAATCCTGGTCGAACGCGCGCTGGTCGAGGGCGAGGAGGCGGTCGAGTTCGGCTTCATTGACGCCGCATCGGGTCAGCTCAGCTTGTGCGGCTTCAGGCAGGACGGCGAAGGCTGATTTCAGAAGCAGTGCGGCAGCAGCGAGCATGGGGCTCTCCTTGATTTCGCGCCGGAAATGTCAGCTGTCCGCTGGCCGGGGGTCAAGCGGAGCGCCATATCTTCGCGGTAACGAAGGGGTTGGTGAGATGGTGCGTTGGACGGCTTTGGTGCTCGCTGGGTGGTTGGGGTTGGCTCACGCCGATCCGCTCGTGGAACGGCTGGAGCAGGAAGAGGACTTTTCCGGAGTTCTGTTGGTCGGCGATATCGAGGGGAACGCCTCCTTCCGCTCTGTGGGCTTCGCCGACGAAGCGGCCGAGCGCGCGTTTTCGGAAGACGATGTCTGGCGCTGGGCTTCGGTGACCAAACAACTGATTGGCGTGCTGATTATGCAGCAGGTCGAAGCGGGGAGCCTCAGCCTCGACGACACGATGGCGGAGCGCCTACCCGAGGCCAAAACCAAGTATGCTGATCAAATCACGGTGCGGGATTTGATGCGCCACACCTCCGGCATGCGCCTCCCCCGCGCCTTCCCTGGACCAGAGGATGACGTCATTGAATTCTGTGTACGGAAAGCGAAGCGCAAGCCTGATACGCGCGTCGAGTACAATGGCTGCGAAACCGTGCTTGCCGCCGAAATCCTGAACCGCGTCTCTGGTCGCAATTGGCGGGAATTGATGCGTGAACAGATTTTTCAGCCTGTGGGCATGACACGGACGATCGTGAAGGCCCCAGGGCAGGACGCGGAAACCGTCGTGGGCTACCAGGCCGCCGGAACGGTGGAGCGGCCGATTGATGTGGGCCTCCTCGATGCGGACAGCTCGGTTGTGGGCGTTGCTGCTGACCTTGTGAAGTTCAACGCAGCGCTGATGCGCGGCGATCTGATGTCGGACGCCTCGCGGGATGCGCTCTGGCAAGGCGAAGGCCGTCTCGGCTTTGTCGCTATTGGCGCATGGTCGTTCTCAGCGCGGTTGAAGGGATGTGGTGACGCACCTGTCAAAATGATCGAACGGCGCGGCGGGCTCAACGGCATCCAGGCCCGCAACTTCATCGTGCCCGAGAAAGGCAAGAGCCTCGTCGTCTTCACCAATCGTCAGAACCAAGAGTTCGGCGAAGTGTGGATGGGCCAAGGCCTCTCCTACGACCTGCTCAGCGAAGTGATGTGCTCTGGCGCATAAAAAAGGCGGCCCGGAGGCCGCCTTTTTCGTCATCTGATCGTCAGCCTACGCTGCAAGTTTGCGGAGGACGTAGTGGAGGATGCCGCCGTTGCGGTAATACTCCAGCTCATCCGCCGTATCGATCCGCGCAAGGACTTCCGTCTCTTTCACCGAACCGTCAGCGAAGGTGATCGTGACCTTCAAGTGTTGTTGCGGCGAAAGCGTCTCCACACCGTGGATCGTCACTTCCTCATCGCCGGTCATGCCGAGGCTTTCCCAGCTTTCGCCCTCTTTGAATTGCAGAGGCAGGACGCCCATGCCGATGAGGTTCGAGCGGTGGATCCGCTCAATCGACTGGAAGATGACAGCTTTCACACCGAGGAGCACGGTGCCCTTCGCCGCCCAGTCACGGGACGAGCCGTTGCCGTAAAGCTCTCCGCCGAAGACGACCAGTTTCCTACCGTCAGCCTTGTGCTTCATCGCGGCGTCGTAGATCGGCATGACCTCGCCGTTGTACTTGGTGATGCCACCTTCTGTGCCAGGGACCATGTTGTTCTTGATACGGATGTTCGCGAACGTGCCACGCATCATCACTTCATGGTTGCCGCGGCGTGAGCCGTAGGAGTTGAACTCCCGCTCCGGCACCTGGAAGTCCTGAAGGTATGAGCCTGCCGGACTGTCGGCCATAATCGCGCCTGCAGGCGAAATATGGTCCGTGGTCACACTATCGCCGAGGAGAGCGAGGACCTTAGCGCCCTCAATCGGCTCAGGATCTCCAGGACGCGCGCCCATGTCGACGAAGTATGGTGGGTTCGCCACGTAGGTCGATTGCGGCCAGCTGTAGGTGTCGCCGCCGCCTGCCTCGATGGCTTGCCAGTGGGTGTCGCCTTTGAAAACGTCCGCGTACCGCTCAATGAACATCTCACGAGTAACGCACTTCGCCACAATGTCAGCGATCTCAGCGCTGGTCGGCCACAGATCGCGAAGGAAAACATCGTTTCCGTCCTGGTCCTGACCAATCGGATCGGTGGTGATGTTCTTCGTCATTGTACCGAGGAGTGCGTAAGCAACAACCAGCGGCGGTGAGGCCAGGAAGTTGGCGCGCACCTGCGGGTGGATCCGGCCTTCAAAGTTCCGGTTGCCTGAAAGGACAGCCGACACCGCAAGGTCGTTCTCAGCAATCGCATCAGAGATTTGCTCAGGCAAAGGACCCGTGTTGCCGATGCAGACCGTGCAGCCATAACCGGTCAGGTTGAAGCCGACAGCATCGAGGTCATCCTGCAGGCCAGCTTTCTCAAGATAGTCCGTGACCACCTGCGAGCCTGGCGCGAACGAGGTCTTCACCCAAGGCTGAGCTTTGAGACCCTTCTCCCGCGCTTTCTTGGCCACGAGGCCAGCAGCGATAAGGACCGACGGGTTCGACGTGTTCGTACACGACGTAATTGCTGCCACGGCTACGTCGCCGTGACCGACGGTGTAGTCTTCGCCAGCGACGGGGACCTGCTTACCAGCCTCGTCCGCCTTGCCATACTCTTTGTCCAGAGCATTCTGGAACGCTTCCGGCGCACCGGTCAGGAGGATTTTGTCCTGCGGACGCTTCGGACCGGAAATCACGGGGACCACGGAAGAAAGGTCAAGCTCGAGCGTATCGGTGAAGACGGGCTCGATGTCGTCGTTGCGCCAGATGCCCTGCTCTTTCGCGTAGGCCTCGACCAGCGCGATGCGGTCTTCATCGCGGCCCGTCGTGCGGAGGTAGCGGAGAGTCTCATCATCCACCGGGAAGAAGGCGCAAGTGGAGCCGAACTCCGGCGACATGTTGCCGAGGGTCGCCTGGTCTTCCAGCGACAGGTTGCCGACGCCGGGGCCGAAGAACTCGACGAACTTGCCGACCACGCCCTTGTCGCGCAGCATCTTGGTGACGGTGAGGACGAGGTCGGTCGCGGTTGCGCCTTCAGGCAGCTTACCGGTCAGTTTGAAGCCGATCACTTCAGGGATCAGCATACTCACGGGCTGGCCCAGCATCGCGGCCTCAGCCTCAATACCGCCTACACCCCAGCCGAGGATCGACAGGCCATTGACCATCGTCGTGTGGCTGTCCGTGCCGACGCAGGTATCGGGATAGGCGAACGTTTCGCCGTCATAGTCGGCTGTCCAAACCGTCTGTCCCAAATGTTCCAGGTTCACCTGGTGGCAGATGCCCGTGCCCGGCGGCACCACGCGGAAGTTCTCGAACGCCTCCTGGCCCCATTTGAGGAACTGATAGCGCTCTTGGTTGCGCTCATACTCACGGTCGACGTTCTTCTGGAACGCATTCTCGGTGCCGAAATAGTCGACCATCACTGAGTGGTCGATGACCAAGTCGACGGGAACGAGCGGATTGATCCGCTCCGGATCGCCGCCGAGCGACTTCATCGCGTCGCGCATCGCGGCCAAATCGACGACCGCAGGCACGCCCGTAAAGTCCTGCATCAGGACCCGCGCTGGGCGGTAGGCAATCTCGATCGGGTTCTTGCCGTCGTTCTTCAGCCACGCGCCGAACGCGTCGATCATCTCCACCGTGACCGAACGCCCGTCTTCAAAACGTAGCATGTTCTCAAGCAGATAGCGCAGAGACACGGGAAGGTGAGACAGATCGCCCAGACGCTCTTCAGCTTTCTTGAGAGAGTAGATGGCGTAGGTTTTGCCGCCTGCGGAAAGAGAGGTTTTGGTTTTGAGACTATCGTGACCCGGAACCATGGGCAGCACTCCTTACTTGAGAACTATTCGCAAATAAACCGAACGTTTTGAGCTGCTTATGCGCGCCCTCGCGAAATTGTGCAATGAAGCGAGACCCCGAAATGTGCCTCCTTTTCAGCGCTTAGACGGGCTGAGCCAGAAAGACGTTGTCGTCCCGATGTTTGCTCCCTCGCGATGACGGACTAGATGACAATTTGCCGGCTGCGTAGGGTATGAGCCGCGATGGTTATCAACGCGTTTTCCCGCTGCCGGCCCTGGTACCGTGGGCCCTTCTGGCGATTTTTTTGAGAGCTGAGAGATGTCTGCAGAAGAAACACACTCAAATTTTGTCGAGCCCAACTATCTTGACGTGGTCAAGTGGGTGGTGGCCGCGCCTGTCGCCATTATCTGGATGATGGCGTCATCCCTGCCGATCTATAGCCTTTTCGGGCTGAGCCGCGATCCAGTCACGATCACTCTCGACATCTTGTTCCTTGGTTCAGGCTTCTTTGGCCTCGTCACGCTGTACGTCGCCGCGCAATTTTCCGCGAAAGACCATAAAGCACGAGAAGAAATCGTGAGCATGGTTCGCGGCAAAGGCAACCTCATCGCTGGCTACGGCATGGTGTGGATCACCTTCTATACCCTTTACCGCTGGTTCATCGCTTAAGCAGTTTCCCGGCAGCGGAAGTGTTGCAGGTGGTGAAATTCGCTGCGTAAGGTTCAGCTCGAACCATCCGAAGCGGAGATCTCACCTATGTTCACGACCTTGACGCGCCGCCGTCATGCCCTGCGTCTTGCCAGCTCCACGGCAGCGCTCATGCTAGGCGCTAGCGCTGTCGCCTTTGCCGACCCGCCTATCGTCCAACCGGGCGCACCCGGCGAAGAGGGTCGTGAGCTGAGTGCTGTCGAAGCTCAGAAGATCGCGTCGTCCTCATACACCGATGACGACGTCAAGTTCATGCAGGACATGATCCCCCACCACCAACAGGCGGTGGAAATGGCGCTCCTCGTCGATGAACGCACGAACAACCAGGCCGTTATCGACATCGCTGGCCGGATCAAGAAAGCGCAGGCCGACGAAATCGCGATGATGCGCGACTGGCTCAAAGCGCGCGGCGAAGATGCGCCGGGCGACAAGATAGCGGGAGAGCACGCGGGCCACGGCGGCGGTCATAGCGCGCATGATATGTCGACCCACATGGCCCACGCCATGATGGGCATGGCCACGCCCGAGCAGATGGCGGAACTTGCCACCCTTGAGGGCACGGACTTCGACCGTTTGTTCCTTAAACTGATGATCCCGCACCACCAAGGCGCCGTGCGGATGGTCGAGGACCTTTTGGACAAGCCTGGTACCGCGTACGACCCGGTGCTCTACGCATTCACCAGCGATGTGGTCTCGGATCAAAACGCCGAAATCAAAACGATGGCCGCTGAGATCTCCAAGCTGTCCGACGACCCTCGCGCCGCTTTGACCCCCGGTTTTGCCGACGCCGGAATGGCGATCAGCAATCTGAAGGTCGTCGCAAGCCTCCCCAAACCCGGCGGCTTTGTTGATCCCAGCAACCCCGCCGGCTTGCCCCCCGCCATGCCGAAGGATGAGGCAGAGAAATCCGAGGAGGACGAAGAAGACAAAACGGAGTGGAGCGAGCGCTACCCCGTCCTCGATTTCGCGAACACCGACATGGCGTTCTCGGACAACATCCTGGTCGCTGGCAGCTACCATGGTTTCAACGTGTACGAACTGAATGACGGCGTGCCAGCGCTGAAGAGTTCGATCGTCTGTCCCGGCGGCCAGGGCGACGTCTCCATCGTCGGCAACCTCCTCATCATGTCCGTTGAGCAAACGCGCGGACGAAGGGACTGCGGTCTCCAAGGCATCGACGAAGACGTCAGCCCCGACCGGTTCCGTGGACTGAGGATCTTTGACATCAGCGACCTCGAGCGTCCCAAACAAGTCGGCCTCGTCCAAACCTGCCGCGGCTCTCACACGCACTCTATCGTCTCGGCCAACGACCGCCGCATCGTGGTCTACAATTCAGGTACGTCCAGCGTCCGTGAGGAGGAGGAACTCGAAGGTTGCGTACGCGGCCAACCGGGCGACGACCGCACTGCTCTCTTCAGTATCGACGTCATCGAAATCCCCGTGAAGAACCCGGCGAAAGCTAGGATCACCTCCAGCCCGCGCGTCTTTGCCGATCAGAAAACGGGCCGTTTCGCTGGCCTCTGGGAAGGCGGCGACCATGGTGAGGGAACGCAAAGAACGCGGCGTACGGATCAATGCCACGACATCACTGTGTTCCCAGAACTTAAGATCGCAGCGGGTGCATGCTCAGGCAACGGTATTATCCTTGATATCTCCAACCCGCTGAAACCCGTTCGAATCGACGATGTGAAGGACTCCGGCTTCGCCTACTGGCACTCCGCCACATTCAACAATGATGGCACCAAGGTTCTGTTTACGGACGAATGGGGCGGCGGTGCCTCGCCCCGCTGCCGGGCATCCGACCCGGAAACCTGGGGTGCAGATGCCATCTACGATATCGTCGACGGCAAGCTTGAGTTCCGCAGCTACTTTAAGGTCCCGGCTCCGCAGGCTGATGAAGAAAACTGCGTCGCCCACAACGGCTCCGTCGTCCCTGTCCCGGGCCGCGATATCTTCGTCCAAGCCTGGTACCAGGGCGGGATGTCCGTGATCGACTTCACCGACAGCTCTAACCCCGTCGAGATTGCCTACTTTGACCGCGGTCCGATCCACGATGAACTGCTCATCGTCGGCGGTTACTGGTCAACATACTTCTACGACGGCAAGATCTACGGTACGGAAATCGTCCGTGGTCTGGATGTTTTCGAACTCACGCCTAGTGAGCACCTGACGGAGAATGAGATCAAAGCCGCTGGACTTGCTCAAATGGGCGGTGTGTTTAACCCGCAACAGCAGTTCAAGGTCGATTGGCCAGCCGAGCCCGTGGTGGCCCAGGCCTACCTCGACCAAATGGAGCGCACCGGGGCGCTTGAGGCCAACGACCTCAACGCTTTGCGTGCGTCGCTCAAGCTGTCCGAACGGAAGCTTGCAGCGGGCGAGAGCGATGGTGATCTCGCCGATCTTCTGAAGTCGCTGTCGAAAACCATGGATGTCACCGATGAGGACGGTAGCCTGAAAGCGCATAGCGAGGCTCTGGCATCAACCCTCGAAGGTATCGCCAAGCGACTTGGCTAACTCTCGGTGAGCGGAGGTTTCCTAGAGAAACCTCCGTTTGCCGTTCCGCCTAACCGCGAGGTGGCAACGGGATGATTTTCGACGTCCGCTTGCGATAGTCCTTATACGCCGGATCGTCTCCCCACTTCGCCAAGGCATGCGCGTCTAGCAAAGGCACGCCGCTCACCCGCAGGAGCAGGAGCGCGACAAAGACGGGCGAGATCAGGACTATCCAAAGGCCGCCATTCAAGACGGGCAGGGCCATCACTGCGACGCCGCACCACAAGAGAATCTCACCGAAATAGTTCGGGTGCTGTGACCACGCCCATAGCCCGGTCGTGATAAATCGGTCGCGGTTGGCGGGATCAGCGCGAAACGCCTTCTTCTGCCCATCGGCAATCGTTTCGATTACGAAGCCAACCACCCACATGGCGAGCCCAACGATTAGAAAGAGGTCGATCGGTACACGAACTTCACTGGCCAACACGCCCAAAGCGGCCGCGGCCGTTAGGAAGCACCAAAGCGCCTGGATACTCCATGCTGCCAGAAACCGAAGTGGGTTGATTTTGATTTTCGCAAACCGCCGATCCTCGCCATCACGACGTATGCGGCTGAACAGGAACGTCCCAAGCCTGAGCGCCCAGACAGCGACGCAAACAGCGACGATAGTGCCGCGCACATCAAGCGGCATCGTAAGAAACGCAGCGGCAGCAATCAGCGAGAGATACGTCAACGATCCGGTGAGGTCATAGAACTTTTCGGTTCGCGCAATCGCTGAGGGGATGAAGACGAGCCAGTTGATCCCAAAAGCGATGATCACGAACAGGCCAAAGAGTGGGCCAGTGTACGGACCCACCGAAGTCGTAACGGTGCCGAAGGAGGCAGCCCATGCCACCGCGGCCGCGATCAATGCGGTGACCAGAGCGACGATCAGCCCTCGGATGGATTTCATGAATGGTGTCCTTTTGAAATGACGGCCCTTCGAAAGGGTACGGCCTTATTGTCCGCATCGTGACCAATGTCAGCCCGACCGAGATAGGGTATTCCGCGATGGGTGCACCTTCGGCGGATGATGTCCTCGGGAGTTTCTACAAAGGGGACGTCGTTCTCGGGTATCGCCGATACGCGCCCCAGCCGGATACCTGCAGCTCCGTCCAAGACTCCGGACTCGAACGCTGTGAACATCGCACGGTCGAATGCGTAGAGGTGTTCGTCGACCTCTTCTATCATCAGTATGCGGTCTTTAAAGCTGATACAGTGACTCGTCGCGACAAGGCTGGCTAGGATAGAAGCATTCAGTGCAATAGCATGGCCGTCTTGCCCCAGCGAGGGCTCAGTTCCCGCAGACTCGTTGTTCAGAAAGCGGAGCACACGGCGGATCGCTTCATCGCCACCCTCTCGAAGAACATCGGCCACCATAGGGCCGTGCACAGACTGTCCGTAACCGGCGCGATCGAATGCGGAAAGCAGATAGCCCGTATCGGAGTACCCAATCCAAGTCTTGGTTTTGGCGGTTGGAGTGAGCGCGCTCGTAACATCGGAGACGATCCGGCAAGATCCGTATCCACCGCGAGCGAACCAAACAGCGTCAAACGAGGGATCGTTTGCTACCGCTATGAGAGCATTGGCGCGATCCACATCCGGGCCTGCAAAATGGCCCGTGGATAGAAAGCACTGCGGGTGCAGGTACAGTTCTATGTTTGAGAACTCAGGCTCTTCTGAGATCGTCAGCACTTGGTTGGCTGCTTCTTCTGGCAACGTGCGGGACGGGGCGACAATCGCGACCTTCACGCCTAGCGCTCCAACACTGCGAGCGCTGACTGCGCTAAAGTGGTCAGGCTATTGTCCCGCGCGCCCATGATGACGACAGCATCGCCTTTCTCTGACTGCGAAACAGTATCGAGAAATGCCGATCGCTCCTCCGTATACGTAACAGTCAGTCCTCGAGACGACAGATTGCTTGCCAGCACTTCAGCGTCGGCTGTCTTGGTGACGGTACCGCCAAAGAACGCTGGCTTTGAGATAGAGAAGCTGTCCACTGGACGGAGTGATTTGGCGAACGCCTCTTCGTAAAGGTCCCGGAATGAGGCGAGCGGTCCGTAGCCGTGGGGTTGATAGAAAAGGCGCAATCGCTTGTACCGTTTCGTCAGTACGCCGATCGATGCAGAAATCTTGTCTGGGTTGTGGGCAAAGTCGTCAATCACAGCAACACCGCGGGCCACGCCGACCAGCTGAAGGCGCCTAGCGGTTCCTCTAAACATTGAGAGAGCTGCGACGGCATCGGGCACCGAAACACCCAACCTCTGCGCCGCCGCAATGGCCGCCAGCGCGTTTCCGATATTGAATTCACCAACGATCGGCATACGGAGTGTATATTTACTTCCATCGCGGGTTCGCACTTCCGCTGAAACGCCCGCCTCATCTCCAGCGACGTCCGTGGCGACGAGATCAGCGGCCAGCTTCAATGAAACAGTGGTGACCTTGCCCTTGGGCAAACTCTCGGCGATCGCGCGGGATACGTCGCTGTCGAGGCCGATCACCACGTGCTCGCTTCGCTCGGCATAGCCTCCGAACAAGGCCTTCAGCTCGGCGATGGGCTTATGGTCTTCGGAGACGTTCAAAACAACGCCTACGGAAGGGTTATACCGCGCGATAGACCCGTCACTCTCGTCCACTTCGCACACGAATGGTCCGCTGCCTGATCGCCAGCCTTGCGGCTCGTCACTCTCACCAAAAGCGTTCAGCATCGGTGCACCGTTGACCACGCCGGGGTTCATCCCAGCCTGATCGAGGATCCAAGCCAACATGGCAGTGGTCGTTGACTTTCCGCTGGTCCCTGCAATGCCTGCGCTCACAGGGGCGCTGTTGCACAGGTCAGAAAGAAGCTCGGCACGAATGATATGGGGTGCACCGATAGTCTGTGCCGCAACGACATCGGGGATTGTCGCTTCAACTGCGGATGACGTGACCAGTGTCTGCTCGCTCGAACGCAAGCCTGATCCATCTTGTGGGTAAATCCCTATGCCCGCTGCCGTGAGATGTTTTTTCAGGTCGTCTGCGCGGCCCTGATCGATCGCCCGGTCGCTTCCCTCAACCGGGAGGCCCTGTTCACGGAGATACATCGCGAGAGGCAGCATACCGCTGCCACCGATGCCGCAGAAAAAGGGGCGTTTGATGCTCATCGCAGATTGCGCTCCGGGTCAGTCAAAGCTTCAGGCGCGTTGCAGGCAAGGTCAAGCCCTACGCAACGCACACGGATTAATCAGTCAGCAGATAGCCCTGCCGGTCTTCGAGAGGTTCACGGCCAGCGATCTTGCCGATCACCTTGTCTGGCCAGGCCCACGTCTGGTCATGACGGGCAAAGAGGAGGCCATCCGTTTCAGCCGACACCGCAACCCTCTCGCCGCCCAAGGTCGGCACGATCTCAGCAATAAGATCGCCTTTGCGAACGCGATCGCCCAGGCGCGCACGGTAGACAACCAGCCCCTCAATCGGTGAACGGAGTTGTTGCATCGCGCGGAGGGATACCGCCTCGCACAGCAAGCGCGGCAGAGCCCCGCCCTCACCTTTGACAACACCGCGCCGGTTCAGGAACCGGAAGAGTGCTCGACAGTCGCGGTCGGTATCCTCCTCCGTCACTTGGTTGTTGGACCGGAGCTCTACGGTTGCGGCAAAACAGGCCAGCGGAATAGGCTTATCGGGGAAAACCCTCTGCAACCGGGCCCAGGAATTGCCATGGCATTCATCAAACGTCGCGCCGCCCGATTCATCCGTAAGCAGAACAGCGCGCGCGTCGAGGTCGGCGGCGAGGTCCTCGGCATCAGGCCAGTGACCCTCTCCGATATAGAGATGAAGCATCGCTTCATTATCCGCATGCACATCGAGCACAATGTCGGCGTCGCAGGCCTCGAGCACTAGACGCTGCTGCAATGCGGAGAACGCATCATCCGTGGTCAGATTTTTGACTCCCTTCCGCATCGCTTTGCGAAGAGCAGCGACGTTCTCTTCCGCGTCATCGCCGAGAGGCTCTTTCAATCGCTCTTGAGCAAAGGCCGCGAGGTCTGGGAAACCGCGATTGAAATTGCGCCCCGCTTCCGGGTCCACCCGGCCAACCATGTACCCGCCCGCAATGTGAGTCAGGCCGATCGGGTTGCAGACGGGGACGAGGACGACTTCGCCGAGGAGATCACCACGGAGGCTCGCCTCCTCCAAAGCCGCCGCGAGTTTCCGTAAGACGAGCATGCCCGGCAGTTCGTCGGCGTGGAGCCCGGCCTGCATGTAGACCTTCGGCCGCGCGCCAGGTTCCCCGAACTTCAGCACCTCAATCTGCAAGTTATCGCGCCCACCGGTGGGGGGCAGCTGATGGGTCTCACGGCGAAAGGCTTCGGCCACGGTCCTCTCCTTTTCGGCAAACCTGTCTGTTGCCTTTGACGGTAGCGACTTCAACGCCCTAAGGGCGCCGATGGTAAAATGTCATAAACGCAATTGACGGCTCCCCGCGCCGCTTGCAGCATTTTCTCGCGCCGGAGACCCGCGTTTTGCAGTGGTCGGCGGCGCGATTGTGCAAGTGAGAAGGCCAGCCTGGAAGAGGACATCCGATGAAGATCACCCGATCACGCGTCTACGTGGGGCCGAATGTCTTTGAAAAAGAGCCGGTTATTAGGCTGAGCGTAGATTTCTCTGAGCGTCGAGACGCGCGGCTGAGCGGGTATGACCGTGGCGTGGCGGATGCGCTGGTCGAACATCTCCCTGGCCTCGAGCAGCATGAAGCTGGTGAGGGCATGACCGCGGCGGAGCGCATGCGCGAGAGTGACTGCCACCTTGGCGAGGTGATGGCGTTCATCGCCCGCGCCCTGCAGAGGCAGGCTGGCGCGAAGGCAGAAATTGCGCGTTTCGTACCCGGCGAGACGGCGGATACTGGCGAAGTGCTCTTCAGCTACCTGTCGCGGCCGACAGGTCTTGAAGCGGGAGACCTCGCTCGCCTGATCGTGCTGGAGCTGATCGATCCCCTGCCCGGCAAGCCGTTCCATATTCGCGATGAGATCGCTGACTATATCGGCTTTGCCAGTCGCCGGGTGCTCGGCCCGTCGGGCCAGGCGCTGGTGGACGCTGCCGATGATCGGGGCATTCCGTGGATGCGGCTGAACGATGCAAGCCTGATCCAGCTGGGACACGGCAAGTATCAAAAGCGCATCGAAGCTGCACTGACGAGTGAGACGAGCTGCATCGCCGTCGACATGGCGAAGGATAAAGAGCTGTCGCTGGAGCTGCTCCGCGACCTTGGCCTGCCGGTGCCAGAGCAGGCCTATGCGCGCAGTGCGAAGGACGCGGTGAAGATGGCCGACCGCATTGGCTATCCTGTGGTGGTGAAGCCGTCCGATGGGAACCACGGGCGCGGCGTGTCAGTGAACCTTCAGTCTGCTGATGACGTGGAAGACGCTTTCGATATCGCCGCCGGCGAAGGAAGCGGCGTGCTGGTCGAGCAAATGATCCCTGGCGCCGATCACCGGTTGCTGGTGATTGACGGCAAACTCTGTGCAGCAGCACGGCGCCTGCCTGCCCATGTGATCGGCGATGGTCGCAAGACGATCCGTGAGCTGATTGACATCGTGAACGAAGACCCCCGCCGCGGTGTTGGGCATGAGAACATGCTGACTCGGCTTGAGACCGGACCGCGTGAAGAAGAAGTGCTGCGCGAAGCAGGCCTCAACTTTGACAGCGTACCCCGCGAAGAGGAAATGGTCTTTCTACGGAAGACCGCAAATCTCTCCACCGGCGGAACGGCGACCGATGTCACCGACGTGATTCACCAGGACAACAAACTGATGGCAGAGCGCGCGATCAAAGCGATCGGCCTAGACATCGGCGGCGTCGATTTTCTGACGACGGACATCACGAAAAGCTGGCGCGAAACAGGCGGCGCGATCTGCGAGATCAACGCTGGCCCCGGCGTGCGCATGCACATCTCCCCATCCGAGGGCGAGCCCCGCGACGTCGGCGGCGCGGTCATGGACATGCTATTCCCGGCAGGCACGCCGAGCCGCATCCCGATCGCTGCGCTGACCGGCACCAACGGCAAAACGACGACCGCCCGCATGCTGGCACACGTCCTGAAAATGGCCGGCTTCGTCGTGGGTCAAACCAGCACCGACGCCGTCATGATCGACGGCAACGTCTCGATCAAAGGCGACATGACCGGCCCCTTCGCGGCGAGCATGGTCCTGCGCGACCCCGACGTCGACATGGCCGTCATGGAAACCGCACGCGGCGGTATCGTACGTGCAGGGCTTGGCTACAAGTATTGCGACGTAGGCGCCGTATTGAACGTCAGCTCAGACCACCTCGGCCTGGGCGGCGTGAACACCCTCGACGATCTCGCCGACGTCAAGCGTCTGGTTGTTGAGGTAGCGCGCGACACAGCTGTTCTGAATGCGGACAATATCTACACGCTAAAAATGGCAGCCCACACGCCAGCCAAGAACATCTGCTACGTCACGCAAAACCCGAACAACAAGATCGTCCGTGAACACATCAAAATGGGTAAGCGTGCCCTGGTCCTGGAGCAAGGCGTGAACGGCGAGCAGATCGTTCTCTACGATAAAGAGAGCCAGACACCTCTCATGTGGACGCACCTCATCCCCGCAACGCTGGAGGGCAAGGCACGGCACAACGTTGAGAACGCGATGTTCACCGCCGCGATGGCTTACGCGCTCGGCCTCAGCCTCGACCAGATCCGCGCTGGCCTGCGCACCTTCAACAACACGTTCTTCCAATCGCCGGGCCGGATGAACGTCTACGACGAGCACGGTTTCCGCGTGATCCTCGACTACGGCCACAACGAAGCGGCCATCGCGTCGATGGTCGATCTGACTGATCAGCTGGAGCCGAAGGGCAAACGCATCGTCTGCGCCACCTGCCCCGGCGACCGGCGCGACGAAGACGTGATCGCCATTTCGCGGACGATCGCAGGCCACTTCGATCTTTATTTCTGCCACGCCGACGACGACCGGCGCGGCCGCGGCAAGATGGAAATCCAAGAGATGATGGCCGCCGAAC
Organism: Pseudomonadota bacterium; assembly: GCA_039198765.1. Lineage (GTDB taxonomy): Bacteria > Pseudomonadota > Alphaproteobacteria > Caulobacterales > Parvularculaceae > Parvularcula. The sequence goes on from JBCCTF010000088.1 coordinate 15,933, forward strand.
TGAAAGCCCAAGGCGTCGACCCTGCGAAAATCATCGTCACCGAAACCGAGGACGA
>JBCCTF010000089.1:0-15766 GCA_039198765.1 Pseudomonadota bacterium
GCGGTCGGATGGGAAAGCTCCGCGGGAACCCAAGCTTTCACGCCGGAAAGGTCGACGTGCTCCGTACCCGAAGAAAAAGATTCCGCGCGCGCCCATCGCTTTCCGCCCACATGATCGCGGTGAGCATGGCTGACGAAGACGGCGTCAACGTCCGCCGGATCGACGCCGAGAACCTCCATGTTCGTTTCGAGAGGTGAAGGGGTCTCGGAGGCGGCGTTCAGCCCGAAATCATAGAGGATTGTGAGGTCATCAGCCTTGATCAGCAGCGACACTCCGGCCTCGGTCCGCAAACCGTTCTTGTCGGTCAGCCATCCGACGAGCGGAAGGATTTCGAGCCGATCCACCGAACCGAGGCTCGTGACCTTGGGTGTTGGCCGTTCTGCCCAGGCCGCTTCGAAGGCCATCGCGTCGCGGCGGCGGTCATACTCGGCTAAAGCGAAGCCGCTTCCTGCCGCGACGATCGCCCAGAACAGTAGGCGCCCCAGGACATCGAGGCTGACGCTGTAACGACCGAGATCCGCTCGGAGATCTTCTGGGATCGCCATCGGTTTGAGGGGGTGAACGTTTGCACCGCCAGTGTTTCCCTTGGGAACCCAGCCGAAGGCGTAGCCCGGGAAGACCGCGAGTAGCCTGCTGAGCTGGCCACGGATCTCGCGACCGTCCAGCCGGGCAAGCGCTACGCGCAGCATCCACCAATGAGAGGAAAGGTGGGTCAGAAGCCAGCGCTGGCCTAGGATGTGTGCCCTTTCGAAGTGGTGGAACGCGGCATCGAAATCACGCTGGTGGAAAGATGTCCGCCCGATTGTCATTTCACGCCGAAAAGGGGCTTTTTTGCGATTGGGCACTGTATCGAACTCCGTAGCTGCATCAGAACACCACATTGAGGGATGGCTGGTCTTGAACGGATCGATCCCGTTGCCGCCGTTGAAGCGAGCCGCGTAAGGCTCCTTCGACCGTGCCGTAGTTCCATTGCTATATACCGTTGTGGGGTATATTGAATTTTCTGAGCAAGGAGACCCTCATGACCATCCGACAAAACCTCGCCGTTCTTGCCGCGTCCCTGATGGCGATCTTCAGCAGTCAGGCCCTGGCCCATGTGTCGATCACGGCTTCGTCGATCGAAGACGGGGCCATGCTGTCCCAGGCTCCCGAGGAGCTGACGTTCTCCTTCGGCGGCGACGTTCGGTTGGTTGCGCTGACGGTCAGCGGCCCGGGCATGGAGGACGAAGATCTTTCCTTCCAACCCGATGATGGGTTTGCTGCGGATTACGAAGCGGCATTGCCAGCCCTTGGGACGGGTTCCTTCGAGATCGAATGGCGGGCCATGGCGAAGGATGGCCATGTGATGCTTGGTACCATCGCCTTCGATATCGAGGGCTGATGCCTTGGCGCTGAATGCGCTTCTGATCCTAGTCAAGGTGGGCCTCTACGGCTCTTCCCTGTTTGCTGTGGGTCTGGTGGTGCACCGACAGGTCGGTCTGCCCGCGCCGACGCGGTTGCTGCCTGTCCTAGGCCTCGTCCTTCTCGCCTTCGTGGCAGCGCGTTTCCTGCTGATGGTCTTCCAACTCGGCGGCGGTTTGGGCGCGCCTTTCGATGGGTCGATGGTGCCCTTCGTGTGGGAAGCTGGACGACTACAGATCATCGTCTTCGTCCTGGGCGGCGCGTGCCTTGTCGGGAGCCGCTGGTCCGCCTCATCAGCCGTCCCGCTTGTCGGTGCGTTGCTCGTCATTTCGGGCTTTGGGCTTGGTGGGCATACGCAGGGCGTCGCCGACCCGCTTCTGAGCCCACTGGCGGTCATTGCCCACGTCGCGCTTGCCGGGTTCTGGATCGCGGCTCCGCTGACCCTGTTCCCGAAGAAGGGACGACAAGAGCAGCCGTCGATCGCCACCCTCGAGCGGTTCAGCGCCATCGCCCTCTGGGTTGTCCCGCTAGCTTTTGTCTTGGGGATCGCGCTTCTCTTGCGCCTCGCCGGAGGCATCGAACCGGTGTTCACGACGGATTACGGGCGGCTGCTCCTCACGAAGTCTCTCCTTGCGGCGGCGGCGCTGGCGCTCGGCGCCTACAACAAGACAATCGTGACCTCGCGGATCAAGAACGAGCGGTCCGGCGGTATCGTCCTTTTACGGAAGGTCCTCGTGGGAGAGGCCGTGCTCTTCGCCTTGGTCCTCGTGGCCGTGGCAATCGCGACGACGATCATGGGACCGGAGCGCTGACTTATGATGATGCCAAACCATAAGGGTGTGATGCTCTTCGAACGCGCATGCGACGATGACATCGTGGCGCTGAACGCACCCTGCCGATGTCTCCACATCTATCCCCTGACCGCGTCGCGAAAGATCGGCCGGGAAGCGACCGAAGAGATCGCGTTGTTTCTCGAGGAGCGTCCGAACCTTTTCGCGTCGACGGCGGTCTTCATCAGTCCCACGCAATTGGATGCCATGAGGAGGCCGTTCGACGGGTGAGCGGCCAACCTGTGCGGCGATCGTGGATGAGAGGCGACACGAGCAGTTGCTCTACCCGGATATGCTACTTGCCGCCGAGGCGTTCAGAATAGTGGGCAGCAAGAGTGTTGTTCGTGCTCCGAGCGATCTGCCTGTCGAGACCAGCTCCTTGCGGGCGGGGGGGCGATCTTGTCTGCAACTGCTTATGTAACTTCGATCCGTCTCAACATCATTAGGCCAACGGCGAAGACCGGGATGAGGGAGATGCGTTGCTCGACCCCCCACGTCCTCAGTGTATAGCGGCCGAACATATGCTCCAAGAAACTTTCATCGATAATCATCGAAAAGACGATGAGGAGAGACGCTGCACTGGTGATCGTGCTCTCGCCCTACGCTCTTCATGTGGATCATAGCGCTTCCGCCTGCGGACGGATAGACACTGGATACTTTGAAATAGCTATGGTCTGAGAACAGATCGTTGGCCGCCGCAAGGAAAAAGGCAAAGGAGAGGATGTCGCACCCAAGTTCCGCGACCTGGCCCGTGAGGGAAAACGTTCCTGCGCCGATAATGACGCGTATGCTTATCGCCACTTTACCCCATAGAGAAAGGCTGCCTTTTTTCGTAGCCTTAGTTAGTGCTCACAGCGACTTTGGGCTCCATTTTCGCCCCAACTGACGGCGCTGCTGTGCGGATGACTTACTGACGGCTGATATTCCACCTTCGACGAGACTATAGTACTCGGCATACAGAATAATAAATTGGCGGAGGGCAAATGCCGTGCCGCCTTCTCGGCATCAGCCCAGCACCAACATCTTGACCGGCATCCAGATGCCCACGGCGATCATCACCAGGTTCTCGGTCAATGAGAGGAAGCCGAGCGGCACGTTCGAGTTGCCGCCGACGCAGGCGCATTTGAGGTCGCGCTTCTCAACATAGACCGCCTTGAAAACTGAGACAGCTCCGATGGTGCCGATGACCAGGGCAATCGGTGAGCCGATGAGAGCGAGGGCGCCTCCTGCGATCATCAGGACTGCGGCTAGACCCTCTGCAAACGGATAGACATATCCATAAGGAACCCAGCGTTTTGCGAGAAGATCGTAGTTCAGGAACATGGTCGAGAAGCTCTCGACGTCCCGAAGCTTCTGGATGGCGAGCACCGCCATGGAGAAGGCGGCGAACCATTCGATGCCTCGGACACTTAAGACCTGCCCAGTGGCCACGAAGCTGGCGCCCCATGCCATCAGTGCACAGACACCGAAGATGACGAGGACGGGGGTGTAGGTCTTCTCGCCTTCCTTCTTGGCGAGGGAGCTGTCGAAATGGTGCTTGAGGGCCTCGAAGCCGCCGATTCGCTTGCCGTCTATGAAGGTTTGGGGTGTGGTTTTCACCCCGTGTTTTTCCTTGAAAGCGTCGGTTTCCTCGCGGGTCTCGAGGTGATGATCCTCGACTGTGAAGCCCTTGCGCTCAAGGTACCATTTCGACTTGAGACCGTAAGGACAAGTGTGACCGGGCATCACCATCCGGTGAAGCCGCGCCGTTTTTTCCGTATTCGAAGCAACGCCCGTTCGGGAATCGATGATCGTGGTCATGGAACCTCCAGGTACCCCATGGGGGTATCATTCAGGACTGCCGAGATCAAGCGGCTGGATCAGGCGTCTCCGTCGAACTCCGGCGCGCTTCTGCTTCGGCTTCCGTCCGCGCCTCGCCGTTTTCGGCGATGTCGTTCAGAAGCCACTCCATTTCCTTGATCTCACGGCGTTGGGCCCTGATGATCTCATCCGCCAGCTCTTGCACTCTGACGTCGCTGATGCTTGCGCGCTCGGAGGTCAGGATGGCGATAGAGTGGGGAATCATCGCGCGCATCCAGGACTCGTCCTCGACAGTGGTCTGGCTTCGCACGAGGAAAAGGGATGCGGCGAAGACGATTGCGCTGCCGATGAAGATGGCCAGATTGACGGTCTTGTTCCTGTACATGCCCAGCATGAAGGCCAGCATTACGATCGCCATCGTCGCAACCATGACGAAGGTCATGTAGAAGCGGGTTTCGCTCCATTTTACGTGGCTGAGCTCAAAGGTGTTGAGGTACATCAGCACAAGCATGATGGCGGTCGATGTGCCGACCATCGCGAAAAACCAACCGTAGCTGCTGTTCTGCTCGTCCATTTCGTGTTCCTCCTCGCTTACCCTGGCAGGGTATTCGATTGATAAACGCATTGGGGACACCCGCTGTTCCCGAAGCGGCTGAGAAAGCCGTGCGTGCTACCCACGCTGTTGCGAAGCCCGAGTATAAACCTTAGGTCCGATACTCCATAGGGAGTATGCCATGCAAAGCGACACCAAGCTCGCTGCCAAGCGCCGCCTTGCCCGGATTGAGGGGCAGGTGCGAGGTATTGGCAAGATGGTCGATGACGAACGCTACTGCATAGACGTCGTCCGACAGGTGCAGGCGATCAAGGCTGCACTCTCAGCCCTCGAAAAGGTGATCCTCGATGACCACCTTTCGACATGCGTCGAACACGCCCTGACCTCGGACAGCGTCGAAGACCGACGCGAGAAGGTCGAAGAGCTCGTTGCGGTGCTCGGCGGCCGGAAGAAGTAGGTCAGCTGACGCGGGCACGACGCTTGTTGCGCTCCACGAGGACCACCCGGCGCATGCGGATGAAGAGGAGCGAGAGCCCCGACAGGGCTGCGACCAGGCCGGCGCCCGCCGCGGTCACGAGGAGGGGGTGGTTGAAGTCCGCTCCATCGTCATAATCCATAATGTGCAGCTTCCAGAAGAAGTCGTAGAACCGCCAGGTCGCTGAGCGTCGGGAACGCACCTCCGCCCGATCGGGGTCGATATAGAGGGTGGTTGAGTCCCGATCATCGAAGACGGCGCGCCAGACCGGCGCGGCGCCGCCGATCTCGCCGGGAAGCTCTTCGAGCCGGTCGAGAGTCTCAAGGGACCCTGAACCGGAATAGTCAGCAAGCGCAATGGAGCGGGCGACGTCTTTCCTGATGGGGGTCAGTTCAGCTCCCGTCCGGGCGCTGAAGGTGGCCTGACGTCCGTCCATGAGACGAATGCGCCAGACCGGCTCTCCCAGAACCGTGCCGGTCTCCGCTGCGAGCATGTCGGGAAGGGCGTGGCGATCCGAAAGCTCTGCGAGAGAGACCATGCCATGGGGCGAGAGGGCCTTCGGCTCTTCGGCCGCCACTTTGTGCTCACCGCGGACCTGCTCGATCGGCACGACGCTCATGATGAAGCCCCCGGCGATCCAGAGAAGGATCTGGACGCCGATCAGCAGTGCAATCCATTTGTGGATGCGTACGGACCATTTGAGCATCGCCATGGTGTCACCTTTCCCTTCAGGCTAGTCGTCGTGCTGCATCATGCCGCCCAGACAGTCGGCTCCGGCTTCGCCCGTGTCGCAGATCGCCATGATCCGGTAGGAGCCGTCGCGGCCTCGTTTGACCATGAAGAAGACTTCGTCGCCTTCCGCAAATGCCGTTGCATCAACGTCGCCCATGGTTCCGAAGAGCATGGTCATGGCGCCCATGCCGATCCCTTCGATGGGGCCGTGGGCAATACCGAGCTCGCCGTCAGCAACGGAGACGATGGTGCCGAGTGCGTGGCCCGTATCGCCGGACATGTCGTGGCCTGCATGGTCCATTGGCCCCTCGCTCATCGTTTCGGCTGAGGGCTCAGGCGCCTGATCGCTGCCGCCGCAGGCAACAAGTGTGAGCGCTGCAGCGACGGCAAGGCTAGAGAGTTTCAAGATCACAATCGTTCTCCGGTTGGGTTGTAGGAGGGGGGAGGGTTCGCTCTTGCTGAAGCCGTTTCGCTTCTGTCGAACGTTCGCCCGACCCACAGTGCGTAGAGCGACGGCAGGACGAGCAGGGTGAGAAGAAGGGTCGATGCCATGCCGCCCACCATCGGCAAGGCGATCCGGCGCATAACGTCGGAGCCGATGCCTGTGGTGAGAAAGATCGGCAGCAGACCTGCGAAGACTGTCAGGACGGTCATCAGTTTGGGACGGAGACGGAGGGCCGCACCGTGAGCCACGGCTTCCAGCATTGCCTCGAGTGTCTTCGGACGACGCTCCCTGACCTCCGCGTCGATATAGAGAAGCATGACCACCGCCGTCTCCACCGCGATCCCGGCGAGGGCGATAAAGCCGACCGCGACCGCGACGGACAGGTTGTAGCCGGCCAGCCATACCGCCCAAAGTCCGCCCACAAGGCCGAAGGGCAGGGACAGCATGATCATCAGGGTCCGGTCGAGCCTGCCGAAATGCAGCATCAGGAGGAGGAAGATGATCGCCACCGTGGCGGGGATCGCCACCCGAAGCCGTGCGTTCGCCTTCTCGAACTCTTCGTACTGCCCGGAAAAGGCAACGGCATAGCCTGGCGGGAGGTCGACGGCATCGGCAATCACCTCGCGCGCCTCGGCCACATAGGAGCCCATGTCGCGGCCTTCTATGTCGACAAACACCCAGCCGGTGAGGCGGGCGTTCTCTGAACGGATCATCGGCGGGCCTTCGGCATAGGCGATGTCTGCCAGCTCACCGAGATGGATCTGCGCTCCGGAGCGAGAGGCCACGAGGATATTGCTAAGATCCTCCATGTCCTCCCTAAACGGACGATCGTAACGCAGGATGATGTCATAGCGCTCGCGCCCCTCCACAGACTGGCTCATCCGCATGCCGCCGAGGGCCATCTGGATGACCGTCTGGAAGGTGCCCATGTCGATATTGTGCCGGGCGAGGGCGAGGCGGTCCGGCTCGATCTCCAGATAGCGCCCGCCGAGGACCCTGTCGGCAAAGGCGGAGCGGGTGCCGGGAATGTCCGCGACGACTGCTTCGATCCGGCGGGCGACCTCTTCGATCCCTGACAGGTCGTCTCCTGTGACTTTGATACCCACAGGGGTTCTGATCCCGGTGGAAACCATGTCCATACGGATCTTGATGGGGTAGCCGAAGGAATTGACGAGCCCGGGGATCGCCAGCCGGGCGTTGAGGTCACGGGTGATGTCCTCGGCGGTCACGCCCTGGCGCCATTCCGACTTCGGCTTCAGCTCGATCCAGGTCTCGATCATCGTCAGGGGCGCAGGGTCCGTCGCGCTATCTGCTCGGCCCGCCTTGCCGAAAGCCCGCTCGACCTCCGGCACGGTCATGATGATCCGGTTCGTCTGCCCGAGAAGCTCCCGCGCCTTGGTCGCCGAGACACCGGGCAGGGTGGTGGGCATATAAAGGAGTTCGCCTTCGTAGAGCGCCGGCATGAACTCCGAACCCAGACGGTTCATCGGCACGATCACGCTCGCAGTGAGAAGCGCCGCAAGCCCAAGGGTTGCCCAACGGAACTTCAGAGCGAGAGACAGGAGAGGACGGTAGAGCCGGACGAAGAAACCGCTCACCGGGTTCTCGTCCTCCCGCCTGAACCGACCGCGCAGCAGGTACATCATCAGCACCGGCACCAAGGTCACCGAGAGGATGGCCGCAAACGCCATCGCGTAGGTCTTGGTGAAGGTAAGCGGGCTGAAGAGGCGGAAGCTTTGCCCGGTGAGGGCAAAGACCGGCAGGAAGCTGACCGTGATGATCAGGAGGGAGAAGAAGATACCCGGACCCACCTCTTTCGCGGAAGCGAGGATGGCGTCCCGGCGCTCATCTTTCGGCGCGTCCTCCGGCAGGTCGGCCAGCTTCCGCCCGGCGTTCTCCACCAGGACGATGGCCGCATCCACCATCGCTCCGATGGCGATGGCGATCCCGCCGAGGGACATGATGTTGGCCGTCACGCCCTGAAACGACATGATGAGGAAGGCGCCGAGTACGCCGAGCGGTAGGCTGATGATCGCAACCAACGACGAGCGGATGTGGAGAAGGAAGACGAAAATGACGAGGGCGACGGCGATGCCCTCCTCGATCAGTTTCTCGGTAAGGTAGGAGACAGCGCCCTCGATCAGCGGGGCGCGATCGTAGACCGTGACGATCTCGACGCCATCGGGCAGCCCACGGGAAAGCTCCTCGAGCTTCTCCTCGACGCGCTCGATGACCTGGAGCGCGTTCTCACCGTCACGCATGACCACGATGCCTGCGACCACCTCGCCCTCGCCGTTCAGCTCCGTGATGCCGCGGCGCAACGCCGGGCCTTCGATGATACGGGCGACGTCCCGGAGGAGAACAGGCGATCCGTCCACGGCGTAGACGACGACGGTTTCGAGGTCGCTGCGCTCATCGACGTATCCGGAGGAGCGGATGATGAACTCCGTCTCGCCCTGCTCCAGGACCCGCCCGCCCACTTCGCTCGATGCGGTCCGCGCGGCCTCGCCAAGCCGGACGAGGGAGACGCCGTGGGAGCGCAGGCGATTGGGATCGACCAGCACCTGGTACTCACGCTCAAAGCCGCCGACGGAAGCCACTTCCGCCACGCCTTCGACCCGTGCGAGCTCGAGCTTCAGGAACCAGTCCTGAATGGAGCGCAGCTCGGCCAGATCGGTCCCGCCACTGCGGTCCACGAGGGCATATTGATAGACCCAGCCGACACCCGTGGCGTCCGGTCCGATCTGCGGAACGGCGTTCGCGGGTAATTCCGGCCCGATCCGCGACAGCGCCTCAAGGACGCGGCTTCGGGCCCAGTAGAGATCGACACCGTCCTCGAAGATGACGTAGACGAAGCTCGTCCCGAACATCGACGATGCGCGTACGTCTTTCGTGCGCGGCAGGCCAAGAAGGTTCGAGGACAGAGGATAGGTGACGAGATCCTCGACGATCTGGGGGCTCTGCCCGGGAAAGTCGGTGCGGATGATGATTTGCGTGTCGGTCAGGTCCGGGATGGCATCGAGCGGTGTCTCCCGAGCAGCGATCCAGCCGAAGACAGCGAGGGCCGCCGCAGCGAGCAGCACGATCAGCTGGTTGGCGACGGACCATTCGATCAGGCCTGCAACCCATGACCGGGAGGGGTCGTGGCCTATCAGGTCGTACTGGTGGGTATCCGTCATCATCGCCCCCTAATGGTTCGCATGGGGATCGATGGGACGCGGTCCAGCAGGCTGAACCGATGCTATGCGCCGGGGCCAGTCGACGGTTTCGAAAGCCTCGTCGCCAAAGGGGTTCTGAGCCGTGCCACCTTCCTGGACCCAACGGCGGCCGGCGGTGTCCTCGAACAGAACGAGGTCCTTTCCTGCGTAGTGCTGGGGTGCTCCGCCCACCAGCCAGGGGTCTAGGCTCGCCATCAACGATGCGAGGGCATCCGGGAGGCCGTTGCCTTCCTCCGCCACCCGCGCTTCGCGAAGCGCAGCTTGCGCACCCTCGATGATGGGGGCAAGCCGTGTCCCGGCGAAGCGGGCGGACAGGACCTCTCCAAGCGCCAGCACCGGGTCGATGAAGCTCGGCTCGATGCTGTACCCATCGGTCAGGGCCTCGTGGAAGTAGAGGGCCATGTCGACGAAGTGGTCGATCTGTCCAAGGTCTGCCTGATCGACAGGGATTTCGCTGAGCGGGGTTTGCGGACCTGCAGCCGGGCGGCTGAGGGCGGAAAACCCAGCACGGAGCTTAGCTTCGCTGTCGAGAAGGTACTGGCCGCTCGAAACGACCCGCTCTCCCTCCTCAAGGCCGGCGGTCACTTCGGTCACGCCCCCTGCAGGCAGGCCCGTGGTGACGGCACGCGGAAGGAACCGGCCCTCGCCGAGCGCCACGATCACATGGGCACCGCGGCTGTCGCGCAGGATTGCTTCGGAGGGGACCGCGAGCACCGTACCCGCATCGGTTTCAATGCGGATGTCGGCATAGGCGCCCGGCCGAAGACTGCCCGACGCATTGCCGACAACAATCCGTAGGCGCCCCGTTCGCGTCGCGGGGTCGATGGTCGGGTAGATGTAGTCGACCTCGCCCGACCCCCCGAGGGCGGGAGCGCTCGGAAACGCGAGGCTCGCCTCGGCGCCCGCTGTGACGAGGTGGAGGTCCTGCTCGGGGATCTCGGCCATCACCCAGACATCGTCGTAGGACTGAAGCGTCATGATGGCGTCGCCGGGTTTCACATAGTCGCCGCTTCGCACATTGAGTTCGGCGACAATGCCGCCTCGGTCGGCCCGGATCGGAAGGCGCTCGATGACAGAGCGTGTCCGGCCCAGCTCGCGGATGGATGGGTCCTGCATGCCGAGGGAAACAAGGCGTTGACGCACCGCCTCGATGCGACGTTCGTTGCCGATATCGAGGGCGTTAAGATAGTCTTTCTGGGCCGCGATCAGGTTCGGGCTGTAGACGCGGTAGAGGATGGTGTCCGCTTCCACGGCATCGCCTTCCGCCCTGACCGCCAGCTCCTCGATCCACCCTTCAAGGCGTGAAGCGACCACGGTTTCCCTGCGCTCATTGGCTTCGACCGTGCCGAAGGCCCGGAGGGTCCGGCGCAACGAAGTCCGCCTGACCAATTCCGTCCTGACACCGATCGTCTGGATGATCTCAGGCGATACCGCGATCCCTTGAGCGCCGGCCTCCGGGATCGTGTCGGCAGCACCAGCAGAGACAAGGTCCATGCCGCAGATCGGGCAGGAACCGTCAGGGTCCGTCGAAATGTAGTGCGGATGCATGGGGCAGGTATAGAGCGCCTCCTCGCTGGTCTCGGTGTCAGCGGCATCGGTACGCTGAGGAGAATTATCACCGCATGCGGCTAGGAGGGCGACGACAAGAAGGCTCAGAACTCTCATGGCGCCACCAGAAGGCTGTTCAAGCGTGCCGCCGACTGGGCAGTCCGCACACGCTCACGGACCCTTTCGGTCCGGAGTCGGAGAAGAGTGATCTCGCCATCGATAACAGGGGCATAGTCACCCACCCCGCTCTCATAGGTCCGCAGCTGGCTTGCGATCTCGTCTTCGACCGCTGCCATCTCTGCTTCGAGGATTGCGGCCTGGGATCGCGCGCTTTCTATCTGTGACCGGAGGGCTTCGTAGCGCGCCCGGGCGGAGCGGGCCGCTGCTAGGTAGCTCGAGCGGGCAGCAGCTTCTTGCGCTTTTGCAGCGCGAAGCCTGGGAGCCTGGCTTCGACCGGCCCAGAGCGGAACGGTCACGGTGACCATGCCGGACACCCAGTCGTCTCCGGCGAAGACTTCCCCAGGTGCGCCTGAGCCTTCCTCGCGTTGCTGGTAGGTGAGTTGCGCACCCCAATTGGGCCGGAAGGCGGCCCGCGCTTCGTCGACGGCGCCTTCGGCCCGCTCGATATCGTTCACCAGAACACGAACGGCATGGAATTTTGAAGGATCGCTGTCCCAAGCGACCGCCTCGACCGCGGGCGCTGCGGCGTCGGGCACGAAACCTACGAGATTGATTAGCGCCGCATTCGCCGCAGCCTCCGCTTCGAGAAGCGCGGCAAGTTGCCGAGCGACGCCTGCACGTTCGGCCTCGATCTCAGCTAGACGGAAGACGACCGGACGCCCGCCGCTAACTTCTGCAGACGCAACCTCGGAAAGGCGGTCGTACTTCTCCTGACGCTCCTTCGCGAGACCCCGTTCTGCTGCGATGCGGTCCTTCTCGTGCAGAAGGATGATAAGCTCGGCCCGCAGCGCGCTAAAACGCGCCTTCTTCATGGCCTCTGATATTCCAGCCCTAGCCTGCGCTTGCGATGCCCTGGCACGACGCCCGGCAAGGTTTGGAAAGTCCTGCCTCACACCGATGGCACGGTTGGTGGGCAGGAACCGATCGAACGCCGGATCGCTCACCGGAAGATTGTTGATGCCGAAGGAGACGACCGGATCCGGAAGGCCCGTTGCGGCGCGGCTAAGCTCGCGTGCCGCTTCGGTCTCATAGCCAAGGGCGGCAAGCGACGGATGCGCCCGGAGAATGTCCTCAAGCTCACCGAGAGTCTGCGCGACGGCGCCAGACGGCAGCCAGCACAACACAAGAATTGTCAGAAAACGCATGAAAGCTCCAAGATCGATGAAATGAGAAATCGCGCTTGCGGATCACGCCTGCGCGTCTTCCCGATCAGATCAGGAGCTTTTGGTAGAGAGAGACCGGATTTTGGTCGGGGTTGAGCGAAGTTCTCGGTGGACCCGTCGCGCCATTGAGGGTGACGTCAGGAACTTCAGCGATCTGAGCTGAGGCGTGGAGCACAGCCTTGGCGAATGACGGATCGAGCAGTGGTTTGCTCGGCTTTAGATCACTGGCCGCAAGAACCGTTTCGCAATCCGAGCACCCCGGACAAACGTCGCCCGGCAGACTTCCCGTACCATCCTCTTCGGAGGGCATCTCATGGCAAGGAGGCGTGACCTCAACGGCTTCGGAATGCCCTAGCAGGCAGCACGCCATCACCGGCTGAGCGCTCAGAAAGATCGCAGCGGCCAAGAGGATTATGCGGAAAACCGTAGTCATCGAAGAGAACGGTAGCATAGAAGGATTAATAGGCCAAATACCGCGGCGGGGTATCTCTCGAAGTTGTATCGCACGCGTTCCCCGAATGGGTTGGAAGCTCGATAGTTGCACTTCAAAACGCACTACAGTTTCGATACCGAAATTCTATAAACGATTGAAATTGTTAAAATAAAAATCGGACTTGACGCTTCTCGACCGCACCATTATAATCACATAGTCTTTTCTTAGGATACTGAATTGCCAAGGTTTTCGGCGAGGCAGCGTAGGGTTTTGTCTCGAGGCGAACGGTTTGCGATACATTTTGCGTACACTCTGTGATACAATGCGCTTATGGCAAGCGCAGTCAAACCGGATCGACATCTCCTTCTGAGGGGGTCGGTTTGGCACTATCAACGACGTGTACCGAAGAAGTTCCAGTGTTTCGATTCACGGCGCTTTGTGCGTGAGAGTTTGGGCACATCGTCGTTAGAGATTGCCCGGATGCGGCGTGATGAGCTCGCGCGGGCCGACGATGCCTATTGGTCTTCGCTAGCGGTCGCGGCGGCAACAGGCAGGCAAGACGGCAGCGTCGACGGCAAAAGTCTGCGGGCTTTGTACGAAGCCCAGCGTCAAGAGGCGCTGGCGATGGGCTTTGCCCACAAGCCGATGGCCACACTCCTGGACAACCCTGATCTTGATGAAATTGCCCGGCGCGTGTTGGCGCTTAGCAAGGCTGTTGAGGGCAACGAGCCACGCGCTGCCTTTAAGGCTGAGGCGCTGCTCGGGGGTGCTGAGCAACCCAGCCCACTTATCAGCGAAGCCTTGGAGATCTACTTCGAGGATATCGCCGTTGATGAGCAATACAACAAATCGGAACGGCAAAAGTATCAGTGGCGGAAGGTGAAGCGGCTTTCTGTGAGCTACTTCATCGACTGCATCGGAGATATTCCGCTTACAGATATTACGAGAGAGCACGCCCAGAGGTTTCAGCGCTATTGGACCGAAAGGATGCTCAAGCCGAAGAGCGGAGATAAGCCTGTCACGCCAAGCACAGCCAATCGGCACCTTGGGAATGTACGTGTGCTGTATACGTCTTATTTCACGCATATTGGAGAGGAGACACGGGCTAATCCTTTCCGCAACATGTTCTTCAAGGGTAAGACCCGTGTTGAAGTCCCAGCGTTCGAAGATGATTGGGTTCGGACGAAAATCCTTTCACCCGGAGCGTTCCAGGGCCTGAAGCCTGATTTACAACTCGCTGTCTACATGTTGATTGAGACCGGTTGTAGGCCTAGCGAGATTATCAATCTGCAGGCTGACGATATAGCGCTCAGCGACGATATTCCTCACATCTTAATCCGTCCAAGGCGTCAACGTGAGATCAAAACGGAAAGCTCGATCCGAGAGATCCCGTTAGTCGGTGTGTCGCTGGAGGCCGCTAAGCGCGCACAGGAAGGCTTTCCGCACTACCACGATCGGAACGAGCTCTTCTCCGCAAGTGTCATGAAAGCGTTCAAGTCGCGTGATTTCTTCCCGACGCCACTCCACCGAGTTTACTCATTCCGTCGCTCTTTTGAGAAGCGGATGCAGGAAGCGAACATCGATTACGGACTGCGGTGCCTCTTGATGGGTCACCGGACTGATCGGCCAGCCTACGGCGATGGGGGAAGCTTAGCTTACCGGCGCGACGAACTGATGAAGATCGTTCATCCGTTTACCGATGATATCTTCGCCGTTTTCGATGAAGCGTTCCCTGATCGCTGTCCTGTTTGAGGCACTTGGCTAAGCGCTCGCGCTTAGAAGTGCGCCGCTCACACTCGGAGTCGAGAAGATCGAAGTACGGAAGAAACCTGTCGCCATATCGATTGACCAGCACAGCGCAAACACGTCGCGCTTCAACAAGATCGTCGTCGTTCAGGCTTTGCGGTTGAGAAGCAGAGTTGGACAATGACACGCGCGACTTGCCTGCGCCGGCCCGAAAAGCGTCTCACCTTATCGCTGGACTCTTTTGTGCCAAGGGCGACAATCGTCACTGATCGTCATCCCTTACAGCGATCTCTTCGCCCCAGACTTCTTGGAACACCTGTTTGAGTTCTTCGTCGGTACGTTGGGTGAGGTCGATCATCTTGAGGAACGTGGTTTGGGCTTTGGGTTTTCGTCTCAAGCGGTAATTGATCAGTGCAATGATGTCCTCACGGGTGAGATCAAGCGGGCTGGTATCGCTGTTGCTGTTCGCGTGTTCTGCCGCGGGATCTTCTGGTTCGTTCAACGAGACACCGAGGACTGCAGCCAAGAGGAAGATGTTTTTTCCGCAGGGAGGGGAGCGACCTGCTTCGAGGCGCTGCACGACGTGACGGCTGCAGCCGATTTCTTCGGCAAGGTCGTTCTGGGTCCAGCCGCGCCTTTTGCGTGCGAACTCGACGCGGGCTCCAAAGCTTCTGGTGGCGCGCTGACAGAGCAGGTCCCTCGACGCGCGGGACTGGCCCGTCATCCGTACTCTCCGACGAACTGTGCTCAAGTATCATCTAAAAAATCCACCCGCATGGCAAGAGAGAATCAGGTGGATCAGACTTGTCAGGTTTTAGAACAAGATCTGGCTTTGTTGACTTTTCTTTTTGACTTACCGACATTCTTTCTTGGATTTCGGCATCATTCTTGCTTGCAAGGGCACAGATGGCGTTGTGGACGATCCCGCGGAGGTTGAGCCGTGTTTCACCGAGCAGGATCACCTCACCGCGTAGCCTGGCGAGATGGCCTGCTGCGTTACCCGTGATATTGTCCGGCCCCATCACTCTGGGCCATTTGTTGATAGAGTTTCTGGGACGGGTGGGCGCATGTTCAGGGCTTGGTGCGGGCGGATCTGGTTGTACTGTCTGAGCCATCGTCCGATGACGGTGCGGGCCTGGCGGATGGTAGTGAACCATTCCATGTTGAGCACTTCGTGTCTGAGCGTCCCATTGAATCGCTCATTGTAGCCGTTCTCCCAAGGCGACCCCGGGTAGATCCTGA